>NZ_JBVJWD010000001.1:157265-435007 GCF_055602785.1 Streptomyces sp. NPDC037301
CCCCTCAAGAACCCCCCCCCCCCCCCCCCCCCCCCCCCCCCCCCCCCCCCCCCCCCCCCCCCCCCCCCCCCCCCCCCCCGCCCCCCCCCCCGCTGTCGTACTCTCCGTCCGTGCGTCAATGATCTGACGTTGCATCAGAAACGGTGGGAGGCAGCGGAATGCGGCTCGGACTCGCGCTCGGTTACTGGGGCCGCGGCCCGAACCCCGCCCATCTGGAGCTCGCCCGGGAGGCGGAGGAGCTGGGGTACGGCTCGGTGTGGACGGCAGAGGCCTGGGGCTCCGACGCGTTCACCCCGCTGACCTGGATCGCCGCGCACACCTCCCGCATCCGGCTGGGCACCGGTATCGCACAGATGGCGGCGCGCACCCCGACGGCGACCGCCATGCACGCCCTGACCCTCGACCATCTCTCCGGCGGCCGGATGATGCTCGGCCTGGGGCTGTCCGGGCCGCAGGTGGTGGAGGGCTGGTACGGGCGGCCATTCCCGAAGAGCCCCCTGACCGCGACCCGCGAGTATGTCGACGTCATCCGCCAAGTACTCAGCCGCGAGGCCCCCGTTGAGCTGGACGGACGCTTCCACTCCCACCCGTACAACGGTCCGGACGCCACCGGTCTGGGCAAACCGCTGAAGGCGATCACCCATCCCCTGCGGTCCCGGCTGCCCGTACTGCTCGGGGCGGAGGGGCCGAAGAACATCGCCCAGACGACGAGGATCGCCGACGGCTGGCTGCCGCTGTACTGGTCACCGCTGCGCACCGATGTGTACGAGGCGTCACTGGCCGATCTCCCCGACGGCTTCATGGTCGCGCCGATGGCCCGCGCGCACGTCTGTGACGATCTCGCGGAGGGGCTGCTGCCGGTGAAGGCGATGCTCGGCTTCTACATCGGGGGGATGGGGCACGCGGCCCGTAACTTCCATGCCGATCTGATGGCGCGGATGGGATTCGAGGAGGAGGCGCGGCGGATCCAGCAACTGTTCCTCGAAGGGCGCAAGGAGGAGGCGGTGCTGGCCGTGCCGGACGCGTTCGCCGATGAGATCTCGCTCGTCGGGCCCCGTCAACGGATCGCGGAGCGGCTGGAGTTGTGGCGCAAGGGGCCGGTGACCGATCTGCTGGTGACAGCACCGGACCCGCACACCCTGCGGGTGCTCGCCGAGCTCAACTAGGCCGAGCCGGGTCCGTCGGCCAGGCCCCGGTGCCGACCGGCGCGGGCCGCACCCGCCGTCGTGGCGCGGTGCGCTCCCAGGGCTGGGGGTCGGGGTACGTCAGGAGTACCAGCGTGCTGCCCCATGGGGTGCGCAGATACGCGTACCGGTTGCGCTCCCCCGCTTCGGGGCCCGGCAGCGGCTGCGCCTGGGCGAGCAGCGAGGCTCCCGCGGCCACGGAGTCCCGCACGGCCGCGTCCAGATCGTCGGCGTAGAGCGCCACATGCTGCCAGCCGAAGTCGCAGGGCAGCACCGGTGGTTCCCGGCGGGGGCCCTGGAACTCGAACAGCTCGATGCCCGGGCCGTCGCCGGGAAGGGCCAGCATCCGGATCGCCAACTGCTGTGTGCCCGCCGGGACTCCGAGCCGCCGTTCGACGTCCGGCCCGCCCTGCGGGCGGTCCTGGCGGCGCAGGGTGTCGTACAGCACCTCGGCGCCGAACGCCCTGACGAGGAAGAGGGTGGCAGTCTCCAGGTCGGGGACCGTGACCCCGATGTGGTCGATGCCTCGCACGCTTGTGGCCGTCATGGGTTCACCGCTCCTGTCCCGGGGCTGCGCAGACCGCCCCGTCCGCCCCGGAGCGGGCCCGCTCCGGGGTCGTGCCCCCGCGCGACCAGGCCAGCAGTTCGTCGGCCGACCACGTGGTGATGACGCGTTCCGCCGGGACGCGGCACTCCTCGGCGCGGGCGCAGCCGTGGATCTGCCAGTCCAGCTGTCCGGGCGCGTGTGCGTCGGTGTCGACGGAGAACAGGGCGCCCGCGGCGACGGCGCGGCGCAGCAGCCGGCGGGGCGGGTCGAGCCGCTCGGGCCGGCTGTTGATCTCCACCGCCGTTCCCTCCTGTGCGCACGCGGCGAATACCTCGTCCGCGTCGAAGCGGGACTCCGGGCGGCCCCGGCCGGTGATCAGCCGCCCGGTGCAGTGCCCGAGGACGTTCGCCCGCGGATGGCGGACGGCCGCGAGCAGGCGTCTGGTCATCGGGGCAGCGTCCATCCGCAGTTCGGAGTGTACGGAGACCACCACGACGTCGAGCTGTTCCAGCAGCTCCTCCTCCTGGTCGAGGGAGCCGTCGGGGAGGATGTCGCACTCGATGCCGGTGAGCAGCCGGAACGGCGCCCAGCCCGCGTTGAGCCCGGCGATCACATCCAGCTGCCGGCGCAGCCGCTCCGGAGAGAGCCCGTTCGCCACGGTCAGCCGGGGCGAGTGGTCGGTGAGGACCGCCCACTCATGGCCCAGCTCCGCCGCCGTGCGGCCCATCTCCTCGATCGGGCTGCCGCCGTCCGACCAGTCGGAGTGCAGATGGCAGTCGCCGCGCAGCAGGGCGAGGAGGCTCCGGCCGCCCTCTGGGGGCGGGGCGGCAGCGGCCTCTTCCTCCAGCCGCTCCAGGTAGCCGGGCACTTCCCCGGCCACCGCCTCGCGGATCACCTGCGCGGTCTTCGGCCCGATGCCCCTGACCGACTCCAGCGAGCCGTCCGCCACCCGCTGTGCGGCCTCGCCGTCCGTCATCGCCGCCACCGCGTCGGCGGCCGTACGGAATGCCTGCACGCGGTAGGTGTCGGCCCTGCCGCGTTCCAGCAGGAAGGCGATCCTTTTCAGGGCGCTGACGGGCTCCATCGGCACCTCCACAGGGGCCGCCGGACACAACGGGCTCTCCCCTCCAGCTTGGCTCAGCACCACCGCGCCCGCACAGCGGACGGGAGACCGGCGCCCGCCCGGCGGCCGGTGGGGGCTCAGCCGAACGTGGCGCGCTCCAGCCAGGAGTCCAGCAGCTTCGCGTCGCCCAGCACCTCGACCCGGTCGCTGTCCGCCGGCAGGCGCCGATTGAAGACCAGCATGACGTCGGTCAGCGGGCCCCGCAGCGCCACGTCCGCCTTCTCATGCCCGCGCCGCCAGCTGAAGCCGTCCTCACCGAGCTCGATCAGCCACTCGGCACCGGGCACGTCCGTGGCGTGCAGATGGATCGAGCGCCCGGCGCCGGCGAGTTCGACGGCCTCCTTGTGACCCGCGGCCCGCACGAAGGCGACGATCTCCAGCCACTCCTCGATGGTGTCGGCGGCCAGCTCGGGGGCCACCTCGTAGCCGGTCTTCGCGGTGAGTGCCGCGTCGGCCTGGTGGACGATCGTCTCGTGCGCCATGCGACGCGCCCAGAAGCCGGTGCTGCGCTCCCAGCCCCAGGACCACGCCTGCACGTCCGGGCCGGCCTCACGCAGGAGCTCGACGGTCTTCGCCGCCCCGTCCGCCAGCCAGGCGTCGAGCACGGCGGGGTCGTCGCCCTCGGGCCTGAACTCCGGCACACGTTCGTGCGGGACCACTTCGGTGGCCCGGGCGCGTACGATCTCACCCACCCAGCGGTGCGCTCCGCCGACATGGACGGCGAGGTCGCGCAGGGTCCAGTCGGGGCAGGTGGGGACGGTCGCGTTGAGGTCGGCGTCCTTGATCGCCGCCCTCAACGCGTCGGTGCGGCCGATGATTTCGTCACAGTAGAGGTCGTGCGGGAGTGCGCTCATGACACGCACCCTAGTTCGATCAAGGGCCGGAATCCCGTCGATTATCCGCCGAGTTGCGAGGTGGTGGGCACCTTGTCCTTCACCTCGGCGCCCGCGCTCCTGCCCGCGTCCTTGACGCCGCTGATCACGCTCTCGAAGGCGCTGATGTCGCCCGCGCCCGCCTCGCCCTTGCGGAGCTTGCTGCCGAGCCCCTTGAGCGATTCGATGCCCGCCGTCAGCGGCGCGACCGCCTTCGACAGCAGCGGGTCGCCCTTGGCGTTGACCACCGCGGCCTTCAGCCGGCTGTAGGCGAAGCCGCCCGCGAGCCCGGCCTTGACCAGAGCGAACGTCCGTCCGTCCGCGCCCTTCTTGAACTTGCCCGCACGGTACGGCTTCACGATCCACTGGTACGTCGCACCGGCCGCGAGCCCCGCATTGGCGACGAAGCGCGTCTTGGCGAACTTCTGCGCCTCGGCCGAGGACGTGCCGCTCGGGGACGCGGAGCTGCTCGCGGTCTTGCCCTCGTTGCCGCCGCCGCACGCGGTTGCGCCCACCAGTACGGCGCAGGACAGCACCAGCGAGACGAGCAGACGGCGGAGCGGTACGGGACGGGTCACGGCAGAACTGGACACAGCGGGCCTCCCTGGCCGGGCGCATCACGGCGGTCTTTACGGTGAGTGATGCCTCTGGGCACTCTCCGCAAGGCTCGCCCGGCCCCGGGCAGCGTGCCACTCGGAGCCGCCGTCCGGGTTTCTCCCGCCGGAAAACGGCAACCCGGAACTTCACCTTCGACGAGGCGTGGGCGCGGGTGATCTCCGGATACGGGCTGGCCGCCGTCGTCCACCTCTTCGTGGGTCACGCGGTGGCCGGCCGCATCCGGCACAAGCCGGCTAGCCGCAGCAGTCCGGTTCCAGCCCGCGCGGCAGCCGTTCGCCGCTGAATACCGCGGTGGTCGCCTCGTCGCCGCCGAGCGCGGCCACCGCCAGCAGCAGCGAACCGGCGGTCCAGGTGGTGAGTTCCTCCGGCCAGAACGCCCGCTTGCCCTCGAAGACGTACCCCGTCCAGTACATGCCGTCGTCGGCGCGCAGATGCTGGATGGACTGGAGGATCTCCAGCGCCCGGTCGGACTCGCCCATCACCCAGAGCGCCAGGGCGAGTTCACAGCTCTCGCCACCGGTCACCCACGGATTGGGCAGCACACAGCGCACCCCGAGGCCGGGGACCACGAAGCGGTCCCAGCTCTCCTCCATCCGCTCCTTGGCGGCCGCTCCGGTGAGCGCGCCGCCGAGGACCGGGTAGTACCAGTCCATCGAGTAGCGGCTCTTGTCCAGGAAGCGTTCCGGGTGGTTGCGGATCGCGTGGGCCAGCGCACCGGTCGCCAGCTCCCAGTCGGGCTGCGGCTCTTCGCGCCGTTCGGCGATGGCGAGTGCGCAGCGCAGCGCCTGGTGGATGGAGGAGCAGCCGGTCAGCAGCGCGTCCTCGACGGGCGTTCCGTCGGCTTCGCGCTTCCAGCCGATCTGGCCGCCGGGCTGCTGGAGCCGGAGGACGAATTCGACGGCGGCGTAGACCGTCGGCCACATCCGGTCGACGAACGCGTCATCGCCGGTGGCGAGGTAGTGATGCCAGACACCGACGGCCACGTACGCGCAGAAGTTGGTCTCCAGACCGCGGTCGGTCGGCTGCTCCGGGTCTCCGTCGTGGTACGCGGCGTACCAGGAGCCGTCCTCGTTCTGGTGCCGGGCCAGCCAGTCGTACGCGCGTTCCGCGGCGGCGTGCTCGCCGGCCGCGTCGAGGGCCATGGCGGCCTCGGTGTGGTCCCACGGGTCGAGGTGGTGGCCGCGGAACCAGGGCAGCGCACCGTCCTCGCACTGCGCGGCGAGGAGGGCTGCGACGGTCTCGGCGGCCTGCTCGGCGGTGAGGACTCCGGGCAGTACGAGGTGTTCGGTCTGCTCGGGAGTGGTCACGCCTCGGCCCTGGAGAGGTCCTCGGCAGCGGCGACCACGGGCAGGTGCGGCTTGGTCGCGTACGCCACGAAACTCTTGCCGACGACCGGGTTGAGCAGCTGCTCGGCGACCCGGGTGACGGCCGGCTTCTTCATGATGTCCCAGACCAGCAGCTTGTGGTACGCGCGGACCGGCAGCGCTGCGTCCTTGCCGTCGCGGCCCACCCCGAACGCGCACTTCAGCCACCAGTACGGCGAGTGCAGGGCGTGGGCGTGGTGGGTGCCGTACGGCTTGAGGCCGGCACCGCGGATCTTGCCGAGGAGTTCGTCGGCCCGGTAGATGCGGATGTGGCCGCCCTCGACCTCGTGGTACGCGTCGGAGAGCGTCCAGCAGACCTTCTCGGGGCCGTAGCGCGGCACGGTTATCGCGATCCGGCCGCCGGGCTTGAGGACCCGGACCATCTCGGCGAGCACGCCCTTGTCGTCGGGGATGTGCTCCATCACCTCGGAGATGATCACGACGTCGAAGGACTCGTCGGGGAACGGCAGATTGAGCGCGTCACCCTCCATCGCGGTGGCGGTGGCGCCCTCGGGGGCCTCCCCGGCCTCCTTCATCGCGGCGAACCACTTCGCGACCTCGCGGATCTCCTCGCCGTTCCGGTCGAGTGCCACGACCTGGGCGCCGCGCCGGTAGCACTCGAAGGCGTGGCGTCCGGCGCCGCAGCCCAGGTCGAGCACTCGGTCACCTGCGGCGAGCGGGAAGCGGGTGAAGTCCACGGTCAGCACGAATGCCTGCTTTCGCGGTCGAGGGGGATCAGTGGGCGGGGACGACGAGGACGGGCGGCGGTGTCAACGACGGCCGCCGGGGCGCGCGGTAGCGGCGCGGGCGGCGATCGCCTCGCGGTAGAGGGCGGCGGTGCCGATGGCGGCCTGCTTCCAGGTGAACCGGGAGAGCACCCTGGCGCGGCCCGCGGCGCCGAGCCGGGACCGCAGTTCCGGGTCGCCGAGCAGCCGGGCGAGCGCCTCGGCCAGCGCGCCGGCGTCGGCGGGTGGGACGGCCAGGCAGGTCTCGCCGTCCGGGCCCGCGACCTCGGGGATCGCACCGCCGGTGGTGGCGACGAGGGGCGTGCCGGTGGCCATGGCCTCGGCAGCGGGCAGCGAAAAGCCTTCGTACAGGGAGGGGACGCAGGCGATCTGGGCGCTGCGTACCAGGTCGACGAGTTCGGCGTCGCTGATGCCCTTGACGAACTCGACGGCGTCCTGGAGTCCGTGCCGCTCGATGGCCTGCGCGACCGGCCCGTCCTCGGCCCGCTTGCCGACGACCACGAGGTGCGCCTGCGGGTTCTCGGTACGGAGCCCGGCGAGCGCCTCGACAAGGTGGACGAGGCCCTTCAGCGGGACGTCGGCGCTGGAGGTGGTGACGATCCGGCCGGGCACCTCGGCGACCGACGGGTCGGGCGACCACAGGTCGGTGTCCGCGCCGATGTGCACGACGTGGATACGGTCCCCCCGCACCCCGAGATGGTCGACGATCTCCTGCTTGGAGGAGCCGGAGACGGTGAGCACCGAGGGCAGCCGGCGCGCGACCCGCTTCTGCATGCGGGTGAAGGCGTACCAGCGGCGGACAGAGGCGCGCCGACGACGGGTCTCGGCGGCGTCCAGGTCCAACTGCCGGTCGACCGTTATGGGGTGGTGGATCGTGGTGACGAGCGGGGCGCCGAGGTCCGCCAACAGCCCGTATCCGAGGGTCTGGTTGTCGTGGATGACGTCGAACTCGCCGCGGCGGGCGGCGAGATGGCGTCGGGCGCGCAGGCTGAAGGTGAGGGGTTCCGGGAAGCCGCCGGTCCACATGGTGGCGACCTCGGCGGCGTCTATCCAGTCCCGGTACTCGCCGCGCTTCGGGGTGCGGAAGGGGTCGGGCTGGCGGTAGAGGTCCAGGCTCGGCAGCTCGGTGAGCGGGACGCCCTCGTCGAGCACCGGATAGGGCTGGGCACCGATCACTTCGACGCTGTGGCCGAGGCGGGCGAGCTCGCGGCCGAGGTGGCGTACGTAGACGCCCTGGCCGCCGCAGAACGGGTTGCCCTTGTAGGTGAGGAGTGCGATGCGCAACGGACGGTCGCCGGCGGCGCCCGGCGTGTCGCTGCCCGTGCGGGGGCCCGTCTCTATGGCCTCAGCGGTCACACTCGGCCCCCTTCTCACTGCGTGTTCGCCGGAGCGTAACCGCTCACGCTAATCTAGAACAAGTTTCAGACTGGATCGTTCAATGAGCTACGAATCTACCGGCAGGTAGCGTCGGCGCAACGGCCGGATCAGGTGATTCGCGCCACGACCGGCCACCCTGGCATGCTGTGCGCCGCCGGGAGACCGAGCGCCTCCCTCCGGTTGTGGACAGAAGCCATGGATGGGGACACATGACAGCGGAAGCCAAGCCGGCATCGCCGCCCCTGACGGAGCGGCAGGAGGCCCGCCGCCGCCGCATCCTGCACGCCAGCGCCCAGCTCGCCAGCAGGGGCGGATTCGAGGCGGTGCAGATGCGCGAGGTCGCGGAGGCCGCCGAGGTCGCCCTGGGCACGCTGTACCGCTACTTCCCGTCCAAGATCCATCTGTTGGTCGCCACCATGCAGGACCAGCTCCAGCACATGCACACGACGCTGCACAAGCGCCCCCCGGCCGGGGACGACGCGGCGCAGCGGGTCGCCGGCACCCTGATGCGGGCGTTCCGCGCACTGCAGCGCGAACCGCATCTGGCGGATGCGATGGTGCGGGCCCTGACCTTCGCGGACCGCAGCGTCAGCCCGGAGGTGGACACCGTCTCGCGGATCACGACGGCGATCATCCTGGACGCGATGGGCCTGGAGCACCCGACGCCGGAGCAACTGTCCGCGGTCCGGGTCATCGAGCACACCTGGCACTCGGCGCTGATCACCTGGCTGTCGGGGCGGGCGTCGATCGCCCAGGTGAAGATAGACATCGAGACGGTGTGCCGGCTGATCGACGTGACGGCACCCCGGGACGCGTCCTGACGGGCCCCGGCAGGTCGCGCCCCGGAGGATCTTTCGTCACACACCCCTCACCGCTCCGTCCGAAAGGACCACAACCCTCTCCCTATCATGGTCATGACCAGCACCGATGGAGAGGAAGACATGGCTGACCAGTCAGGCAGTACGGGCGGCGCGATGGGGACGCAGGCCCCGGGCGGGCCGGGTTACGGCATACAGCCCCCGGTCGGCTACGGGTACCCCGGTGGCGCCCCACTGCCCAGCGGCAAGGCGACGGCCTCGATGGTGCTCGGCATCCTCGGGCTGGTGCTGATCCCGATCATCCTGCCGATCATCGCGCTGTGCCTCGGCATCTCGGCCCGCCGCATGGCGGACCGGGGCGAGGGCGGCGGCCGCGGCCAGGCGGTCGCCGGCATCGTGATGGGCAGCGTCGGCATCGCGTTCGCCGTGCTCGGCATCACCGTGGCCACGATCCAGGGCATCAGCGCGATGTGACGGGCCACCGCCCGAGACCCGCGCACCGGCCGCGCCGGGGAACCGTACGATCCGGTTCCCCGGCGCGGCTTTCGCGTTCCGGCCCCATGTGCGGCCCCCACATGCGCACCGCGTCAGGTGGGGTGTCCTGCACCATGTCGACGGCGGCGTGGTGTTCATACGGTTCGGCGACATCACATGAACACGCCGAGGAGCCGGTCACCATGCGTCGCAGAGCCACAGGCACCGCCCGTCACCGCAGATCCCTCTCCGCCGCCGTCGCGCTGACCGCCGCCGGTCTCGTGCTGGCCGGATGCACCGCCGCCGGGAAGGCGGGCGAGAGCGACTCCGGCGGGGACTCGAAGGACCGAACCGTCAAGGTGGGTCTCGTGTACTCCCGGACCGGGCTCCTCGCGGACTACGGCAAGCAGTACCGCGACGGATTCATGGCGGGCCTGGACCACGCCACGAAGGGCACCCGCGAGGTGGCCGGGCACCGCATCGAGGTCACCGAGCAGGACGACGCGGGCGACCCGGGCAAGGCGGTCTCCGCCGCCAAGAACCTCATCGGCAAGGGCTACAAGGTGCTGGCCGGCACCACCGATTCCGGGGTCGCGCTCCAGATGGCGCCGCTCGCCGCCCAGAACAAGGTGCTGTACATCAGCGGCCCCGCCGCCACCGACGCCGTGACCGGCATCAACGACTACACCTTCCGCTCGGGCCGGCAGTCCTACCAGGACATCCTCACCGCCGGGACGATGCTCGGCGAGGCCAAGGGCAAGAAGGTCACGGTGCTGGCCCAGGACTCCACGTTCGGCCAGGCCAATGTCGCCGCCGTGAAGGCCGTCCTCGGTGCCAGGGGCGCGAAGGTCGGCTCCGTACTGGCTCCGCCCAGCGCCACTGACCTGACCCCGTTCGCCCGGCAGGTCAAGGCGGGCGGGCCCGATCTGGTCTTCGTCGCCTGGGCCGGCTCCACCGCACCGGCGTTGTGGACCGCACTGGACCAGCAGGGCGTGCTGGGAGCGGGCAAGGTCGTCACGGGTCTCGCCGGAACGGCCTCGTACCCGGTCTTCGGCGACGCCGGTTCCAAGGTGTCGTTCCTGGCGCACTACTTCCCCGGCGCGGGCGGCGGCAACGCCGTGGAGAAGTCCATGCTCGACTCGGTCACCAAGGCCGGCGGCACCCCGGACCTGTTCACCCCCGACGGCTTCACCGCCGCGCAGATGGTCGTGCGCGCGATCGAGAAGGGCGGCGCCACCGACACCGCCGCCATGGTGAAGGCCCTGGAGGGCTGGAGCTTCGACGGGGTGAAGGGCAAGGAGCAGGTCCGGGCCCAGGACCACGCCCTGGTGCAGCCGATGTTCGTCGCGAAGCTCAAGGGGAAGGGCGCCGGTGCCCGGCCGGAGCTGGTGACCACCGCGCCGATGGACGAGGTGGCGCCGCCCGCGAAGCCCTCGGCGGGCTGACCGGTGACCGCAGGGGACATCACCGCACAGCGCACGGCCGGGGCGCGGAGCACCGCCCCGGTGCTCCAACTGACCGGACTCGGCTGGGGCGTCGGCGGGGCGACGATCGTCGAGGACGTCACGCTGAGCGTCCACGAGGGCGAGTTCCTCGCCTTCATCGGCCCCAACGGGGCGGGCAAGACCTCCCTGTTCAACCTGATCAGCGGGCTGACCACGGCCACGTCCGGCACCATCGCGCTGGACGGCACGGACATGACGGCCAGCCCCGCGCACGCACGGGCGAGGCGCGGCATCGGCCGCACGTTCCAGACGTCCAGCCTCTGGCCCGGGATGAGCGTGGCCGACCACGTCCGGCTGGCCGCCCAGGCGGCCCGGGGCGGCTCGTACCGGCTGTGGCGGCGCGCCTCCCCGTACACCGCCGAGGTGAACGGCGTACTGGAACGCACCGGCCTCGGCCACCGGGCACAGGTGATGGCGTCCGAGCTGTCGCACGGCGAGAAGCGGAAGCTGGAGCTGGCGGTGCTGCTGGTGGGCGAGCCGCGGCTGATGCTGCTCGACGAGCCGATGGCCGGGGTGAGCGCGGAGGAGGTCCCCGCGCTGACCGAACTGATCCGCACCCTGCAGCGGGACGAGGGCCGCACCGTCCTGATGGTCGAGCACCACATGGACGTCCTGCTGGGCCTGGCCGACCGGCTCGCCGTGATGCACCACGGAAGGCTGCTGGCGCTGGACACCCCGCAGACGGTGACCGCCGACCCGATCGTTCAACAGGCCTATCTCGGGGAGGGGTTGTGAGATCCGGGAACCTGCTCGCCGTACGGGACCTGCGGGTCCTGATCGGCGGTCGGCACATCCTGCACGGCGTGGACCTGGACGTCGCCCGGCACGGGGTGACCGCGCTCCTCGGCCGCAACGGCGCCGGGAAGACCACGACCGTACGCGGCATCCTCGGCCTCGTCCCGCGCACCGGCAGCGTGCGGCTGGACGGCGAGGAGACCGTGTCGATGCCCACCCACACCGTGGTGCGGCTGGGCATCGGTTACGCCCCCGAGGACCGGGGCATCTTCGCCGGGCTGACCGTCGCGGAGAATCTGCGCCTGGCCGAGCGGCGCGGCGCGGGCGAGCCCGCGTACCCGCTCGTCCATGAGCTCTTCCCCGAACTGAAGCGCCGGAGACGGCAGTTGGCGGGAACATTGTCCGGCGGACAGCAGCAGATGGTGGCCATCGGCCGCACGCTGCTCAACGGAAACCGGCTGATCATCGCCGACGAACCCACCAAGGGCCTGGCGCCGAAGGTGGTCACCGAGGTCGCCCAGGTGCTGGAGCGGGCCGCCGAGGCGGTGCCGGTGCTGCTCGTGGAGCAGAACCTCGCCGTCGTGCGGCGCCTGGCCGAGCACTGTGCGGTGCTCGCCGACGGCCGGACCGCCCATCAGGGACCGGCCACCGAACTGCTGGGCGACGCGGAAGCGGCACGTCGCCTGCTGGGCGTGGGACACGGCCCGGCCATCGAAGCACCTTCCGTGGAGGCGGATTCCTGATGTCCACCGTCGTTCTGCTCACCATGACCGGACTCGGTCTGGGGGCGCTCTACTTCCTGATCGCATCGGGACTCTCACTGATCTTCGGCCTGATGGACGTGCTCAACTTCGCGCACGGGGCGCTGCTCTCCATCGGCGCGTACGGCACCTGGTGGGCGGCGTCAGGCAATCTGCCCGGCGCCGGCCCGGGCGGTGCGGGCTTCGTCCTCGCGGTCCTGTTCGGTACGGCGGTGGGCACCGCGGCCGCCGTGCTGCTGGAACTCGCCGTCGTCCGCCCGCTCTACACCCGGCCGCGCGAGCAGGTGCTCGCCACGGTCGGGGTGGGGCTCGCCGTCCCGGCGCTGCTGTCGGGCATCTGGGGCTCGGACGCCCGGACCTTCCCGGGGCCGAAGGCGCTGTCCGGCACCTTCGGGCTGCTCGGCGCCCAGGTCCCGGTCAACCGGCTGGTACTGGTCGCGGCGGCGGTCGTGGTCCTTGTCGCACTGCGGCTCTTCCTCGGCCGTACCCGGCACGGTCTGGTCGTACGGGCCGGAGTCGAGGACCGGGCGATGGTCACCGCCCTGGGTATCGATGTGCGGAAGGCGTTCACACTCGTCTTCGCGATCGGCGGCTGCGCCGCCGCGCTCGGCGGGGCGCTCGGCGGCCTGTACTTCGGCTCGGTCGACCCCCGCCAGGGCACCTCGCTGCTGATCTTCGCGTTCGTCGTGGTGGTCACCGGGGGCATGGGCTCGGTGACCGGCGCCGCAGTGGCATCCGCCGTCATCGGCCTGGTCCAGCAGTTCGCCAACTACTACACCGCAGCGGGCCTCGGCGACCTGGCCGTCGTCGCCCTGCTCGCCGCGCTGCTGCTTCTGCGGCCGCGCGGACTGACCGGGAGGCTCGCGTGAGCACCGTCACCGAGACACACGACCGCACCGGCGAAAAACACACGGTCGCGCCCGGCCCCGGGAACACCGCCCGGCTGCTGCGCCGCTGGTGGCCCGCCGCCGCACTGCTGATCCTCGCCATCGCGCCGTACAGCGCGCTGCCGCTGCCCGGACTCCTGGACGGCCCGCTCGGCAGCCCCGGCAGTCTCCAACTACTCGCCACCTGCCTTCTGTTCGGCGCGCTGGCAACCGGATACGACCTGCTGCTCGGCCGCACCGGGCTGCTCTCCTTCGGACATGCGCTCTACTTCGCCGCGGGCAGCTACGCCACCAACATGTTCCTGCTGGAGACGGGCCTCCCGTTCGCCGTGTCCGCGCTGCTCGGCCTCTGCTTCGGGATCGCGCTCGCGCTGGTCCTGGGATCGGTGAGCCTGCGGGTCACCGGCATCGGCTTCTCCATGGTGACGCTGGCCTTCGCCCAGGCGGGCTCGATCCTGGTCTCCCGCAACCCCGGTGGTCTCACCGGCGGCGAGGAGGGCCGGGCCGCCCCCGCGGATCTGCTGCCGTCCGGGCTCGTGGGCATCGAGCACACCGCGAACCTCTACTGGGTGGCGCTCGCCTATCTGGTCCTCACCCTCGCCGTCGTCCACTGGGCGGTCCGGTCCCCCACCGGACGGGTGTGGGAGGGCATCAAGGAGAACGAACGCCGGGTGGAGGTACTGGGGTTGAAGCCGTACGGCTTCAAGCTGACGGCCTTCGTCCTGGCGGGCGCGCTGGCCGCGCTGGGCGGTCTGGTGCACCTGCTGCTCACCGGCGGCTCGACACCGCAGACAACCACCTCGGACTTCACCCTCTCGCTGCTGGTGATGGTGGTGCTGGGCGGATCGGGCACCCGCTGGGGCCCGATGGCCGGCGGCATCCTCTACACCTGGGCCGATCACCGGCTCGGCGATCTGGCCGGGTCGGGCGCGGTCGCCGATCTGCCCGCGGTGCTGCGGGTGCCGCTCTCCCAGCCGCTGTTCCTGCTCGGTGTGCTGTTCGTGGCCGTGGTACACCTGCTGCCGGGCGGCCTGGCCCGGCTGCCGTCCCGGCTGGCCGCGGCACGACGCGGTCCCGCCGCCACCCAAACACTCCCGGCCGGGAAGGCCCGGAAGGAGAACGGACGCCCGTGATTCCGTACGAAGAGATACAGGTCCCCGTGACCGGGGGCGAGTTGGCGGTACTGAGATGGCCGGCCCGCGAGCCGGGCGCACCGGTCGTCATCGCCCTGCACGGCATCACGGCCAACGCGCTGTCCTGGGGCCCGGTGGCAAGGCTGCTGGACGGCCGCATCACCCTGATCGCCCCGGATCTGCGTGGCCGGGCCGGGAGCTCGGCCCTGCCGGGGCCGTACGGGATCGCCACGCACACCGATGACATCGCCGCCCTGGCCGAGGCCCTGGGTCTGGACCGGGTGGTGCTGGCCGGTCATTCGATGGGCGCGTTCGTGGCGGCGCTGGCCGCCGTACGGCACCCGGAACGGTTCGGACCGCTGCTGCTGGTCGACGGCGGCATCGGCTTCCCCGCCCCCACGCATCTCTCCCCGGACGAGCTGATGACCGCCGTGATCGGCCCGGCCATGGACCGGTTGTCGATGACCTTCCCCGACCGGGCCGCCTACCGCTCCTTCTGGCAGGCGCACCCGGCGTTCGCGGGTGCGTGGTCGGCCGAGGTGGATGCGTACATCCAGCGCGACCTGACCGGGGACGAACCCGCCATGCACTCCACCTGCCGGATCGAGGCGGTACGCACCGACGGCATCGGCCTCTTCGACGAGGAGGTGCTGACGGCGGTACGGAAGCTGCCGGCTCCGGCGACTCTGCTGTGGGCGCAGCGGGGCCTGATGAACGAGGAGCAGGGCCTGTACGACGAGACACGCCTGGCAGCGGCCGACCTCGGGGGCACGGAGGTCACACCGGTGCCGGTACGGGACGTCAACCACTACACGCTGCTGACGGGAGAAGCGGGCGCCGGAGAAATCGCACACCACTTGCTGACCATGTCCGGTACCCCCGGCCCGTCCGGCGCCTGAGGACACAGACACCGCAACGCACCCCGGGCGGCCGGACGGCCTCTACCGCTCCCGGCCGCCCGCCAACAAATGCAACCGCAAGGCAAGTTGCAGCTCCAACGCCCGCCCGGGCTCGTTCCAGTCCCGCCCCAGCAGCACCTGCACCCGGTCCAGCCGCTGCACCACCGTGTTGACGTGCACGTGCAGTTCGTCCTTGGCGCGGATGAGACTGCCCCCGGACCCGAAATAGGCACCGAGGGTACGCACGAGATGCGTGCCGCGCTGCGCGTCGTACTCCAGCAGTGGACCCAGTGTCGCCGTGACGAAGCCGTCGACGTCCTGGGCGTTGCCCAACACCACGCCCAGGAAGCCGAGTTCGTCGACGCACGCGCCTTCCCCCGCACGCCCCAGGACCCGCATGGCGCGCAGGCAGCGGGCGGCCTCCCCGTATGCGGAGGCCAGCTCCCGGGCACCGTGGGCCGGCCCGGTGGCGGCGACGGTGACGGGAGCCTGGATCAGTTGGCCGAGCTGGGCCGCCGCCGCGCGTGCCGCGTCACCGGCAGCCGGGCCGGGGTCGCCGGCCTCTATCAACAGCACCACGTTCCCCGCGTGTTCGGCGCTCACCCCGTGGATGTCCCCGCCGAACAGATAGCGCATCGCGGCAGGGGCCAGCCTTTCCCGGGCTCCGCCCTCGGCCACCAGCAGCAGATGTGGGCGGTCGAGGTCGATGCCGAGGCGTCGGCCGCGTTCGGCGAGTCCGGCCGGGTCACGGTCCGCGTCGGTCAGCAGGTCGGTGATCAGCTCTCCGCGGACCCGGTTCTCGGTCTCGGCGACCGTGCGCCGCAGCAGCAGAAGAAGTCCGGTGACCACCGAGGCCCGCTCGAACAGCCGCCGGTCGGAGTCGTCGAGCTGTTCACGCCGGTGCAGGACCAGACCGGCCAGGAGTTCCCGTCCGGCGAGGACCGCGCAGATCCACCGGCCGTCGCGGTGCACGGCGCGGGCACCCGTACGGGACTCCTCGGCGGTCTCGGCCAGCCATCCGGCGTCCATGCTGTCGGCGGCGAAGTCCGCCCCGTCGGGCCGGACCGCCGCCAGGGGCCGCCCGCCCGGGTCGTGGATGGTGAGCGGGGAGTTCAGCAGCCCCGCGACCGCCGCGGCGACATCCTTGACGTCGCGGCCGCGCAGGACCAGATCGGTCAGCCGGTCGTGGGACTCCTCGGCGCGCCGCATCGCCGCCGAGTGGGCCCGTACGGCCGCATTGGCCTCGGCCAGCTCGGCGTTGGTCTCGGCCAGTTCGTCCAGTGCGGACCGGGTGTCCGCGAGCGCGCGGGCGGTGTCGATGGCGATCGCGGCATGTGCGGCGAGCGAGCACAGCAGGGCGACCTCGTCGGGGCTGAAGACGCGGGGTGCACGGTCGGCCGCGAAGAGGACGCCGATGACCTTTCCCGTACCGCCGCGGCTGGAGCCGAGAAGCAGGGGCACGCCCAGGATGGCTACGAGCCCCTCGTCCAGCACCCCGGCGTTGATGTTGCGGGTGTGGTGGAAGCGGTCGTCGGTGCGGTAGTCGGGGGTCGCGTACGGGCTCGCGGTCTGCGCCACCAGACCGCCGAGCCCATGGCCGAGCTCCAGCCGCAGTTGTTGGAAGAGCACCGACACCGACCCGTCGGTGACCCGCATATAGGTGTCCCCCGCCTCCTCGTCGGGGAGCGTGAGATATGCGGTGTCCGTGCCGAGCAGCATCCTGGCGCGGCGGACGATCGCCTTCAGCACGTCGTCCAGGTCGCGGGATGCGGCCAGGTCGCCCGCGGTGTCGAAGAGCGCGGTGAGCTGGAGCTCGCGGCGCCGGTGCTGCCGCAGGGCACCCCTGATCCGCAGGGCGGCGGCGGTGGCCCGCTCCACCTCCGCCAGATCGCCCGCGGGTACACCGGCGGCCCGCGCCTGCGAGGAGACGGCGCCCAGCGCCTCGGCGGGGGCGTCGTCGGCCAGCAGGTCCAGGAGGCGCCGCAGATGGGGCGCGGCGGAGGCGGACGGTTCAGACATGGGCGGCCATCGTTCGTAGGGGTTGGGTGATCAGTTGGCGGTCCAGCCGCCGTCCATGGAGAGCGAGGTGCCGGTGATGTGCCCGGTACGCGGTCCGCAGAGCCACAGCACGGCTTCGGCGACGTCGTCGGGTTCGATCAGGCGCTTGATCGCGCTGCGTTCCAGCATGACCCGGCCCACCACCTCCTCCTCGGAGATGCCGTGCGTACGGGCCTGGTCCGCGATCTGGTTCTCGACCAGGGGGGTGCGTACGTACCCGGGGCTGACGCAGTTGCTCGTCACCCCGTGCTCCGCCGCTTCGAGCGCGACCACCTTACTGAGTCCCTCCAGTGCGTGCTTTGCCATCACATAGGCCGATTTGTAGGGGCTGGCCCGCAGGCCGTGCACGGACGAGATGTTGACCACGCGCCCCCAGCCGCGTTCGTACATGCCCGGCAGGGTCCGGCGCAAGATGCGGAACGGGGCCTCCACCATGACGCGCTGGATCAGCGCGAAGCGGTCCGGGGGGAATTCGTGCACCGGGGCGACGTGCTGGAGCCCTGCGTTGTTGACCACGACGTCCACGTCGGCAGGCAGCGTGTCCACCGCGTCGGGGACGGAGAGATCGACCACCCACGCCGTCCCGCCGATCGCCTCCGCCAGGCTCTTCGCGGCGTCTGCGGCCTTGTCCACCACATGGACATGGGCGCCCGCGGCGGCCAGGGTCTGTGCGCAGGCCCGCCCGATACCGCTCGCGGCACCGGTCACCAGGGCGGTGCGCCCGGCGAGGAGCCGGTCTGCGGGCGACGGCGGGGGGCCTGCGGCGGGCGGCGGGACGGTGGGCGGGGTGGCCTGTGGGGCGGGCCCGTGGTCCGGGCTCTGAGGAGTCTCCATGGTCGTCACCGTAAGGAGACCGAAGCCCACGTCACACGGGGTCGGTGCACACACCGTCGCACGTCGGCATGGTGGCGGCGTACATGGTGCGGGTCCGGTCCCGGGCCGTCAGCGGGCCGCATCCAGCGCCGCCCGCTGCTCCGCGGCCGGCTCCAGGTCCACCGCGGCTCACCTCCCGGCAGGTGGGGTCGGTGCCGATGGCGCGGTAGCACATGCGGGTCCTTTCCCAGCAGCCCGTATCTGTACGGGCGTTGACCGGGATTCCGCGTGCCGGAGCACGCTCCGAGTCAATGGTTCGCGGTGTTCGCGGGGGTCTTCGCAGAGCCCAGCTCGCGGATGATGCGGGTCAGGTCGGCCGGGGCGGCCGCGAGGCGGACCGGCACGCCCGCGTCGTCGAGTTCGGCGATGTGCCAGCTTCTGGGGACGGTGTCGCCGTCGTCGCCCCGGGCACGCCGCACGTCCTTGACGGTGAGCCGCTCCACCGGTATCCGTTTCGCCGCGAACCGGCCCGGGCCCGGGTGGGGCGTCACCGCGGGCGGGCCGCCTCCGAGGACGACGTGGGTGCCGAAGCCGTTCGGGTTGTAGTCGGTGTGCTCCAGGAAGCGGGCGGCCAGGAACACTTCCTCCTCGGCGGACTCTTCGATCGCTCCTGCCTCTCCGGGCGTACGGACGCGGGTGGCGTGCCAGGCCCGGATGAAAAGGCCCAGCGTGGCCGACGAGCCCGCGGCCACCCACGTGATCGCTGCGGGAGAGGCGAGCAGCGTCGTGGGGTGGAGGTAGCAGAGCGGCAGCAGCCACAGGGCGGTACCGACGAGCGCGCCCGCGAACGGAAGGGCCGACGGGAGGACCTCGTCGTCGGGCAGCCGGCGCCCGCGCAGGCGCAGCAGCACCTGGGCGCCGGGGTAGCCCGCGGCGAGGGCGCACGCGGCCGCGACGACGGCCAGTTCCCCGGCGGCGGGTATGTGCTCGCGCCACACGTAGCGCTCTCCGGCGACCACCTCCACCTTGCCGCGCCAGAAGGTCAGTTCGACGCTGTCGCCCGGCTGGAACCCCTGGGCGGCCTCTAGCGGGACCTCGAGTCGCTCCAGCGGCCGGCTGTCGGCGAAGTACAGCCAGCTGCGCTGCTTGGGCCGGTTGGCCTCGGTCCGCGCGATCACGGCCGGCAGGGTGGTCAGGCAGTCTCCCCCGAGCTCCGTGGCGGACGTCTCGGTGGTGCACGGGGTGGCCGACTTCCACGCCTGCACCGCCGACGCGGCGCTCGGCACAAACCATGCGGCCACGCCCGCGCACGCGAGCAGCAACGCGCACACGCCCAGTGACCCGGCCCAGCCGCGCCCGGCGGTGCGGTACGAGATCACGGGGAGGTGGCTCGAATCCGGGGCTCCGTAACGGCGGTGCAGCGCGCGGAGCGCGTCCAGTTTCGCGTCGAAGTCCGGGTCGTCGCAGGACCGGCTCTTCGGCAGTGGCAGGAGCCTCTTGTGTCCGTCGTACAGCACCAGGCTGACGCGACGGGTCTCCTGAACCCTGGAATCGTTCGCGTACTTCAGGCGTACACGCAGGTCGGCGACGTCACGCCACGGCACACTCCGGCGGCGCAGCAGTGTCCTGGAGTGCAAGCCGTACGCGTCGGCGCTCAGCCGGGCGGTGACCGCGCGGAGCGAAGCGATGCCCACCAGTACGAGAAGCAGGCCCACTCCCAGCCACACGTCCGGGCCCCAGTACGCCGTGCGCACCGCGGCCAGGATCGCCCCCGCCGCACCGAGCCCGACGAAGGACCACAGGGTGCGCTTCCTGAGGGGACGGCAGGTCACTTCCCGGGCATCGGTCATGCGCGGAATCCTGCCATCGGCCGGGCTGCACCTGCTTGTGCGGTGTCCGGCAACTTCCTGGCCCGCAACGCTGCCGACCTCGTACGAGGTGAAGCCCTACCCGCAATACATGGCGCCTGGCATTCGGCTTGTTCTGCACTTATTCACGTTGGTGTGCAAGACGGTGCGTGGCACCCTTGGGCGGTGCTGCTCACGGATCAGGAACATCGCATCGAATTACGCCCGCTGCGCTACCGGTTCCCGGCGGTCATCGGCGACCGGTACGACGACAACTGGCTGGTCGTCGAAGGCGAGGTGACCACGCCCGAGGCCAGTTGGTCCTTCACCGACCCATGCCTGCTGACCGAAGAGGCACGCCAGATCTCGCCGTGGCTGCGGGCCATGGGCGGAGAAACGCTGACGGGCACACTGCCGGATCTCTCCTTCCTCGAGCCCGTTCTGTCCTTCAGCCATGCCGCGGGGCGCCATGGTGTCGGGGCGCTCCGAGTACACCTCTGCTACGAGGCAGCGCCTGTATGGCGGGCGGGCGACAGGAGCTCTGATGAGTGTGTGATCGATATCAGGGCCACCGCTGAAGGACTGCGCCGGGCAGCGGACGAATGGGACCGTCACCTGGCCCCGTTCCCACCCCGCTGACCGGTCACCTCAGCCATTGCGTCGGGGTTCGGCGCCCTTCTTGGGACGTCCCTCGCGTCGAGTTCGGCGAACTCCGCTTCGGTGAGCGTCAGGTCCGCTGCTGCCGCCGAATCACGAATGGTGGCCGGCCGGGACGACCCCGGGATCGGGACGACGACCGGGGACTTGGCCAACTCCCGGGCCGGGCACACTTGCTGCGCGCTGACCTCGCGTTCCTCGGCGCCGGATCGCGCGCAGGGGTCAGCCGCCGCGGCTCTCCTCCAACGGCTGGGTGCCGGCCTGGAGAAGCCGCTGCCCGAGAACCTGGGCGGCTTCGCGTAGTTCACGTGGCCTGATGATGCGGAACGGCGCCTGCCGGTCCGCCGTGATGCCGGGGCTGTTCTGGATCAGATCGAGGACCACCCTCCCGCCTGCTCCTCCCGCTACTCCTCCGGCGGGAAGACGACCTCCCCCGATCCGATCAGCGTGATCGTGATCGCCTCGACCGGGCATCCCTCGGCCGCGGCGAGGACCTTCTCGTTGGCGTCGGTCTCCGGGGCTGCCGGGTGGGACTGCCGGGCGGAATCCAGCGCGAATCCTCCCGGGGCATGGTTCACGCACATCCCGGAGCCGATGCAGACCCCGCGGTCGACCTCCACGGCCCAGCGGTCCCCCATCACTCCCCCTCGTATCCGGCCGGCAGATGGATCATCTTGTGCTCGAAGAACTCGGCGTATCCCTCGGGGCCGAACTCCCGCCCCAGACCGGAGTTCTTGTAGCCGCCGAACGGGCCGAGCATGTCGAGGCTGAAGGTGTTCACGCTGTACGTGCCCGTCCTGACCCGGCGGGCGATGTCGACGCCGCGTTCGGTGTCGGCGGTCCAGACGCTGCCGCTGAGCCCGTAGTCGGAGTCGTTGGCGATCCGTACGGCCTCGGCCTCGTCGCCGTACGGCAGGAGGCAGATGACGGGGCCGAAGATCTCCTCGCGGGCGATGCGCATGGAGTTGTCGACGTCGCCGAAGAGGGTCGGCTCGACGTACCAGCCCCGTTCCTGGGAGGCCGGACGCCCGCCGCCGGTAAGGATCTTGGCGCCCTCGTCCTGGCCGATCCGGATGTAGTCGAGCGAGCGCCGCTGCTGGCGCTGGGCGACGAGGGGGCCGAGTTCGGTGGCGGGGTCGAGCGGGTCGCCGACCTTCAGCGCACCCGCCGCGGCGGCGAACGCCTCGGCCATCTCGTCGTAGCGCGAGCGCGGGACGAGGATGCGGGTCTGGGCCACGCACGCCTGGCCGTTGATCATCCAGGCGAAGGGGACGATGCCCGCGACGGCCGCGTCCAGATCGGCGTCGGGGAGGATCACGGCGGCGGACTTCCCGCCCAGCTCCAGCGTGACCCGGGTGAGGTTGCGGGAGGCGACCTCCATCACCCGGCGCCCCGCGGCCACGGACCCGGTGAACGACACCTTGTCGACGCCCGGATGCCCGACCAGGTACTCGCTGACCTCACGGTCGGCTGGAAGGATCGACAGCACCCCCTCCGGCAGCCCGGCCTCGGCGGCGATCTCGGCCAGGATGTAGGCGTCCAGCGGGGATTCGGGCGAGACCTTGAGCACGGCGGAGCAGCCGGCCAGCAGCGCGGGCGCGAGCTTGGCGGCGGCGGTGAACTGCGGAACGTTCCACGGCACCACGGCCGCGACCACTCCCACCGGCTCCCGGCGCACCAGCAGCGGCCCGAGCACCCCGTCCCGCCGCTCCTCGTACGGGAAGCTGCGGGCGACGGTGATCGCCGCGTCCCACACCATCATCGCGGCAAGCGCCTGCACCATGACACCGGACGTGTACGGGGTGCCGTTCTCCGAGCTGATCACCCGGGCGATCTCCTCGTACCGCACGGCGAACGCGTCCTTGATCCGGGTGATCACCTCGATCCGCTCGTCGAGGGACGCCCGCGGCCAGGGCCCCTCGTCGAAAGCCCGCCGGGCGGTGGCGACAGCCCGGTCCACATCCCCCTCGCAGGCGTGCGGCACCCGGCCGATGACCTGCTCGGTGTGCGGGGAGATGACCTCGATGACATCCCTGCCCAGCGGATCGACCAACTCCCCGCCGATGAACAGTTTTCCGTGTTCGACAAGCTCGGTCATGGCTGCTGCCTCCCGCGACCCGGCACGTTACCTGACTCAGTGTCAGAACTGATACCAGTTCCAGTTCCAGGAGTCCACGGCTGCGACAGCACCCACCCGGGCCGCCGCGCGACCGAGGAGCACCCTGAACGAATAGATGGTCGACTGGGGCTACTACTGAAACAAGTTCTCGTTACAGTGGGCGCGGTGCACCGCACAGCCGTACGTCCGGCGCACCGACCAGGCCGCGGAGAGAGATGGGGAGCCCATGACACAGGTGACCGACCACGGCGGGGGCGTACACAGCATCAAGGTCCCCATCCCGGACAATCCGCTCGGCCACACCCTTGTGCATGTCATCGACACCGATCGCGGGCCGGTCCTGATCGACACGGGCTGGGACGATCCGGAGGCGTGGGACACACTCACCACCGGGCTCGACGCGGTCGGTGTGGGTGTCGGTGACATCCACGGTGTGGCCATCACCCACCATCACCCCGACCACCACGGCCTCTCCGGGCAGGTGCGCGAGGTGTCCGGGGCCTGGATCGCCATGCATGCGGCCGACACCGCGATCGTGCGCCGCACCCGTGAGTCCCGGCCGGGCACCTGGCTGTCGTATGTTTCGGCGAAACTCACTGCGGCCGGTGCGCCCGAGGAACATCTCGCGCCGTTGCGGGCCGCCGCGGCCGAGAGGGGCCGGATGCACACCCTGCCCGGACTGCGGGCCGCGCTGCCGGACCGGGAGATCGTTCCCGGTGAACTCCTCGGTCTGGCCGGCCGCAAGCTGCGGGCCATCTGGACGCCGGGGCACACGCCCGGCCATGTCTGCCTGCACCTGGAGGAGAAGCATCCGCGGAATCTGCCGGGCCGTGGCCGGCTCTTCTCCGGGGATCATCTGCTGCCGGGCATCAGCCCGCACATCGGGCTGTACGAGGACCCGGACGACGCGACCGCGACCGGCCCTTCCCCAAGCGTTCAGCTACGTTCGGGCAGGGGAGACCCCATTGGGGACTACCTCGACTCACTGGAGCGCATCGGCAGGCTCGGGGTCGCCGAAGTGCTGCCCGCCCATCAGTACGCGTTCACGGATGCCGCGGGGCGCGTACAGGAACTCCTGGACCATCACGAGGAGCGGCTGACCGGGCTGCTCAAGCTGCTGGCCACCCCGCTGACGCCGTGGCAACTGGCCGAGCGGATGGAGTGGAACCGGCCCTGGGCACAGATCCCGCACGGCTCGCGGAACATCGCCGTCTCGGAGGCCGAGGCGCATCTGAGACGGCTGGTGAAGCTGGGGCGTGCGGAGGCGGTGACGGGGAGCGAGCCGGTGACGTACATCGCAGTGTGACGTGGGCTCCCGCCCTGGCGGGAGGGAGGACGGGCGTCGGCGCTCCTCCCGGCTCGGAGGCCGTCCGAACCCGCCCGGTAGAGTGTGCGAGTCGTCATCATGCCCGTTCAGGGGGAAGCCGGTGCAAATCCGGCACTGACCACGCAGCCGTGAACCGTCACAGGAGACGGTGAGTCGGAATGCCCTGTCCGCGGTCGTGACCGGCTCGCACCACCGGAACCCCGGTGGTCGGCACCGTCGAGGTATACGGAGCCGGAGCCTGGTGCGTGAGCGTGCCTGTGCCCGGTTCCCCCCGCAGGAGAGGCCCCGCCCGCCATGACCGTACGCCGCAGCGCAGCAACGCTCGCCGCCACCGCCACCGTGCTCTGTGCGGCCGCTGCCCCGGTCGCGGTCGCAGCGCCGTCCCCGTCGCCCTCGCCGTCCGTCGCACTGCCTTCCGGGCTGTACGGGACGAAGGACCCCACGTACGACGGTGTCTGGCGGCAGTCGCTGGCCTTCCTCGCCCAGCGGGTCGAGGGCGTCACGCCCGCCACGAAGTCGGTGGACTGGCTGATCGCCCAGCAGTGCGGCAACGGCGCCTACGCCTCGTACCGGCCCGACGTCTCCCAGCCGTGCACCGAGAAGACCGTGCTGGACACCAATGCCACCGCGGCCGCCGTCCAGGCGCTCGTCGAGGTGGGCGGGCACCGGGACACCGTGAACAACTCGGTGCGCTGGCTGAAGTCCGTACAGAACGAGGACGGCGGCTGGGGCTACACTGCCGGCGCGCCCAGTGACGCCAACTCCACCTCCTTGGTGATCGGCGCCCTCGCCCGGCAGGGGCAGCGACTCGGCGACATCACGACCCCCGGCGGCAAGACCCCCTACGACCCGCTGCTCAAGCTCGCGATCCCGTGCGGCGGCAAGGACGGCGGCGCCTTCGCCTACCAGCCCGACAAGGCCGGGAAGCTCGCCGCCAACGCGGACGCCACCGCGGCCGCCGTGCTCGGCACGATGGGCAAGGCCATGGCGGTCGGGGACAACGCCGCGGTCAAGGCGCCCAGCTGCCACCCGGGGTCCGGTCTCACGCCCGAGCAGGCCGCGCAGAACGGCGCCCACTTCCTCGCGGACACCCTCGCGACCAGCGGTCATCTCGACCTGGCGCCGATGCCCGGCGCCACCGACTCCACCCCGCAGCCCGACTTCGGCAACACCGCGGACGCGGTCGTCGCGCTGTCGGCCGCGGGCCACCAGGACAAGGCGGCCAAGGCCGTGGCCTGGCTGAAGAAGAACTCCGGGGCCTGGGCCGAGCAGAACGGTCCCGCCGCCTACGCGCAGCTCGCCCTCGCCGCGCACGCGACCGGCGCCGACGCCCGCGACTTCGGCGGTGTCAACCTGGTCGACAAGCTGAACGCGACCGGCCCCGCCCCCGCGGCCATCACGACGCCCGACCCGTCCGCCGACACCGGGTACGTGGCCACGGAGAAGGACCAGGTCCACAGCGGGGACGACGTGATCGGCGGCGTGTGGTGGTACGTCGGCATCGGCCTCGTCGTCGGTGCGGGCGCCGGCTTCCTGATCAGCGGCCGCCGGAAGAACCAGCAGCTGTGAGGCGGGCGGGAAGGGCCGCCGCTCTCCTGGTGGTCCTGGGCGCCGTCCTGGCCGTGCTCGGCGCGGGGACGGCCCAGGCGGCCGGGTACCGGTACTGGTCGTTCTGGGAGGGCTCCGGCACCGGCTGGACGTACGCCACCCAGGGCCCGTCCCTGGTCCGGCCGGACGACGGCGCGGTGCAGGGCTTCCGGTTCTCGGTGAGCGAGGACTCCCAGGACTCGGCGAAACCTCGCCGCTCCCCCGGCTTCGCGAAGATCTGCGCGGACACCCCGGCCGAGGACGGCACCAAGCGGGTCGCGCTGGTCATCGACCCGGGCACGGCGGCGGACGCCCCGGCCGGCGAGACTCCGCCCGCGCTGCGCACCGCGTGCGCACGGGTCGCCCCGGACGCGAGCACCGCGGAGGCGCTCGCCTCGGTGGCCAAACCGCTGCGCTACAGCAGCGACGCGCTGCTCTGTGCCATATCCGGATATCCGGACTCGGGCTGCGGCGAACAGGTCTCGGGCAACGGTCACCAGGCGCCTGCCGCGTCCGCATCCGCGTCCCCGGCCGATTCCGCAACCGACGGCTCGGGAGACTCCGGCGGCTCCGGAGGCGGACCGTCCGCCGGGGTGCTGGTCGGGGTCGGCGCCGTTCTTCTCCTCGGCATAGCCGCAGTCGTGCAGGCCCGCCGCCGCGAATGACCGCCTCGACCACCGGCCCGGTCCGGCTGCGCTGCCCGGTGCGCGCCCCCGGGGCGACCCGGAGCAACGCCCTGCCCGCCGGGGCCTGGTGGTTGTGGGCGCTCGGCCTCGCCACCGCCGCGTCCCGGACCACCAATCCGCTGCTGCTCGGCCTGTTGGTGGGGGTGGCGGGCTATGTGGTCGCGGCGCGCCGTACGGATGCGCCGTGGGCCCGTTCGTACGGGGCGTTCATCAGGATCGGGCTGTTCGTCGTCGGTGTGCGGCTGCTCTTCTCCGTCTTTCTCGGTTCGCCGATCCCCGGTACTCATCCGGTGTTCGCACTCCCCGAGGTGCCGCTGCCCGACTGGGCGAAGGGCGTCAGGATCGGTGGCCGGGTCACCGCCGAGCAGCTGGTCTTCGCGTTGTACGACGGGGCGAAGCTGGCCACCCTGCTGATCTGCGTCGGTGCGGCGAACTCGCTGGCCAACCCGGCCCGGCTGCTGAAGTCGCTGCCGGGTGCGCTGTACGAGGCGGGGGTCGCCGTCGTGGTCGCGATGACGTTCGCGCCGAACATGGTCGCCGATGTGGCGCGGCTGCGCACCGCACGGCGACTGCGGGGCCGTCCGACCGGCGGCGTCAAGGCGGTCCTCCAGATCGGACTGCCGGTCCTGGAGGGCGCGTTGGAGCGGTCGGTCGCGGTGGCGGCCTCGATGGACGCGCGCGGATACGGGCGCACCGCCCAGGTCCCGCCCGCCGTCCGGCACACCACGAACGTCCTCACGCTCGGCGGGCTGCTCGGGGTGTGCGCGGGTACGTACGGTCTGCTGGCCGCGCAGGGTGCGGTGTACGGCCTGCCGCTGCTGATCGCCGGGCTCGTCGCCGCGATGGCCGGGCTGCGGCTCGGCGGGGCCCGCTCGGTCCGTACCCGCTACCGGCCCGACCGGTGGGGTGTGCGGGCCTGGCTGGTGGCGGGTTCGGGGGTCGCGGTGGCCGTGGCGATGATCTGGGCGGGCGGTGTCGATGGGGAGGCGCTGCGCCCCGGGGTCGTACCGCTGGTCGCACCGGTACTTCCGCTGTGGCCCGCGGCGGCGGTGCTGATCGGGCTGCTGCCCGCGGTGGTGGCGCCCGTGCCGCCCTCGGTGGGCGCCCCGAACTCCAAGGAGGGCCAGTGATCCGGTTCGAGCACGTCTCGGTGCAGTACGAGGGGACGGAGCGCCCCACCCTCTCCGGGGTCGATCTGACCATTCCCGAGGGCGAGTTGGTACTGCTTGTCGGTCCGTCCGGGGTCGGCAAGTCGACACTGCTGGGCGCCGTGTCCGGTCTCGTACCGCACTTCACCGGCGGCACGCTGAGCGGCCGGGTCATGGTCGACGGCCGCGACACGCGTACTCACAAACCACGCGAACTTGCCGATCTGGTCGGCACGGTGGGCCAGGACCCGCTCTCCCACTTCGTCACCGACACGGTCGAGGACGAGCTGGCGTACGGGATGGAGTCGCTGGGCCTCGCCCCCGATGTGATGCGGCGGCGGGTCGAGGAGACCCTCGATCTGCTGGGCCTGGCCGGGCTGCGCGACCGGCCGATCGCCACGCTCTCCGGCGGGCAGCAGCAGCGGGTCGCGATCGGCTCGGTCCTCACCCCGCACCCGAGGGTCCTGGTCCTCGACGAGCCGACGTCCGCGCTGGACCCGGCGGCGGCCGAGGAGGTCCTCGCCGTGCTGCAGCGGCTGGTGCACGACCTGGGTACGACGGTCCTGATGGCGGAGCACCGGCTGGAGCGGGTGGTGCAGTACGCGGACCAGGTCGTCCTGCTGCCGTCGCCGGGCGCCGCACCGGTCATGGGCGCGCCCGCGGACATCATGGCCGTCTCCCCGGTCCACCCGCCGGTCGTCGCGCTGGGCCGGCTGGCGGGGTGGGATCCGCTGCCGCTCTCGGTCCGCGATGCCCGGCGCCGGGCGGCGGGCCTTCGCGAGCGGCTGGCGCAGGCACGGCCGCCCGCCCCGTCGCCCGCGCCGGCCGGCGCAACCGTGGCCCCGCTGCCCACCGCCCCCGCGCGGCGCGGCGCCCTCGCCCGGCTGCTGGGCCGCGGCGCACGGACCACCACCGCCGCTTCCGAGCCCGTCGCCGATGCCACGGCCCGGGTCGAGCGTCTCGGTGTACGGCGTGGGCGCGTCGAGGCGCTGCGCCGGGTGACGCTCACCGTCGCCGCCGGCGAGACCGTCGCCCTGATGGGCCGTAACGGTGCGGGCAAGTCCACCCTGCTGGCCGCGCTCGTCGGCATGGTCGAGCCCACCACGGGCACCGTCCTCGTCGGCGGCCGGACCCCGCACCGTACGCAGCCGCGCGAGATGGTGCGCCGGGTAGGCCTCGTACCGCAGGAACCACGCGATCTGCTGTACGCGGACACGGTCGCCGCCGAGTGCGCCGCGGCCGACGCCGACGCGGGCGCCGCAGCGGGCAGCTGTCGGGCCCTGGTCTCCGAGCTGCTGCCCGGTGTGCCGGACGACACACACCCCCGCGATCTCTCCGAGGGGCAGCGCCTCGCGCTCGCCCTGGCCGTCGTGCTCACCGCGAGGCCCCCGCTGCTGCTCCTGGACGAGCCGACCCGCGGGCTGGACTACGCGGCGAAGGCCCGGTTGGTCGGGGTGCTGCGCGGTCTCGCGGCCGACGGGCATGCGATCGTCCTGGCCACGCACGATGTGGAACTCGCCGCCGAACTGGCGCACCGGGTGGTGATACTCGCCGACGGGGAGACCGTCGCGGACGGGGAGACCCGGCAGGTGGTGGTCTCCTCTCCGGCGTTCGCCCCGCAGACCGCGAAGATCCTCGCCCCGCAGGAGTGGCTGACCGTGACGCAGGTGCGCGGCGCGCTGGGAGCCACGTCATGAGCGGGCGCCGGACACGGCCGGTACGTCTCGGGCCGCGTGCGATCGCCGCGCTCGTCCTCATCAGCGCGATCGGTGTGGTCGCGTTCGGCTGGCCGCTGCTGGCCGGTGCGGACTCCGGTCTGGCGCATTCCCAGGACGCGCCGTGGCTGTTCGCCGCGCTGCTGCCGCTGCTGGTCGGCGTGGTCGTCGCGATGATCGCGGACTCCGGTCTCGACGCGAAGGCGGTGGCGATGCTGGGGGTGCTGGCCGCGGTCGGCGCCGCGCTGCGCCCGCTGGGGGCGGGCACGGCGGGGCTGGAACCGATGTTCTTCCTGATGGTACTGAGCGGCCGGGTGCTCGGGCCCGGCTTCGGCTTCGTGCTCGGCTCGGTGACGATGTTCGCGTCCGCGCTGCTCACCGGTGGGGTGGGGCCGTGGATGCCGTTCCAGATGCTGTCGATGGGCTGGTTCGCGATGGGCGCGGGCCTGCTGCCGGGCCCGGACCGGCTGCGCGGGCGGGCCGAGCTCCTGATGCTCGCGGCGTACGGGTTCGTGGCGTCGTTCGCGTACGGCACGGTGATGAACCTGTACGGCTGGACGATCGTGCCCGGACTCGGCTCGGGGATCTCCTTCCAGCCGGGTGACCCGCTGCCGGAGAACCTGGTCCGCTTCCTCGCGTACTGCACGGCCACGTCGCTCGGCTGGGACCTGGGCCGGGCCGTGCTCACCCTGGTGCTGACCCTCACCATCGGCGCGACACTGCTGAAGGCGCTGCGCCGGGCCACCCGCCGCGCGGCCTTCGAGGCCCAGGTCACATTCGACGTCCCCGGCGAGTGAGGCCTCCCACAGAGCCTTGGCCCTCCACGGCCCGGGGTAGTAGCCGCACCCACCCGGCACGAACCACCCCATATACCCCCCGACCTGCTACGACGCCTTTGAGGTGATTCAGCCGGTTTGAGACTTCCGCCTCCGGGTGCGAAGCGGGCTCGTACCGGGGGTCATTGCCACGGCCGAACGGCGCCGCTAACACTGGAGCACGTCGCCGAGCACCGCCTGGTCCACCGAAACGGACCGCGGTCGGACGAGACCGGTCCACCCGCACCACCGCACGATCCGGATCGGTCCGCGACTCCCCCGTACCCGACGTCAGGACTCCTGTGTTGTTCGCCCGTAACATCCTCGCCCTGCCCCGCACCGCCCGCCGCAAGTCCGCCGTCGCCGGCACCGCCGTACTCCTCGGCACCACCGGCCTGGCCCTCGGCGTCACCCCGGCCATGGCCGCACCGGCCACCGCGCCGACCGCCGTCGCGGCAAGCGCGCAGGACACGGCGAAGTCGATGATCGGCAACGCCGCACAGTTCCAGTGCTTCAGCAACATCGTCCATCACGAGAGCGGCTGGAACCCCAGCGCGACCAACGCCTCGTCCGGCGCCTACGGCCTCGTCCAGGCCCTGCCCGGCTCGAAGATGGCCTCCGCCGGCTCCGACTGGAAGACCAACGCCAAGACCCAGATCAAGTGGGGCATGGACTACATGAACTCCCGCTACGGCAGCCCGTGCGGCGCCTGGTCGTTCTGGCAGGCCAACCACTGGTACTGAGCCGACACTCCCTGAGCTCACACGAAGGCCCCGACCACCGGTCGGGGCCTTCGCCACGTCCTGACGCGGGTCAACACTTGGCAAACGGCCTACTTCATATAAGTTGGCCAGCTTAATAACCCGTTGGTCCATTTAGGCGCATTTTGCTTGGGTGTCCGTTCCCGTCAGCCGCCGGAGCGTTGTCACGTACGTGGAACCTCGAGATTTCTGGGATCGGAACGCCGTACTGGCGGAAGCATTCTGCGCCAGCGACGAACGCATGCGTCTGGCGCAGGCGCTACTGGACGAGGCGCAGGCGGAGCGGAGCAGAACGCTTGCGGCTTTCGCCGTCACAGTCGGCGACGACGGCTCGATCGCAGACATGATGGGCCTCAACGAACGCGAAGTGCGATTAGCACGACGCACGGTGGGCCGCGGTGACGCCCGGTCCCTCGCCCAGGAACTCCTGAGCCAACCCCCGCAAGCGACGAGGGAAGCACCGGCCGAACCCGCACCCGAGATCCCCGTGCCTCACCCGCGCGAAGAGGTGATCGTTCCGCCGCTGGACACGCCACCGCCCGCCCCGGCCCCGGCCCCTCCTCCTTTGTCGCCCGTCGAGGTGGAGAACACGGTCGTCTGGTCGCCCAGCATGGACTCCGTGCTGCTGTGGAGCTGGGAGTCCGGCCTCGACGTGCAGACGGTCGCCGCCGAACTCGGTCTGGACGTACGGGCGCTGCTGATGCGCGTGCAGGAGCTCGCCAACGACGGACTGCTCACGCTCGCGACCCCGGTCGCCGAGGTGAGCCGGTCCGGGCGGCACCGCCGCCAGCACGAGGACGGATACGCCACACTGTTCGGCCCCACCACCACCTTCCCCACCCACGTGCCGTACTGAGCGGGCGCACCCGTCCGTCGCCCCGGCGGCATGGACCCGCCGGGTCCATGCCGGTGGGGTGCACGGTTCAGTGCCGCGCGGCGACCGTGTCGAACCAGCGCACGACCTGCGGCCCCGACTTCATGTACGTGGCGTTGTGGCCGGCGGAACCCTGGTCGGTCACCGGGGCCTCGACGCCGTGTGCGGCCAGATCGGCGGCGCAGTTACGGGCGTTGGCGATCGGCACATCGGTGTCGCCGGACGAGGAGTAGAGGCGCACGGGAACGTCCGGCTTCCAGGCGCAGTTGCCGTCCTGGGCGCGCACCGCGGCCAGCAGGGCGCCGGTGGGGTGCTGGACCTGCCGGTAGTAGTCGTCGGTGAGCAGCTCCTTGAGCGTCGCGGGCAGCGCCGGGATGATCTGCTCCTCGGTGTGGTTGGTGTCGAAGAGGTCGTCGACGATTCCCGCGTACGGCTCCCGGAACGCTTCGGCGGGGTCCTTGTAGAGCGGGTGGAGCCTGTTCTGCGCGGTGAGGAAATACGTCATGTAGAAAATGCCGCTGGTGTCGTTGACGCTGCCGTCGAACAGGCCGGGTGTCTCGGCGTGCTCGATGTCGTACGGCCCGGAGACGGGAGCGAGGGCCCGGAGCCTGAAGTGCCGGTCGACGCCGTTGTCGAGGGCCCTGCCCAGGGCCATCGCGACCTGGCCGCCCTGGGAGAAGCCACTGGCGTACACATCGCCGGTGAGCGGGCGGTCCAGGCGCAGTGCGGCGGTTCGGGTGGCCCGCAGCATGTCCACGGAGGCCGTGACGGAGGACTTGGTGTCCATGTACGGGTGACGGCCCGGCCCCTTGCCGAGGCCCAGGTAGTCGGGGGCGGCGACGGCACGGCCGGCCGAGGCGTGGAGGTAGGGCGCGAAGCGGCCGAAGTCCTCGCCGACGGAGGGCGCGTAGTCGCGGTGGGCCATCGTGCCGTGGGTGTCGGAGACCAGGTCCAGGCGGTGCGGGCCGCCCTTGGGGAGGGCGAGGAGGCCGGTGGCGATGGTGGGCGCGCCCTGCGGGGTGATGGTGCGGTAGGTGAGGCGGTAGGCGCGCAGGCCGTGGCGGACGGTGTCGGTGTCCATCCCTCCGGAGGCGAGGAAGCGGGCGACATCGGCACGACCGAGGTCGGCCACGGGGGTGATGTCCAGGAGGGCCCCTCTGCCGTGCGCCGCGGCCGAGTGGGGTGACTCGGGTGCACCGGTGGGCTGTTGCGCCACGGCCGGTGCGGTGCCGAGTGCGGCGAGGAGCAAAACGGTGGCGGTCGCCAGACCGCGGCGGGCGGCGCGGTGTCGCGTATTCCACGTTGTGTGGTTCATACGGCTGTTGTCGTCCATGACCACGACGCTATGCAGCCGCGCGCGGCGCCGGTAGCGGCGTGGACCCCCGGCCGGAGGTACATCTGGCAACACCCCCGGCCGGGGGGGCTTCCTCCCCGGTGCCGCGTTAGACCGACCGGCAAATGGGGGGTGGGAGAAGGAGCGGGGCTGGGCGCGTGCAGCTGCAAGGCGGAGGAGGGAGGCAACGCGATGGGGTCTCCCCTGCTCGAGCGAAGCCGAGAGCTCGGGGAAGTTGTCGACCGACGACAACGCCGCAGGTGTGCGTGCCCAGCCCCGCGACGCCGCCCCCCATTTGCCGGTCGGTCTTACAGCCGCTGGATGATCGTGCCCGTCGCCAGCGCTCCGCCCGCGCACATCGTGATCAGAGCGAACTCCTTGTCGCGACGCTCCAGTTCATGCAGGGCCGTGGTGATCAGCCGGGCCCCGGTGGCGCCCACCGGGTGCCCCAGCGCGATGGCTCCGCCGTTGACGTTGACCTTTTCGAGGTCCTGCTCGAAGACCTGGGCCCAGCTCAGCACCACCGATGCGAAAGCCTCGTTGATCTCGACGATGTCGATGTCCTTGAGCGACATCCCGGCCTTGCCGAGCACCGCGCGGGTCGCGTCGATCGGTCCGTCGAGGTGGAAGTGCGGGTCGGCGCCGACCAGTGCCTGCGCAACGATCCTGGCGCGCGGCTTGAGCTTGAGCGCGCGCGCCATCCGCTTGGACGCCCACATGATCGCGCAGGCGCCGTCGGATATCTGCGAGGAGTTGCCCGCAGTGTGGATCGCGGTGGGCATGACCGGCTTGAGCCGTCCGAGCCCCTCCATCGTGGTGTCCCGCAGCCCCTCGTCCCGGTCGACCAGACGCCACATGCCCTGCCCGGCCGCCTGCTCCTCCTCGGTGGTCGGCACCTGGACCGCATACGTCTCCCGTTTGAACCGTTCCTCGGCCCAGGCGACGGCGGCCCGCTCCTGCGAGATCAACCCGAGCGAGTCGACGTTCTCCCGGGTGAGTCCGCGATTGCGGGCGATGCGCTCGGCCGCCTCGAACTGGTTGGGCAGATCGACATTCCACTCGTCGGGCCAGGGCTTGCCCGGTCCGTGCTTGGAGCCGCTGCCCAGCGGCACCCGCGACATGGCCTCGACACCGCAGCTGATGCCGATGTCGATCACTCCGGCCGCAACCATGTTGGCGACCATGTGGGAGGCCTGCTGCGAGGAGCCGCACTGACAGTCCACGGTGGTGGCGGCGGTCTCGTACGGAAGGCCCACGGCGAGCCAGGCGTTGCGGGCCGGGTTCATGGACTGTTCGCCCGCGTGGGTGACCGTACCGCCGACGATCTGCTCGACGCAGTCGGCGTGGATGCCGGTGCGGCCGAGGAGTTCTCGGTAGGTCTCGCCCAGCAGATAGGCGGGGTGCAGATTGGCGAGCGCGCCTCCGCGCTTGCCGATGGGGGTGCGTACGGCTTCGACGATGACGGGTTCCGCGGCCATGAGCTCGTCCTCTCCTCGCACTTCCGCAGGGGCGTCCCGGCGCCCACGGAGGGGAACTAGTACGCGTTCTAGTTCTCTAGGCAGTCTTGTGGGGCTTACCCCCGGTACGCAAGGGTCTTGCACGCACCTTGCGCCCGCTTCATACCTGCCTCACCCACTCTTCACGCAACAGATCGGGCCACCCCTCTTGCCAGTTGTAGAACTCGTTACTACCTTTCGGGCAACTTCTGATGGGTCGTCAGACATCGTTCGGGCGACTCTCGGCCCGACCTGGAGTTGCCGATGCCCTGCCCCCATCTGCCCGAAGGGTTCGACTTCACCGATCCCGATCTGCTCCAAGCCCGCATTCCGCACCCGGAGTTCGCACAGATGCGGCAGACCGCACCGGTCTGGTGGTGCACCCAGCCGGCCGGTATCTCCGGCTTCGACGACGAGGGCTACTGGGTCGTCACCCGGCACGCGGACGTCAAGTACGTCTCCACCCATCCCGAGTTGTTCTCCTCGAACACCAACACCGCGGTCATCCGGTTCAACGAGTCGATCAGCCGCGACCAGATCGAGGTCCAGAAGCTGATCATGCTGAACATGGACCCGCCCGAGCACACCCGGGTCCGGCAGATCGTCCAGCGGGGGTTCACGCCCCGGGCGATACGCTCCCTGGAGCAGGCCCTTCGCGACCGCGCCCGCCAGATCGTCGAGACCGCTCTGGCCGCCGCGGGCGACGACGGTTCGTTCGACTTCGTCACCAACATCGCCGTCGAACTGCCGCTCCAGGCCATCGCGGAGCTCATAGGCGTACCGCAGGAGGACCGGTCCAGGATCTTCGACTGGTCCAACAAGATGGCCGCGTACGACGATCCCGAGTACGCGATCACCGAGGAGGTCGGCACCGAGGCGGCCATGGAGATCGTCTCGTACTCGATGAATCTGGCGACCGCCCGCAAGGAGTGCCCGGCCAAGGACATCGTCTCCCAACTGGTCGCCGCGGAGGGCGAAGGGAACCTCTCCTCCGACGAGTTCGGCTTCTTCGTGATCCTGCTCGCCGTGGCCGGGAACGAGACCACCCGCAACGCCATCAGCCACGGCATGCACGCTTTCCTCACCCACCCCGACGAGTGGGAGCTCTACAAGCGCGAGCGGCCGGAGACGACCGCCGAGGAGATCGTCCGCTGGGCCACCCCCGTGGTCTCCTTCCAGCGGACGGCCACTCAGGACGTCGAGCTGGGCGGGCAGCAGATCAAGAAGGGGGACAGGGTCGGGCTGTTCTACTCCTCGGCCAATAACGACCCCGAGGTCTTCGAGAACCCGGAGGCCTTCGACATCTCCCGCGATCCCAACCCCCACCTCGGCTTCGGCGGCGGCGGTCCGCACTTCTGCCTCGGCAAGTCCCTTGCCGTGATGGAGATCAACCTGATCTTCAACGCGGTCGCGGATGTGCTGCCGGACCTGCGGCTGGTCGGCGACCCGCGGCGGCTGCGCTCGGCGTGGCTCAACGGGATCAAGCAGCTTCAGGTCAGCACCGCCCCGGGCGTCGCTGCCGCCGGGAGCTGACCGCTTCCGGCAGCTTCGGACGGCGGGGGCCTCCCACTCACGCCCCGGCCCCCGCCGTCCGTACCGACAAACCGTTCCTGGACAGTGAGCAGGAGTGAGTCCTGTCTCACCGGCACGCCCCGAACGGTGTTGGGCGCACTGGTCCTCCGCTTTCACGTCCTGGTCGGCGACGCACATCACGTATGCGGTCCGTCCCAGGTGGGCGGAATCCCTACGACCTGGCCATGTGGGCGTGGCCAGAGGCGACAGGAAGGCCCCGAACCATCACTCCGGTGATACGGGGGCCCCGACTGCTGACACCACACCCGGCGTCCCAGATCGCGATACACCCGTTACGCACACCCAGTCAGGCACACCCACAGACCGGAACACCGTTCACTCAATCGTGCCCATGTTCGCCAAAACAAGGTACTGGACCAGCAGTTGTGAACCCCGCACCCCCGCCCGAACCCCCGCGCAGGACGCGCACAACAGCGCGAGGATGATGGCGGGCATGCACGCCCTGCTCTCCGCCTTCGCCCCCATCTGGATGCTCACGGCCATCGGTTACGCGGTCGGTCGCAGTGGTCTCCTCGGCGAACAGGCGGAAGCCGTGCTCGGCCGGTTCGTCTTCCATGTGGCGATGCCCGCCGCTCTGTTCACCATGGTTTCCGGGGCACGGCCGGCCGCCTTCGCCAACTCCTCGATGGTGGCCTTCGCGGCGGGTACGGCGCTGGTCTGCGGCATCGGCTTCGTGGCGGCCGGCCGGCTCTTCGGCCGCGGCACGGCCGACCGGGCGATCGGCAGCATGGCGTCCGGCTACGTCAACTCCGCGAATCTCGGTATTCCGGTGGCGGTCCAGGTGCTCGGCGACGCGTCGTTCGTCGCCCAGATCATCCTGTTCCAGGTGCTGTTGGTCTCCCCGGTGATCCTGACGCTGCTGGACACGGGCACGGGGACGGGCTCCGGGAAGGGCGTCGTGGTCCGGCGGATGCTGACCATGCCGGTCCGCAACCCCATCATCATGGCCTCGTTGCTGGGTGTCGTCGTCTCCGCACTCGGACTGCGGCTGCCGCACGCCCTCGCCCACTCCTGCGACCTGCTCGGCGCCGCCGCCGTGCCGACGGCCCTGATCACGCTGGGCCTGTCCCTGAACAGCCGCCCGGCGACCGGCGGTCCGACGGAGCACACGGAGCCTGCCGAGTCCACGGTGCGTACGAAGCGTGCGGAGGTCGTAGTGACGGTCGCACTCAAGACGTTGGTCCAGCCCCTGATCGCCTTCGTCGTCGGCGGCCCGCTGTTGCATCTGCCGGACCACCAGTTGATGGCCGTCGTGCTCTGTTCCGCGCTGCCGACCGCTCAGAACGCCTTCATCTACGCCCAGCAGTACGGCCTGGACACCCGTGTGGCCCGCAACTCCGTGGTGGCATCGACGGTGGTGTCCATGGCCACGCTGTCCGTCGCCACCTGGGCGCTCGGGACGACCGGCTCCTGAGCCGTTCGAGTGGCGGTCCGGGACCGATGGGCGGATGCTGGTCAGGCGGCGATCCATGCCGAAGGGGTGCCGGGACGATGTGTTCGTCCCGGCACCCCTTCGGCCCCTCACGGGCTCCGTACCACTAGTGCTGCTTGCTGCTCACCGGATCGTCGGTCGACCTCTGAACCGGCACCACGATCCCGTCCTGCGGCTTCGCCGCCGCAGGCACGGCCGGCAGCTGCAGCCTCCGCGGCCCCGACAGCACGTAGGTCAGCCCGAAGCCGAGCGCGACGACGGCCGCGCCACCCACCGCGTCCAGCACCCAGTGATTGGCCGTGGCCACGATCGCGGAGACCGTGAACAGCGGGTGCAGCAGCCCCAGCGCCTTCATCCACATCTTCGGGGCCAGCATGACGATGACCACACCGCACCAGAGCGACCAGCCGAAGTGCAGCGAGGGCATCGCCGCGTACTGATTGGTCATCGAGGTCAGCGTTCCGTAGTCCGGCTTCGCGAAGTCCTGCACGCCATGGACCGTGTCTATGAAACCGAGTCCCGGCATCAGCCGCGGCGGGGCCAGCGGGTAGAGCCAGAAGCCGACCAGGGCGAGGATCGTGGCGAAGCCCATGGAGCTGCGGACCCAGCGGTAGTCCGCGGGGCGTCGTACGTACAGCACACCGAGGATCGCCAGCGGCACGATGAAGTGGAACGTCGAGTAGTAGTAGTCGAAGAAGTCCCTCAGCCAGGCGACTTGGACGACCGCGTGGTTGGCCCAGTGCTCGATGTCGATGTGCAGCCACTGTTCGAGGGAGTGGATCTGCCGGCCGTGGTGTTCGGCGGCGGCACGGCCGGCCGTCGCCGCGAGCCTGACATGTGAGTAGGCGGAGTACACGACCCTGATCAGGAGCAGTTCCAGCAGCAGATTGGGCCGGCTGAGCACCCGCCGCCAGAACGGCAGCAGAGGGATGCGGCTCCAGCGGGCCGCGACCGGGGCCGCGTAGTCCGTGGGGATCGGCTGTTGCCAGTACGGCGAGGTGCGCGGCAGGAACGGTGCGGCGCAGGCCGCGCCGAGCGCCGCGATCAGCAGCACGTTGTCGCGTATGGGGAAGACCACCGCCATGTTCGGCAGCAGCATCGTCCCCGGCAGTGTGAGCACGAGCACCACGACCGCCGGCCACACCAGCCGGCCGGAGGCCCGCTTGCCGACCCGGCCGACGACGGCGAGCAGCACCCACAGCAGCTGGTGCTGCCAGGCGGTGGGTGAGACGGCGACGGCGGCGCAGCCGGTCACGGCGACGGCGAGCAGCAGCTGCCCGTCGCGCGCGTACCGTACGGCGCGGCGCAGTCCGAGGTAGCAGACGGCGGCCGCCAGCACCACGAACAGCGCGATCTCGAGCGGGCCCTGCAGGCCGAATCGGAGCAGCGCGCCGTGCAGGGACTGGTTGGCCAGGCTGTCCGCGTTGTCGCCGAGCCCGGCGCCCGCGACATGGTGCACCCAGTAGGTCCACGAGTCGTGCGGCATCGCGGCCCAGGCAAGCGCGGTGCAGGCTGCGAACGCGGTGCCGCCGGTCACCGCCGCCTGCCGGCGGCCGGTGAACCAGAGCAGGACCGCGAAGAGCAGCGCGGTCGGCTGAAGCGCGGCCGCGAGCCCGATCAGGAGGCCCGAGGCGCGTTCCCCGCGGACCGCGAAACAGGCCAGCAGCACCAGCAGGACCGGCAGGATGCTGGTCTGCCCCAGGTTGAGTGCGTTTCGGACCGGCAGGGAGAGCATCAGCAGGCTGATCGCGACGGGGGCGGCCAGCAGTGAGGTGCGGCGGGTGACCGGGCCCGGCAGCGCGCGGGCGGCGATGATGCCGAGGGCGGCGACGAGCAGCAGCGAGCCGAAGGTCCAGGCGACGCCCAGGCTCTGTTCGGCGGTCCGGGTCAGGGGCTTCAGCACCAGCCCGGCGAACGGAGTGCCGGTGAACCGGTCGCTGTCGTACAGCGAGCCCGTCACATGCAGGACACCGTTCTCACCGATCCAGGTCTCCAGATCGGTGAGCCGTTCGCCCGGTGGCTGCCGTAGCACCACCGCCATCTGTCGTACGGCCAGTGCGGCCGCAACCAGCCAGAGCAGGGCCCGGGCAGCCCCGGTCCTCGCCCCCGTCGCCGCATTTCCGCGCACACTGTGCTCCGCATTCGCCACGCTGCGCCGACCCTCCCGCTGTTTCCGTGCCCGTCCCTCGACCTGGGCGTGCTGTGAAACCTTCGCATTTCGCTATGAGGTAGACACAATCAACCTCCTCTTCGTCCGACTGTCATCATCCTTTTTTCCGAAAGAACGACCGAAGGACCTGTCAGGCCGGGCCTCGGCGCCGGAACCGGACCGGTGGGTTCCCACGTCCTCTCCCGTATTCGTCGATCGCGGGGGAGGAAGACGGGACATGCGGTACGCAGGGGGGATGCGGAGTGTGCGGGGTGAGGGGCGCGCGTGGGTGGTGCGTGCGCTGTCACTGCTGCTGATGCTGGTGTCGCTGCAGCTGGGATCGCTGATCAGCCCGGCGTACGCATGTGGCTGCGGGGCGATGGTCCCGAGCAGGGCGACCCAGGTCTCGGTCGACCGGGAGACGTCGGTGGTGGACTGGGACGGCCGTACCGAGCAGATCGTCATGCGGCTCACGGTCCGCGGGGACGCCCCCGAGGCTGCCTGGATCATGCCGGTGCCGCACCGGGCGACCGTGGAGCTCGGTGATCCGTCGCTCTTCTCCGAGCTCGCCACCCTCACCGCGCCGGTGCAGGCGACCAGGCACTACTTCTGGCCGCGCTCCGACGACTGGCCGTTCGCCGGTTCGGGCAACAGCGGGGACGGAGCCGCGGCCCCTTCGAGCGCCGCGCCGCCGGTCGAGGTGGTGGGCCGGGAACGGCTCGGCCCGTTCGATGTGGCGCGGCTGGCCGCGACCGACCCCGAGGCGCTGCAGAAATGGCTGCAGGACAACGGCTTCGAGCTGCCTGACCGGCTGGCGACGGCGCTGAAGCCCTATGTCGACCAGAAGTGGGAGTACGTCGCGATCCGCCTCGCGCCCCGGGACAAGAACAGTCCCCTCGGCGGCGACCTCGATCCGCTGAGGCTGCGCTTCGCCAGCGACCGGCTGGTCTACCCGATGCGGCTGTCGAAGCTCGCCTCGACGCCGCAGCAGCTGAGCCTGTACGTCCTGGCGGCGCATCGGATGGAGCCGCGCGACGCGATCGGCGGCAATGCGCCGCAGGTGACGTACGCGGGCCGGATCGACCCCCGGTCGGTGCAGGACGACACCGGGGCGCTGGAGGCGGTGACGGGCGGGAAGCCGGTGTTCGTCACCGCGATCGAGCAGTCGTTCCCGCATCCGGAGCGGATCGACGGCGATCATGAACTGCGCGCGGCCGAGGCCGACACCCCGTACCGGACCATGGTGTACACGGACAGGCTGTTGACCGTGGGTGGTGTCCCCGTCTGGGTGCTGTCGCTGCTCGGGGCCGTGCTGGTGGCGGCTGCGGTGGTGCTGCTGATGCTGCGGGTCCGACGGCACCGGCCGGTGGTACCCCCGCCGCCGGTCATGGTTCCGCCGCCGCTGGGGTGAGCGCCGGGGCTGCTTGCCGTAATCCGAACGCTTGCGTGCGGAGTGAAGCGCCGGCTCCACCGATCCGTTCGTTCCTCCCTGCCGAGCCGCCAAATCCGTTCGCTCCTCTGTCGTGATCAAGTCAGAATGACCGGCATGACCTGGACCGTCGCCCCCGAACCCTTCGACTCCCCCGACGCCGCGCTGCTGCGTCGCGGCTATTACGACGAGGTCGCCAGCCGCTACTGGGGGCGGCCCGCGACCGCCGAGGAGATCGACGAGGGGCTCACCGACGACGGCGCCGACCGGCTCGCTGCGCCCACCGGCCAGTTCGTCGTCGGCCGGTTCGAGGGAAAGCCGGCGGCCTGCGCCGGGCTGCTGGTGGTGGACGCGGACATCGCGGAGCTGACCCGGGTGTTCGTACGCCCCGAACACCGCGGTACGGGCGGCGGCGGGCTGCTCCTGGCGGCCGTCGAGAGCGCGGCGCGCGCCTTCGGCATACGCACGGTCAGGCTCGACACCCGCAATGACCTGGTCGAGGCACGGGGGCTGTACGCCAAGCACGGCTATCGGGAGGTTCCGGCGTTCCACCGGCGGCAGTACGCGGAGCACTGGTTCGCCAAGGAGCTGTAAGGGGGGCAGGAGCTTGCAGGAGGCGCCAGGAGGTACCCGCCGAAGCGGCTCACCCGGGGCGGGCCGCGTGGTCCCGCATCGGCTCGGGCCTCTGCGGCCGCTCCCTGCTCGACCCGTTCATCTCGGCGGTCAGCTCCGCCACGAGTTTGACCAGGTCAGTCGGCCGTTCCGGCCCCCACCAGTCACCCAGCAACTCGGCCATCGATTCCTCACGGGCCTCCGCGAGCTTCACCACCACTTCTGCGCCGGCCTCGGTGAGCACCAGCTGTACGCCTTCGCGCCGGACCAGTCCGCGCTCCTCCAGCTGACGCGCCGCCTCGGTGACCACCCGTAGCGGCACCGGGGCGACCTCGGCGAGCATGGCCGGTTCGACCGTGCCGTGCCGGGCTATGCGCAGCAGCATCCAGCTCGCCGCGGGCAGCAGGTCGTACCCCGCCCTCTTGGTGATCTCCTCGTAGACCTTGCGGCGCCCCGCTCGGGTGGCGAGCACCGAGAGGGCCCGGGCGCATTCGTCGTACGAGGACCGCTCGACCGGGTTCGACGCCAGGGTCTCGGTGGGCTCCGGCGCGGTCACCGAGCCGCGCAGCTTGTCCTCCTTGAGGAACCACGCAAAGACGAAGGCGACCAGGACGACGGGTGCCGCGTACACGAACACATCGGTGATCGAGGCCGAGTACGCGTGGAGCACCGAGGGCCGTAGCCCGGGCGGCAGCAGGCCGATGGCGCGCGGGTCGGCGGCCAGCCCGTCGGCACTGACCCCCGGGGGCAGGGAGCGGCCGGCGAGCGCCGCGCCCAGTTTGCCGGTGAGCCGGTTCGTGAAGATCGTGCCGAAGACGGCGACACCGAACGAGGCGCCGATGGAGCGGAAGAAGGTGGCTCCGGACGTGGCGACGCCGAGATCCTCGTACGTGACGGCGTTCTGCACAACCAGCACCAGGACCTGCATCACCAGGCCGAGCCCGGCACCGAAGACGAAGAAGTAGATGCTCATCTCCAGGGTGCTGCTGGTCTCCGTGAGCCGGTGCAGGAGCTGCAGTCCGATCGCGGTGATGCCGGTGCCCGCGATCGGGAAGACCTTCCAGCGGCCGGTGCGGCTGACGATCTGCCCGGACACGGTCGAGGTGAGGAGCAGACCGAGCACCATCGGAAGCATGTGCACACCGGACATCGTCGGCGTGATGTTGTGCACCACCTGCAGGAAGGTCGGCAGATAGGTCATCGCGCCGAACATCGCGAAGCCCACGACGAAGCTGATGACGGCGACGAGGGTGAAGGTCCTGATCCGGAACAGCTTCAGCGGAATAACGGGCTCCGCAGCGCGGCGCTCCACGTACACGAAGGCGATCAGCAGCAGCACGCTCAGGACGGCGAGACCGATGATCTGCGCCGAGCCCCAGGCCCAGGTGGTGCCGCCGAGCGAGGCGACGAGGACCAGACAGGTCGCGACCGAGGCGATGAGGAAGGTGCCGAGGTAGTCGATGGTGTGCTGCGCACGGCGGACCGGGATGCGCAGCACGGCGGCGATCACGAGGAGCGCGACGACGCCGATCGGCAGGTTGATGTAGAAGACCCAGCGCCAGCTGAGGTGCTGGGTGAAGAAGCCGCCGAGGAGCGGCCCGAGGACGCTCGTCGCGCCGAAGACCGCTCCGAACAGGCCCTGGTACTTGCCTCGTTCGCGCGGCGCGACGATATCCCCGACGATCGCCATCGAGAGCACGATGAGGCCGCCGCCGCCGAGGCCCTGAAGGGCCCGGAAGCCGATGAGCTGCGGCATGTTCTGGGCGACGCCGCAGAACGCCGAACCGATGAGGAAGATGACGATGGCGGTCTGGAAGAGCTTCTTGCGCCCGTACTGGTCGCCGAGCTTGCCCCAGAGGGGCGTCGCGGCGGTCGACGCCAGCAGATAGGCCGTGACAACCCAGGAGAGATGTTCCAGGCCGCCGAGGTCGCTGACGATGGTCGGCAGCGCGGTGGAGACGATGGTCTGGTCGAGCGCGGCCAGAAGCATGCCGAGAAGAAGCGCACCGATGGCCACCATGACCGACCGCGTGGAGCGGTCCTCGCCGGGGGCCGGGGCCGGGGGGCTCAGTTGCTGGGCCATGGAACATCTCCTCGGATCCGCTACATCCCCATCCTGGCCGTTCCGCACGGTTATGGCCTGCCGAGCGGCACCGGGCCGGGACCTGCGGAGACGGGCCCTGGGCGGGTGTCGCGGCGGGATTCATCCCGGGTACGCATTTCGGTACGGCATTGGGCATCCCGGCAGCGGGTTGCATAATCGCAGGCAGTTCAAGGGGAGGGGCCCACAATGACCGGACATATGTGCCCGGAGTGCGGTATGGACAGCAGACCGGACGAGAGACAGGGACCTGGTGGAAGACCGGACTGGGGGCCGGGCGGAAGACCCGGGGCCGGTCCCGGTTGCGCGTGCGGGGAGCGGGCAGCACAGCGGGCCGCCGAACAGCACCGGGCCGCCGAGCAGCAACGGGCCGCGCGGTCGGCGGCCGACTTGGCGGAGATCGCGGCGGCGGAGGACTTCGATCCGCTGCGGATCCGGCCGTACGTGACGCTGGGGGGCGACGAGATACCGGCCGCAGACGACGAGCAGCACCACAGACCGGCGGGGGACGCGGCCACGACGATGCCGCTCTTTCCCGACCCGACGACGGCAGGTCCGCTGCCGGACGCCGGCGAGCCGGCCGAAGCCCCCGGCGCCACGACCCTCGCACCGGCCATCGCCGCCGACGATCCCGTTCAGCCGCGCCGCCGACGGCCCTTCGTGGCACTCGCCGTAGGAGCGGCCGTGGCCGCGGTGGTGGGCACGGCGGCGTTCGCGAGCGGGCTGTTCGACCCAAACGGCAACGGGGAAGCCGACGGGGAACAGCCCCTGCCGAGCACGGTGGCGAGCGCCTCGGCGGAGGAGACGGCATCAGCCTCCGCATCGGCCTCCGCATCGCCCGCGCCCTCCGGACCGGCTTCCACGTCACCGTCCGCGTCCGCCTCCAGGTCCCCCTCGGCGAGCACCTCGCCGTCCCCCTCCGCATCCGCCGCCTCACGGCCGGCCACCGCCTCGCCCTCCGCGCCCACGCCGCACGCGAGCCGTCCGGCGTCGTCCGCACCGCCCGCTTCACCGGCCGGTCCCACGCTGCGCCTCGGCGACCAGGGGCCCGCGGTGGCCGAGCTGCAACGCCGGCTGGAGGAGATCTGGCTGTTCCACGGGCGGGACGACGGCGACTTCACGGGCCAGGTCGAGCACGCCGTGAGCGTCTACCAGTCGTACAAGTCCATTGAGGGCGACCCGTCCGGGGTGTACGGCCCCAACACGCGCCGCGCCCTGGAGGCGGAGACGACGGGCCGGGGAGGCTCCTGACCCCCCGGCCCGACGACCCCGCCCGGGACGGAATTGGCTTTCCCGGACGGGTTTTTGTATCTTGATGGAACAAAGTAGCCTCCGCCCGCCACTCCCTGACCGGCGGGCGAGGCTGCTTGTTCTCTTTCCTGCGTCATTGCCTCCCCCGCGCCCTGGAGCCCGCCCATGCCGGCCACCGTCCTCACAGCCCGCGCCCTCCTTCTCAGCTAATCCTCTGTAGCACTTTCAGGCGATGCGGATTGATCGGCCCATGGGTCCGGCTCCCACACCGGGTGAAACTCGATCCGGCTCGTTGCGCGCGCGTATCCCTCGCGTTCTACCCGGTAGACGGCAACGCGGCGGAGCAGCTGCCGGAGAATGGCGCTTCGTTCGCTGGGGGTGATGGTCTCCCACTCGTCCAGTAGCCCGACGATCAGCGGCTCGTAGTCGGATACGTCGGGCGTCGCCTCGATGACGGCGGACTTGGCGAGTAGCTGCTCGGCCGTCTCGCGCTGGGTCTTGATGCGGTCGCGGGCGGCTTCGTAGACGCCGGTCGGGTAGTCGTCTGGGTTTACGGCGCGGTCGGCCTGAAGCCTCGCCAATCCGTCCTGGAGCTTTACTAGCTCCCCTTGCAGCCGGGCCCGCTCGCGAGCCGCACGGGCCCGGTCCTTGGCGGCCGGTCCGGGCCGCCCATGCCTCGATCGCGGAGCGTTGAAGCTCCGGCGAGATCTCCTCTTCCTTCCATGTGCTCACTCGGATGTAACCAAGCCAGGGTTCGCCGTCCCCTCCGGTCGGCGAACCCTGGCTCTGGAATGCGGGTACGGATGCGGTCGCATTGGGCTCGGCCTCACTGACGCCGGGGGCCGCGAGTGACCGAGCCCACCGAAACGGCCGCCGTAGCGGTCGCCCTTGCCGAAATCCGAGGGACCATGGCCGCAGGGTTCGCCACCGTCAACGGCTCGCTGGCTCTGCTCGCGCAGCGCGGCGACCAGACCGACCGGCGACTCGTCGACGTCGAGCAGCGGCTCGACGCGCTCGAACGAGGCGAGACGGAACGACAGAAGCGCGACACCGGGCACCTTGATGCTCTGGAGCGGGCCCGGTGGCCGCTCCCATCCCTTGCCGCACTGGTCGGCGTGATCGGTCTCGCCCTGACCCTGTGGCAGCTCTCGCAGAAGTAACCGCGCCCCCTCCGGCACCATGCGGGAGGGGGCGGTTTCGTGCGTTCGACGCCCCAAGTCGGGCAGTGGGCACCGCGCCGGAGCAGGGGTCGTGTTCAAACTCCAGCGGGGTCAGGTGTACTCAGCTCACAGCACCGCGAGGTAAAACGCGTTGGGCTTGCCGCTCCCGGCCGCGTCGTACGTGCCGACCAGCACGCCCTTACCGCCGGCGCAACCGCCCGCGACGGCACGGATGGTGGAACCGGCGATGTCACGGGGCGTAGCTTCCACGATGGCCCTGGCCAGGTCCACGTCCTCGTTGCTGATCTCGACGCAGTACGCATGAGGAGCTGTACGCGTCACCTGCGCGACACCCTTGGAATGCGCGATCGTCCCGTCGGCATTGACCAGGGCTCCGGCCTGGACGTGCGGAGCCTGGGAGCTAGTCGCCGCAGGGACAGCGATCGCCATCCCGCTGGCCACTGCGAGCCCAGTCACACACAGACCGGCGACCGTGATCCCGACGGCTCGCATCTTGTTCTTCGCGTACATCCACGCCTCCTCGTAAAGAAGTGTTCCAAGCGGAACGGCATGAGATTAGCGACCGATTAGGCCTCTTTATTTTTGAATGCACCACATCCGGCCTTTGATGCACTTTAGGTTGATCTCATGATCAACGGCGCTGGCGTCACGGACAAAGCCTCCAGGCGCTGGATGCCACGGACGCACTTGTCTGTTACCGCAATGCACCGAGCAACCCGGATTCCACGCCGAGCCCTGCCGTCTTCGGTCTCCCGCCGGATCGTCGGCGCTCATGAACCACGCCCCCTGGCTGGCCTACGGGCCGGGCAGGGGGCACTTTCGTGCGTTAGGCATACGCGAAAGCCCCATCAGCACGGGGTCGATGGGGCCTTCGGAGGTACCAGCGACCTCAGCCAGGGGTACCGTTCTGGTGTCTTGTCAGAACTGGGAGCGAGTATGCACTCTCTTCCGCATGACCGCACCGGCGCACGCATTAAGCGGCTGCGCCTTGAGCGCCACCTCACCCAAAGGGCCCTGTCGGAGCTGTCGCAGGTGCCGTACTCCGCTCTCACGAAGACAGAGCAGGGCGTTATCCCGGCGTCCCCTCACGTCATCGCAAGTCTTGCCCGCGCCATGCGTGTCGAGGTCGCCACGATCACCGGTCAGCCGTACGTCACCGAGCTACGCGCCGATGATCTCGATGTGCTGATCCAGCCCATCCGCGAGGCCTTGGACGTCTACGACCTCGGCGCGGACCCCGACATCACACCCCGCCCAGAGCAGCTACTACGCGACGACGCGGAGGCGCTCCTCGTTGCGGTCCGGGCGGGAGAGATCAAGCAGACAGCGAGCCGGCTGCCGGGCCTGATCCAGGAAGTCACCACAGCAGCGCACACCGCAGACAGCACGGAAGCATGGCTGCTCCTCGCGAGCGGATACCGCACCGCGTATGACGTCGCGTCGAAGCTGGGCTTTCCCGACCTGGCGACGATCACTCTGTCCCGCATGGAGTGGGCGGCGCAGCGCGGCTCTGATGCGGTGGTGGGCGGCATGTACCGGTACATGCGGGCGCTCACCTATCTACGGGCCGGGCAGTACCGCACGGGAAACCGGCTCATCCGCATGGGGCTCGACACCTTGGACCAGGCCGAGCCCAGCCGCGAACGCGACGTACTCACCGGGCAACTCCATCTCGGTGCGGCCGTCATGGCCGCCCACGCGCAGGGCAAGGACGAGGCCACCGGCCACCTGAACGAGGCTGGCCGAATCGCTGCCCGGACTGGCGACGCGTCCGAGGTTCACTGGCTGAGCTTCGGCCCCACGAACGTGGACGTACACCGGGTGTCGGTGCTGGACGAGTACGGCGAGGCCGCGCAGGTCGGCCGCGCCTTGGCCTTGCCGAAGAAGTGGCCGGCCTCGCGACGCAGTCACCATTACGCCGAGCTGGCCCGCGCGCAGATGTGGGATGGCGACCTGGACAACGGGTTTGCGAATCTCCTGAAGGCGCGGAAGGCGGCGCCGCAGCAGGCGAGGTATCACCAGACTGTTCGCGAGACGTATGACGGGCTGGAAGCCGCGAAGCGGCAACTACCCGATTCGTTCCTGTCTTACGGCTCTTGGCTGGGCACCTGACCGACAGTCAGCCTTTGGCCCCGACTATCAACATGCCGTGATAGTCGGGGCCTTGCTGTGCCCCCACCATGTCATCACCAGCCACCGGCCTGGAGCCGACATGGCAATGACGATCAAGGTGTACGAGGTCGACCGGTACGGCAGAACGCGCGTCATCCGCCCGGAAGCCGAGGTCACTCCGCTCAAGACCGTGGACCAGTCCGCCGCGTACCCGGACTGTGAGTGCGACCAGTGCAAGAAGAACCGCGCATGACCGCCCCCACGAAGCCGGCCACCGCGCCGGATGCCGCGTACCGCACCTGGATTGGCCACACCGTCGTCTGCGCCACCTGCCGGGCCGGAGTCTCGTGCCCGACATCCGTGCGGCTCGGTCGCGCCTGGCGGCAAGAGGCCCGCCGATGACCCGCTGCCCGAAAGGCCACGCCTTTCCCATCGAGGACGACACCGAGGCTCACCGTGAAGAGCACGGGGTCACCTTGATTTGGAAGCCGGACCCCGAACAAGGAGAGGTGCCACCCGTGGCGACGCCGACCAAGAAGGGCCAGAAGTGAACTGCCCCAACTGCGGCGCCTTCACGTACGAAGACAACCTCGGCCGCTGGTTCTGCTCGCAAAACTGCGGGTGGAACAGCGGCTACACGACGGGAGGATCACATGAACTGCTCCAACTGTGGCGCAGGTGCCCAGCAAGGGCCTGACGGTCGGTGGTACTGCATGAATCAGTGTGGCTGGTCGTCCGGTGTGGCGCCTGCCCCAGCACCGTCGGGGGTAGCCTCCGGACATGACCCGGCATCCCAAACCTGCGCCTGAGACCGCCGCCGCGACGGGCATGGAGATTACCCGCACGAACTGTCGACGCTGCGGCCACGAGGTGCACGGCATCGACGGCCGCTACTCGTGCCCGCTGTGCGGCTGGGTGAATCACTGGAGCGAGGGCCACACGACGCTGCCCACGGGACGCGACGACAACCGCGAGTAGCTGCGCACTCATGACCGCCCCGCCCCCCGTCGGCCGGCCGGGGCTCATTCCTGTACGAGGTCGGCGAGCGGTACGCCGATCGCGTCAGCGATGAAGACAACCGGAGTCCAGGCCGCGAGTGCGGCCGGGACTCCGGCACGTCTCTGGATTGGCCAGAGCAGCACTCCTCTTTGTATCGTGGTGAAACAAATACGCCGCACGTAGAGGATGGCCCCCTTGCCCAGGTCAGAGACCATTGGTGTTTTTAAGGCATTGCTCCTGGACATGGACGGCACCCTCGTGAACTCCGACGCCGTCGTGGAGCGCTGCTGGCGGCGCTGGGCACTGCGGGAGGGGCTCGACCCGGAGGCCGCGCTCAAGGTGGTTCACGGGCGGCAGGGGTACGCCACCATGGCGGTGCTCCTCCCCGACCGTCCGATGGAGCAGAACTACGCGGACAACCGGGTGATGCTCGCCGAGGAGACCGCCGACACCGACGGTGTCGTCCCGATCGCCGGCGCGCCCGCCTTCATGGACGCGATCGCCGGGCTGCCGCACGCCCTGGTCACCTCGGCCGACGAGGCGCTGGCCCGGACCCGGATGACCGCGTCCGGCCTTCGGATGCCGGTCACCCGCGTCACCGCCGAGAGCGTCGGCGCGAGCAAGCCGGACCCCGAGGGCTTCCTCAAGGGAGCGGCCGAGCTGGGCTTCGCCCCGGCGGACTGTGTCGTGTTCGAGGACTCGGAGGCGGGCATCGCGGCCGGCCGGGCGGCGGGCATGCGTGTCGTGGGCGTCGGCCCGCGGGCCGCGGCGCTCTCGCCCGACGCGCACGTCGAGGACCTGACTCAGCTCCGGGTGGAAGCGGCGGCCGACGGTTCGATCCGGCTGCACATCAGCGCCCGATAGCCGGCCCCCGGCGGGCCTCGGTCCGCGACAGCCGGCCTCCGACGATCCTCAGTCCCGGTGCAGCCGTCCCCGTGCCACCAGTTCGAGCACGGTCGCGACGGCCACCGCCTGCACGGCCATGAGCGCGACCAGCACGAACAGCTGTACGGCCCCCGCCTGGACCGGCGAGGCGCCGCCCAGCAGCATGCCCACAAAGGCGCCCGGCAATGTGACGAGCCCCACCGTCCGCGTCTGATCGAGCCCCGGCAGCAGCGCGTCCGCCGCCGCGGGCCGGGCGATCTCCAGCCTCGCGTCGCGGTCGAGCAGCCCGAGTGCCATACCCGCCTCCACCTCCCCGCGCCGGGTCGTCAACTCGTCCAGCGCCCGCCGCCCGCCGAGCACGGTCGCGGTCAGCGCACCACCGATGAGGATGCCGGTCACCGGGATCAGCGCGATGCCCCGGACCGGGACGAGTCCGGTGAGCAGCAGCAGGGCGACCACCGGCGCGACCCCCGCCCCGATCGGCAGAGCCGCCCACCACCAGGTGCGATTGCGGGTGATCCGGCGGCCCGCGGTCCGTACCGCCACGGCGTACATCAGCGCCACGAACGCGAGCAACGGCGGCAGCGAATGGACCACCCAGCCGATGAGCAGGGAAACCGCGGCGAGTTGGACCGCGGCCCGCAGCCCGGCCAGCAGGATCTCGCGCGACCGGCCGAGCGAGGCCAGGGCCGCGACGGAGGCCGCTGCCGCGAGCAGCAGGGCCAGGACGACCCCGAGCGTGATGTTGACCTGTAGCAGCACGCCGTAACCCTACGACCGGCCAGGCTCGGAGTACCTGCGCGAATCGGCCCACTGCACCGCCGAGTTGCCGGTGCGTCAGTACATGCGCCCGCGCAGATGCGGACGTACGCCCCCATGCCCCGGCCCTGTTCGTCAGAACTCTTGATGTGACGTGCCCATGTCGCCACTCTGTTACCTGGCGCCCACCCCACGGAAACCTGGCGCCGCCACGATGGCCGGGCCCCACGGGTCGCCCGTCCAAGGTCCCCCCACATCAAGGGAGTTCGCATGTCAGGTGTCTACGCGCGTCGCATCGCTGTCGTCGCCGCATCCGCCGCCCTCACCGCAACCACCGGACTGCTCACCGCCCCCACCGCCCAGGCGGTCATGCCCACCCCGGTCTCGGCATCGACCGCCCGTACCTATCTGAGCGAGCTGACAGTCTCCGCGGAGGGCTCGTCGACCGGCTACAGCCGTGACAAGTTCCCGCACTGGATCACCCAGTCGGGCACCTGCAACACCCGTGAGGTCGTCCTCGAGCGGGACGGCACGAATGTGACGCAGGACTCCAGCTGCGCTGCCGTCAGCGGAAGTTGGTACTCGGAGTACGACGGCGCCACCTGGACCGCCGCATCCGATCTGGACATCGACCACATGGTCCCGCTCGCCGAGGCCTGGCGATCGGGCGCCAGCAGCTGGACGACCGCCCAACGACAGGCGTACGCCAACGACCTGACGCGCCCGCAGCTGATCGCGGTCACCGACAATGTCAACCAGTCCAAGGGTGACCAGGACCCGGCCAGTTGGCTGCCCTCGCGCACCGCGTACCGGTGCACGTACGTGCGCGCCTGGGTGCATGTGAAGCACTACTACAACCTGAGCGTCGACTCGGCCGAGAAGAGCGCCCTGCAGTCCGTTCTGAACGGCTGCTGACCGGCTGCCGATCGACACGGCGAAGACCGCGCCGGACAACCATGTCCGACCGCTCACCGAGGAGCCGGGGGCCGCTGAGCGGAACCGGCCCGCCCTCCCCCGTTGTTCCGTACCGTACGGAGCCGTGCACGCCGCACGGCTCCGTACCCGTACACCGCTTCGCCGCCGGGGCGGACGCCGAACCGACCCGTACGCGCTGGAGCTACCGGCATGTTTTCGGCCGAGTACGGCTGCCGATGGTGGACACCCGCGCGGCCCGCGAGCTCGACGAGCAGCGGCGGTCGATGCTCGACACCGACGAGGCGCGCTGAGTGCGCGAGGAAGCCCTTGCCGACCCCGGTTCGTACGACCGTCTCCTGATCGGCACTTCGCTGCCGTGGCTCCTGCCGCCACTTGTCCACGACGCGGGGCAGTGGAACGCCGCGCTGTGCCGTGGCGAGCGCGGCGGGCCCGAGGGGCACTGGGCGCGCTTCGGCGAGAAGCTTCGCCAACGCTCCGACCTGGAACATTGGGCGGCCTTCCCCGACTCCTTCCGGAAGCTGACCGAGCTGATCCGGCAGGCGGGTCGGGGGCCGGACGCCCCGGCGTCGGTATGCGTGCTGTCGGGCGATGTGCACCACGCGTACATCGCGGAGCCCGCGTCGGCCGGGATGCCCGGCGGCGCCCCCGAGGCACGCATCCCTCAGCTGACCTGCTCCCCTGTGCACAACTCGATCCCCGGCCCACTCAGGGCCGGCTTCCGCTTCGGCTGGAGCCGGGCGGGGAGGCGGCCCGGCCGGCTGCCGGCGCGGCACGGGCGGACGGGCACACCTCCGGTCCACCGGCGCAAGACCGGCGGACCGCGGTTCGGCAATCAGCTCATGACACTCACCCTGCATGGCCGGAAAGCTGCGCCGACATTGGTTCAGGCCAAGGCAACGAAGAAAGGTGCGCAGCTGGAGACGGTGCTGGACCGCCCCCTGACCGACAACTATGGGACGACTTTCAGCCACTCAACTTAATGTTGAACTTGCAAGCATTGGTGAGGTTTCCCTAATCTTGGGCACTCAATCGGTTCACGTCCCCACCAGACCGAAGGAGCCCTTCCCTCCATGCACACACGTCTGAACCAGGCTCAGCCCTACGCCCTCGGCCTGTTCCGGATCGTTGTAGGCCTGCTCTTCGCCTGCCACGGCGCCGCCTCACTCTTCGGCGTCCTCGGCGGCGCGACGGGCGGCGGTTCCATACCGGCCGGAACCTGGCCCGGCTGGTACGCGGCGGTCATCCAGCTCGTCGGCGGCAGCCTGGTGGCGCTCGGCCTGGGCACCCGCATCGCCGCCCTGATCTCCTCCGGCTCCATGGCGTACGCGTACTTCAAGGTCCACCAGCCCGAGGCGCTCTTCCCGCTGCAGAACGGCGGCGAGCCCTCGGCCGTCTTCTGCTGGGTGTTCCTCCTGCTGGTCTTCACCGGCCCCGGCGCGCTGGCCCTGGACCGGCTGTTCAGTCGGGGCGGCGCGGAGAGCGACGGCCAGGACCGTGCACGCGAGCAGGTACCGGCCGTAACGGTCTGACGGCCACAGTGGCGGCCCTGCTGACGGCCGTCACGGCCCGATCCGTACGGGGCCGCCCCTTCCGCTCGCGGGCCGTTCCTCACGTACACCCGGAATGGGCTTCCCATTTCTGGGTGTGCGTGAGCTTTCCAACATCGTCCGTATTTGTAGATCACCGGATGAGCGTCAGGCGTACGCTGTACAGCTGGCCCTGCCGCTCCTGCCGCTCCCCTGCGACGTCGCGGCGTTGTTCCGGATCGGGGAGTAGTAGGTGCTTGAGAGTGTGGGTGCGCTGACCGGCAGCCCATGGATCTACGCCGTGGTCGCCGTCTCAGTGCTCCTGGACGTCTTTCTGCCCGTGCTGCCCAGCGGAGTCCTGGTCATCGCCGCTGCCACGGCAGCCACCGCCGGTTCGACGACCGTCGCAGGCGCGGCCTCCGCGACGCACGCCGCCGAGCAGGTGCCCGAGGCCCCCTCCCTCCTCGCCCTGATCCTGTGCGCAGCCACCGCCTCGGTGCTCGGCGACCTCGTCGCGTACCGGCTGGCCTGGCGCGGTGGCGAGCGCCTGGACCGGGCCATCGCCCGCTCCCGCCGCCTCACCTCCGCGCAGGAACGCCTCGGCGCCGCCCTGGCCCGGGGCGGCGGCATCCTCGTCGTCATTGCCCGCTTCGCCCCGGCCGGCCGCTCGGTCGTCTCCCTGGGTGCGGGCGCCGCACATCGCAAGGTGAAGGAATTCCTGCCCTGGTCGGCGCTGGCGGGCGTGGCCTGGGCCGGTTACAGCGTGAGTCTCGGCTACTTCGGCGCCCAGTGGCTCGGCGCGACCTGGGTGGGCACAGCCGTTTCGGTCCTCGCCCTGTTCGTGGCTGGCGCCCTGGCCGCGTACGTCATGCGTCGCCCTGCAGCGGAAGCGGCCGCCCAGGCATCGACCGCGACGGCCACTACGACGTCCTGACGGCGCCCCGTATCTCCAGACCGTCCATGAGCCTGGCGGTCGCCCGGGCGATCTCGTCGACGGCCCGGTCGAACACCTCCTGATTGTGCGCGGCCGGAGCCCGGAAGCCGGACACCTTGCGTACGAACTGCAGGGCGGCGGCCCGGATCTCCTCCTCGGTGGCCTCTTCGGGGAGGGCGGGCGGGCGAAGGGTCTTGATACTGCGGCACATGTGTCCAGTGTGACCCGAGCCACTGACAACGGGCGGGCGGGGGCGAGCGTCTGCGACAACGGGCGGGCAGGGGCGAGCATCTGCCGACGGCATCAGCCACGCATCGCTTCGCCACTCCCGGTCCCGCTCACCTCACCGCTCACCGCTCCGTTCGACGGCGGGGATCTCGTATGTACCGTCGAGGATCTCCGGCCCCGGCACATAGAGCCCGAGCACGGGCCGGAAGTCCCCGTCGGGCGCGGGGAGCCAGTTCGCCGCCGCATCCGGGTCGGCCGGACGCTCCCTCTGGATGCGGATCGTGAGCGAACCGTCCTCGCCGTATACGAGACCAGGCGTACGGTCACCGATCGAGTACCGCGCGGCCGGGTTCTCGACGAGGCGGTGGTCCGACAGCCCGTACATGGTCACGGACCAGAACGCTTCGACCGGCGGCTGCCGCTCGAAGCGCAGCACATAGGAGTGAGCACCGTTCAGCTGCTCGCCGTCGGCGTCGCGGAAGGTGTGGGCGTACACCGCCTCGTACCCGTGGCTACCCCACAGCGCGGTCCGTGCCGCCACCGCTCTGGCCGGATAGGAGGCCTCGCGGTCCGTGATCCGCCACTCCGGGGAGTCGATGGCCCCGACGCCGTGCCAGTCGAGGTTGTAGTCGAAGAGATGCGGATCCATCTCCCAGCCCTCGCGCGCCGCCGCGGGCCGGCTCGCCTCCTCCACCCGCGCCCTGCCCCGCGCGAGGCCCTCGGCCAGCGCGTGTACGAGGGCCGGGTCGGCGGACACGTACGGCGAGGGCCCCTCCTCCAGCAGCTCCAGCGGCTGGAACCGGTCCTGGTACGCCTGGTCGGCCGCGGACGGCGGAAAGTCTGCCATCCAGACCCTGAGCTGCTCGAAGAACCTCAGCGGCTCCGGTACGTCGGGGTCGGGCGCGGGCAGTCCCGTGCGATGAGTACCCGGTTCGAGATGTGTGAGGGCGAACTGTGCCTGAAGGGCGCGCACCCGCCCCAGGTCGTCCGGGCCGTTGCAGGCGTTGCGGCCGATGACGGAGACAACGGAGGTCGGTGCGTCGATCACGCCGCGCACCCCGTCGGGCACGCTGCCCGACCAGCCCGGCGGTACGACGAGCCAGTCCCCGGCCCCCGTACCGGTGGCACGGCGGCCGACGTACGCGAAGTTGTTGGTCCAGGTGTCCACGAACTGCAACACGTAGTACGCGCCGCCCGTGTCGGGTACATGGAGCACGACCGGACCGCCGGAGAGGTCGAGGTGCGCGATCGAGTGGACGGTGTCGTTGTCGACGGACACGAAGTGCGTGTAAGGGAGATCCAGTTGAACGGAGTGCGCGAAGTGGTTGAAGGGGGTGGGGGGTAGCGGACCGAAGCCCGTGTGCATGAAGTCCTCGACTGCCGACAGGCCATGGACCAGCGGACAGCCGTAGACATACGCCTCGGCGGCAAGAGCGACGAGCTCTTCCGTGTTCTCCTTCGACACCGCAGTCCTTTCACTCACTGCACCCGCTCATGGCAAGGGCCGGCATGGGTCAGCCTCCGCCCGGGAAGGCCGAGTCGGGCCCGTACACCGTGGCGGCTCAGATGACCGCCTTCGAGCCCTCCGTGCACAGGGCCCAGATGACGAATGCGTCGATGGCGATGGAGACGATCGCCCAGACCGGCTGGTACGGCAGCCAGACGAAGTTGACGATCAGGTTGATGGCGGCAAGCACCACACCCGTGGCACGGGCCCAGGTGGCGCCCTTGAGGATGCCCCAGCCGACACACACGAGCACGATGCCGAGGACGAGGTGGATCCATCCCCATGCGCTCACATCGAACTTGAACGTGTAGTTCCTGACACGCCTGTAGACCTCGTCCGCGGCGAGACCGGTGATGCCCTTGATCACTCCGAGGACGCCGTCGACGAGAAGCAGCACGCCGGCGAACGTGATCCCACCGGCCGCCCAGGGGTTGATGCCCCCGGGTTCGGTGGAACGGGCCGGGCCATGCGCGGACGCTGTGTGTGCCATGGAAACTCCTTGGCCGGGGCGGGACTGGCATGACAGAACCGACCCTGCGCGGCGCCTTCCCGGGCAACCACCCGGACGCGCCCATACGGGTGACGCCCCTGGAGCACAGCCGCGAAGTCGGGCAGCCGTGCGTCAAGCGAAAACCCGGTCCGTGAACAGTCGGAGCTGAGCGGCCGGAGGGGATGACCGGCTGGGGCTAGGACGTCGGGAACCGCGACACCTTCGCGACCTTGCACGTGAGCTTGCCCGTGAATTTCCCCAGCCCCTGGGCCTTCCCCACGGACTTCTGCCCGGCATCCAGGTTGGACGACGACGCCAGACCCTCGCCGTGGCGCGTACCGTCCCCGTCCACGAACTCCACGTTCACGATGTAGGACGCCCGTGCCCCGGAGTGGTTCACGATCTCCACATCCGCCGCAGGCCACTGCGTCACCGAGTCCAGCTCACAACTGGTGATCCTCACATCGTCCTCGGCCGCCGTGTCCTCCGCAGCAGGCGGCTCGATGGGCGCGTCGGACGCACCGCCCTCCAGAGGAGCACCGCCCTCCGTGGCCTCCACCGACGGCGGACTCGACTTGCTCGACGACGAGTTGCTGCCGACCGAGGTGGCGATCAGCACGCCGAGGGCCAGCAGGACAGCCACCCCACCCACCACGGACAGCGTGACGATCAGCCCGGTACGGGACTTCTTCGGCGGCTGCGGAAAGCCACCCGCTCCCGGGCCCGGCTGCGGCCACTGCTGGTACGGCAAGGGCTGTTGATCGGGCTGAGGCGGTGGCGGGTAGCCGTACGACATGGATTCCCCCCATGGGATGGTGCGGATGGTGCGGATGCGAAGGAGACACGTTACGACGTGGCCGGGGCTTGAGTCTCCCGTGGGGGGAGGCGTGAAAGTGGGGGCATGGACGGCGACGCGCTCTACTCGATCGGTGATCTGGCCAGGCGGACCGGGCTGACGGTCAAGACCATCCGGTTCTACTCCGACCGCGGGATCGTGCCGCCGGCCGACCGCAGCCCGGCCGGCTACCGCCGCTACGGCATCGACGCCGTCGGACGCCTCGACCTGGTGCGTACGCTGCGCGACCTGGGACTGGACCTTCCCACGATCCGGAAGGTCGTGGACCGGGAGCTCTCGCTCGCCGAGGTAGCCGCAGCGCACGCCGAGGCCCTGGCGGTGCAGATCCGCACTCTGCGCACGCGGCAAGCAGTGCTGACGACGGTGGCCAGGCGCGGGTCCACGCCTGAGGAAATGGATCTCATGCACAAACTGGCCAAGCTCTCGGAGGTCGAACGCCGACGCCTGATCGGCGATTTCCTCAACGCCACATTCGGCGGCCTGGACACCGCCCCCGGGGTCACCGGAATCATGCGCTCGATGACCCCGGAGCTGCCCGGCTCCCCCGACACCGAACAGGTGGAGGCGTGGGTCGAGTTGGCCGAGCTGTCCCAGGACCCTGATTTCCGCGCCGTGATACGCAGCATGGCTGAGCACCACGCGGCCGAGCGCGCCCGGGGCGATACGACCAGCCTGCGCCGCGACCTCGGAGCAACGGTCCGCGCCCACGTCGCCCCGGCTCTGACGGCCGGCGTCACCCCGACCTCGCCACGGGCAGATCCGATCGTCGAATCGGTCATGACCGAGTACGCACACGACATCGGCCACCCCGACGACCTCGCTCTCCGCCACCGGCTGTCGGCCCTGCTGGAGACCGCGAACGACCCTCGCCGACGGCGGTACCTGGAGCTGCTCGCAGTGATCAACGCCTGGCCTCCCCCGGACGACCCGGCACCGGCATTCACGTGGTTCACGCAGGCGCTGCGCGCCCGGCTGCGGGGCACCTCTGATGCGGCTGCACCGGGTCGAACCTAGACTGACAAAGGCCCGAAATGTCCTGACTGAGGGAGATGTGCAGCATGGCCAAGCGAGGAAACAAGCGACGCGCCCGCAAGAAGAAGAACGCCAATCACGGCAAGCGTCCCAACGCCTGATCCGACCGGGCAGGCCGCCCGGGGGGACGCCGCCTCCACGTTTGAGAGGCGTCCCGCCCGTGGCTGCAAGCCGAGCCGGCCGTCCTGCTCATGGAGCACACGAGCACACCGGTCGACGCGACGGCGACGGTCGGTACGGTCCACGAGCTCATGGCCCGTCAGAACCACCGCTCCCGCCGGGTCGGGCCCGACAGGATCTCCGGCGAGCCGGTCCAGTCTGCGCTGTCGACGCCGGGGCACAGCACACGGAATGACAACGGGGTGACAGGGGCAGGGCACCGGCAGGCTTGACTTCCGGCAGTGCCGGGACGCCCCTCGGCTGCGTACCGTCGTACGGGTGTACAGAGCGATGATCAGCGGTGCGGGCCGTCGAACCGGGGAACCTTCTGACCGTTGTCGCGGCGGTCTGTGTCGGGCTGAGCGCCGTCAGTTCGTGGTGGGCCCTGCTCGCGGCCGTGGCGGCCTTCTTCGCCGGCCGGGAGCCGGGAAGGACCGGACCCACCGTCCTCGTGCTCGTCGCGGTCGTCGCGGGCGGCGTCGTGGCGGTGGCCCTGGTGCCCTCGTGGCTGCTGATGGCGGGGCGGTTCGTCGCCGTGGTGGCGGTGGCCGCGATGCTGCCCTGGTTCGCCGGGCGCTTCTGGCGCCAGTACCAGGAACTCGTCCGGGCGGGCTGGGAGCGGGCCGGCCGGCTGGAGCGCGAACAGCAGCTCGTCGCCGAACAGGCGCGTTCCCGGGAGCGGGCCCGGATCGCCCAGGACATGCACGACGTCCTCGGGCACGACCTCAGTCTCATCGCCCTGTCGGCGGGCGCCCTCAAGCTCGCCCCGGGTCTCGACGAGGCCCAGCGGACCGCGGCCGGGGAGATCCGGGCCCGGGCGGCCGCGTCGGTGGAGCGGCTCGGCGAGGTGATCGGCATCCTGCGCGAGGAGGCGGACGACGAGCCGCCGCGGCCGCCCGGGCCCGGCATTCCCCGGCTGGTCGAGGAGGCCGCAGCCGCCGGCCTCGCGGTCGCTCTGCGGATCGACGGCGACGCCGACGTGGTGTCACCACCGGCCGCACGGGCCGCCCACCGGGTCGTCCAGGAGTCCCTGACCAATGCGGCCAAGCACGCGCCGCACGCACAGGTGAGCGTGGAGGTGACGCACACCGCCGAGGAGACGACGGTCCGGGTACAGAACGGACCCTCGCCCGCGCGGGGCGGCCCGGAGGGCGTACCGGGCACGGGGCGAGGACTGATCGGGCTCGACGAACGGGTGCGGCTGGCGGGCGGCACGTTCGAGCACGGTCCGTACGAGGGCGGCTTCGCGGTCACCGCGCGGATACCGCACACCCCGCCCGCCCGCCGACCGGCCGCGGCACCCCGGGCGGCGGCCCCGGCACTGCCCCCGGAACACCGGCACGCCCGCAGCCGTGCCCGCCGCGCTCTGGCCACCGCGGCCGTGCTGCCCCTGGTGGCGTGGGCGCTGCTGAGTGCCGCCCTCATGGGCTGGGACATCCGCTCGGCCCGGCAGTCCGTGCTGGACCCGGGCGACTACGCCCGGCTGCGGGTGGGACAGGATCGGGGCACGGTGCAACGGCTGCTGCCCGAGCGCCAGACCACCCAGCGGCCGGTGGCCGGGGAACCGAAGAAAGAAGGCACCACGTGCGAGTACTACGCGATGACGGCGGACCGCTTCGACGACCGGTCCGGGGACGCCTACCGGCTCTGCTTCCGCAACAGCAGGCTGATGTCCAAGGAGGCCCTGACCCCATGAGTGCGCCGCGCAGGGAAGGGACGGTGAGCGGCCGGTGATCCGGGTGCTGATCGCCGACGACGAGCCGATGATCCGCAAGGGTGTGGGCTCCGTTCTGTCCACCGATCCGGAAATCGACGTCGTCGCGGAGGCCGCCGACGGGCACGACGCCGTGGAGCTGGTCCGCCGCCATCGCCCGGCCGTCGCCGTGCTCGACGTCCGGATGCCCGGGATGAACGGCATCGAGGCGGCGGCCGAGATCCGGCGCACCGTGCCCGGGACGGGGGTCGTGATGCTCACGACCTTCGGTGAGGACGACTACATCCTCCAGGCGCTCGGAGGCGGCGCCGCGGGCTTCCTGATCAAGTCGGGCGAGCCCGAGGAACTCATCGCGGGGGTCCGCGCGGTGGCCGACGGCGCCGCCTATCTGTCACCGAAGGTCGCGGCGCGGGTCGTCGCCCATCTCTCGGCGACGGGCGCGGGCGCTCTGGCCGGCCGCCGCACCGCCGCCCGGGAACGGGTCCGTGCGCTGACCGGCCGGGAACGCGACGTGCTGGCCTTCCTCGGCAGCGGGCTGTCCAACGGACAGATCGCCCGGCGGCTCCATGTGGTGGAAGGGACGGTCAAGGCCCATGTGAGCTCCATCCTGGCCCGGCTGGGTGTGGACAACCGTGCCGCCGCGGCGGTCGTCGCCCACGAGGCCGGGATCGTCGCGCCTGCCGAACCGCCTGCCGAGCGCTGACGCCGCGGTCCGGGCGAGCGGCAGGAAGGCGAGCAGCGCGGCCGCCGTCACCGAGCCGCCGAGGACCGCACCGGCCAGCACGTCGTGCGGGTAGTGCACCCCCACCAGGACCCGCAGCAGCGCCGCCGCGCCGGCCAGCGGCAGGGTGACGGCGGCGAGGCGCGGCCGCAGCATGGCCAGGCCCACCGCGAGGCCTGCGGCCAGGGTGGCGTGGTTGCTCGGGAAGGACCAGTCGCCGGGGGGTGGGCACTCGGCGACGGCCTCCGCGCCGCTGTGCAGAACCCGGCAGGGGCGCGCCTCGTCCACCACCTGCTTCACGGCCTCGCTGACCGCATAGGCCAGTACGGTGCCGATGCCGGTGAGCACGGTACCGGTGGACAGCCGGGTGTCCCCACGCCGTACGGCACCCCACCAGGCCCACACCAACAGCAGCCCGAGTGCCACCAGGGTGCCCTCGGTCGCCACCTCCAGCACCGGCCCCGTCCATGAGGGGCCGTCAGCCACCGCCCCGGTCACCGAACGGTACGCGGACGCGGACGCGCCGCCCGTCACCTCCGCGGCTCCGGCCCTGCCCAATCCGCCCGGGGCAAGCCCCGCGACGACGGCCGCGCCCGCCCCCAGAACGACACAGGCGGCCAACGGCCGTCCGTTCCGGGTCCTGTTTCTTCCGGTTTCTCGCTTCATGGGAAGTGAACCTAGAAGCCCAGGGAGCGGCAGACCCGGGCCGAATGGCAGGTGCCAACCCCTGACGATCGTCGGGGGTGCGCCATGCCTGCGGGGGCGAGTTGAAGCCTCACTGTCCGTCAGGACGGGCGGCCCAAACGCAGATTCACACTGCGTGTCCTCCCACCACCATCGCCGGCTGGGCCGTACCCCGCCTCACTCCTGGGACGCGACGGCGACGGCCGAGTCCCGCTGCATGCAGTCGTATGCCCTTCGAAAACACGTATCGATAATCCCCAATGCAAGAGTGAAAACTCTCACCAACAACACCGGCATAACCCTTTCTGCACCACAAGGAACTCACATTCCTTGCAATGATTCCCCCGCTTCACACCTTCCTCGAAGACTTCAGGAAGGTTCACGAAAAGAGGACACTCTTGCTCAAGAACAAGAAGGTTCGCACGGCTGTATGGTCGAGCGCCGCCGTGAGTCTCGTGGCAGGTGTTACGTGGGCGGGCACGGCGTCGGCCGCCGCACCGACCCCCACCAAGGTGACGGCTCCGTATGCGCAGGCCGCTGCGGTGATCAACTCCGATGGCAGCATCAACAGGGCCAAGGGAATCGCGAACGTCACGAAGCCGGCCACCGGACGTTACTGCGTCGAGCTGGCGGACAAGGACCTGGACCTCACCAAGCTCACCCCGGTGGCCACCCTCCAGTACACATCCTTCGAGTACGGAATTCGAATCTCATTCTGGCCGCACCCCGAGTGCGGGGGCCGGAAGGACACTATTCACGTAATCACGGGAATGCCGAACAAGTGGGAAGACCTGGCGTTCTCACTCGTCGTCCCGTAACGAAATATCGGTCAACAATTGAACTGTCACAACGGCTTGACCCGCCGTACGCGTGTGGGGGTCTTCCCGTTGCGCCGCGTGCCCGCTCCGCTTGACCAGCCGCACGAGACCGGGCAGCACCGGCGCTGAACACCGCATTCCCTTCCGCCTTTGGGCGGAAGGGGATGTTTTCGTGCGTCCAGGGTCGAACGAGTACGCCTATGGCGCTCACCGCCAGCGCTCGTGCCTCGGCACCGTACACGGGGCTCGGCCGCACCAGGACCTCTCACGTCGACCACGGTCGGTCAGAACGGGCGAGGTCGGTCGCGTCCTAAAACCTCCGGGGCAGGACTGGCAAGCACACCACCCCGTGCGGGCTGCTTGGCGGTGCTACCGGAGCCCCTTGGCCGGACCTGACAGACCTGGGCCGGCCGGTGGCATTGCTGGTGGATTGGTGGCCACCAGTAGGGGTGGCATGGGTGTCCGGGATGGCGCGGGGCACACCGGACGGTGAGGGTGGCGGGGTTCGTGGTGGCGGTGCCCGCGGTGTTGGTGAACTCTGCGCGGAACCGGCTGCCGCTGTCGCAGGTGGCGTCGGCCAGGGTGTAGATGGTGGAGGTGGCGCCGGGGATGTCGGCCCACGCGGCACCCTCTTCGGCTTTGACGCTGCTATTGCACGGTCGAGGTGGGGTCACCGGACGCGACGGCGGTGAACGTGGCGTCCTGGGCCGCGTTGACGGTCCGGTCGCCAAGACGGGCTCTACGGTGTTGCAGTCCGGGGTGCCGTCGGGGCCAAGCACCTGGAAGACATCCACACCACTGCGTGCGAGCAAGACCGTCCAGTACCTCAGCACCCGCATGCCCGTAGGCGTCATGGTGATCCTGCTCGCCTACTGCCTGCGCGACCTGCCCGTGACCGAGGCTCGGGCCCTTGCTCCCCTGGCGGCCCTGGCTGTCACCGTCGGCCTGCACCTGTGGCGCCGCAACGCCCTGCTCAGCATCCTCTGCGGCACCACCACCTACGTCATCCTCGCCAGCACGCTCCTGGCTCACTGACGCCCAACCCCCGGCACATCGCCCGTCAACTGCCTGCGGCCATGGGCACATTGCCGGGACATTTCCGTTCTCAACGGCTGTCACCCGGCACAATCGCACTCAGCGTGATCACGTACAACTGTGATTCCGAGGTCTGTCGGCCTGGCGACACGGGCTGCAGGAACGAGCAACGGTTGCTGGTAGTTGGTGTGGTCGCTGTATTTCTCTGCTGTACTGCTGGCCCTGGGGCGGACCGATACGGGGCGGTGGAACGGTGAGCGTTGGCGGTCTTGGAGTGCTGGGAGTCGTGGGCACGGCGGCCGATGGAATTGAGACGCTGCGGACCGGACTGGTCGAGCCGGCCATGGACCTCGGCTGGCAGGTAGCCGTGACCCTGACACCGAACGCCGGCCGATGGCTGAGGGCAAGCGGTGAGCTCGAACGTCTGGAGGCACTGACCGGATTGCCGGTACGGGATACGCCTCGCCTGCCGGCTGAGCCACGCCCGCACCCGGTTGCCGACTGCTATGTCGTCGCCCCAGCAAGTGCGAACTACGTCGCCAAGCTCGCGACGGGTATCGCCGACAACCAAGCTCTGACGCAGGTGAGCGAAGCGCTGGGCACCATCGACGTTTCGGTAGTGGTGTTCCCTCGGGTCAACGCAGCGCATGCACGGCACCCTGCGTGGGACGGACACATCGAGATGCTGCGAAAAGCAGGCGTGAAGCTGCTCTACGGCTCTGATGTATGGCCATTGGACGAACCGCGTCTGGGCCCGGCGGATCGAGAGCCCCCCCTGGAACGCGATCCTGGCGTCCGCGAACCAGGGCAGGTAGCCGCCTTCCGCGACCGGCCACTGGACGCCGGCCCTATGCGTTCGTCCGGGTCGACGCACTGACTCGGAACGTCCGCGAGGGCGGCCGGATCACCAACGTGCACGCGCTGAACGTAGCTGAATGAGACGGTCACTGAGGTGGGCATTGCCGTGTGGACCTGTAGCGGATGCCTGCGGGACTGCAGACCGCGAAGCGCCTCGAGGAGATCAGCGTAGGCGCTCCAGCAGTCGACACTGCCATCGTCGTTCAGACTGCCCATGTACCAGTCGTCGTTGTTGACGGGCTTCACCAGACACAGTCCATGGAACCCCAAGACGATTTCAGGGTGGAGCCGTTAATCTTCTGCCGGCCGGCCCACCCACGTCACAAAGCGACCGCTGTCGAGAGCTATCGTCCCCCGGTCGCCGGAGATCCCGGATTCGTGCGTACCACCCGGGCCTGGCAGCGGCCACCTGTCTCGCCTGGCTGACAACACCGAAGCGGTACAGCTCGGCATGGCGGCCGAACTTCTGGAGCACACGTCAGAAGTACTCGGCGACAAGGAAGCGGAGCCGGAAGAGCCGAGGCTCCTGGCGACAGACATGACCGGAGCCCTGCGGGACGCGCTCCGTGTAGCGACAAGCCGCGGTCACCGCCTGTCGATACCGGATCCCGCCGCTTCCGAGGGAGGGGACCAGGGTCCTCGGCTACCGGCGGCGGCCTTCGGTCAGCAGTAGCGCACATCCAACGGCAGAGAAGCCCCGGACCGAGTCCGGGACTTCTCTGCTTGCATCCAACCAAGCCCGCCAAGGCCCCCATTGAGTTGCCGAAACGACCTGCTGCTTCTGCAAGTTCAAACCGGACCAGCAGGCCCCGCGCCTGGCGATCTCACTCGTCGCATCGCTCCAGAACCAAGCTGACGGATCCGTCCTCCAGGCCATTGCTGTCTTCGAGGTGCAGGTGGCTCCCATCGGGTACGCCGCCCCCGGCAAGCACGAGCAGGTGCCCAGCGAGCGTCCTGAGGCCGGCGGCATTCGCCTCTATGACGACCTCACCTCCGAGGTCCCGCACCTCGATCCGCGCGTCCGCCTGCCATGTAAAAACCAATGCTGTGCCATCGACCACGGACGTGACACGGGTACTTTCCACCGGGGCACTGCTGGCTTCGGAGTTCATGGCAACCATGATGGCGCTTGGTGCACACGGCTCCCGAGGGCCCGTGTGTCTCTCGCGCCTCCGCAGGTCAGAGGTCTGGCGCGGGTCCAATGACGTGGAGCCGTCCACAACTAGGCCGTGCACCCGGCTCATGGCGTCGAATCCTCTGCGGGGAGCCATGCGCCCTGTTGCGCGCCGGATGCCCTCTTGCGGTGCTCACCCCTACACAGCACGGTTTCGTTGAACGCTGATCGGCACTCAGGTGCCACAAGGGGGGAGGGGCGATAGGTCATGGGGACAGTGACACGGTGGGCGCGGGAGACCTTCGGCGACACGGCCGGCCAGTTGGCCGACCTGATCCCGGCCAGCTTGGTCCGGGCACACGCCAGGGCGCGCAGTGGCCACGAGGGAGTGCACACCCAGACTCTGGAGGCATATGGGCACGGGCTCTACGCCGCCCAGTATGAGGAGCTGGCTGTCAGCCTGGCCTCGCTCTCGGATGCCACTCCGGTGCGCTTACAGAGCCGAACGCTGGTGATCGTTCGCGACCAACTGATCTATCCGTATTGCTACGCGAAGAAGGACGTCCCCGTCACGGCCGCGCGTCTACGCCGCACCACCGGCTTCCGTGCGGATCTGTTTCGTCGGCACGGCCCGGAACCCATGCAACAGACCTTCGACTTGGACTTCGATGAGTTCGACGAGCCTGAGACGCACCCCGACCTCAACCTCCTGCCAGAGGACGTGCGCCTCGTCCTGGTCGCCTACGCGTGCTCCATGAGCCAAGGAGTGATGCGTATCGAATGGGGCTCGGCCGAGCTGCGCCGCGAGGACCGTTACCTCATCTGGCACCGCCACGAGCCCCTGTCTCCTGGCGCCTAGCAGGCAAGAGGTACCCAAGGTGGCAGGTGCGCAAGGGCCGAACGCAGAATTTCGTTCTCGTGCTCGAGAGCGGCTCGTTCGTCTGCCGAAAGGTGCGTCACGCGCTCATCCTGCACGAGGTCTGCGGAACGGCCGGAGTTCCCCGCCCGACCGGGCACTGCTGGGGCACGGCCGCCTTCTGATCCGTAGCTCTAGCCAGAACGGTCAGCGACGGCCATACCGGCCACTACGAGGCCCCGGAGAGACGGTAGCGGACGTGGGCGGTTGCTGGGGTTGCGGTACTCCGCTGCTGTACTGCAACCCCACCCGATACGCCTTGCACTGATCCAAGGGGAGCGCAGCCGTCACTTCCTGTTGAGTTGGAGCAAGCCGCTGTAGTCAGCCGTGATCGTGTGGCCGTAGAACGGGTCCGTGCCGGTGGTGCGGGCAATCACGGTGGCCTCGCCGCGCTGGAACGGTACGTTGCCCGTGGGCGTGGCCTGCGCAGTCCACGGCGTGGGTTCGCCCGGCACACATGCCACCTTCGTGCTGTACGAGCCGCGGACCGTGGAGCCGTCGACGGTCTGGCTCACTGTGCCGTACGACTCGACCGTGACAGGCGAATTGCATGTAACCGTGCCGTGGACGACAGCCTTCCCAGTGCCCTTGTCGGCGATGCCGTCGGCGGCGACCTGCAGCCCAACCACGGTCTCGGCGGGCGGCTCCAGACTGTTCAGGCGAACTTCGCCGCGCACCGATTCTGTGGCTCCCGGGCAATGTTGCTCGAAGGAAGCGTCGAGAGCCTTCACATAACCGTGGGTCGCGAACTCCACGGAGCGGATGGTGAAGGAGCCCTCGGCAAGACAGTCCCGGCCGTTGCCTCTGAGCTCGATCCGGGGCTCGCCCGGGGCCGGATTGGCCTTGGCGCCGGTGTAGGTGCCGGGCACCAGCGGCTGGGACGGGCCCCACGGTGCCTCGAGGTGCAAGGACCACGTGTCGCCGTTGGCACTGTCGACAAACACGCCGACGCCGGTTCCGACACCGTCGCTGGTGGTGTAGCCCTGGACGGTCATTCCGTCCTGGGAGCCTTCGCCATCGGTGTAGGAGTACGACTGTCCGGCGCTGATGTACTCGCCGGCATCCCCGCTGAAGGCGAAGGTTCCGGACTCGACGTCATATGCCTGTGCAGTGCCGCCGCCCAGCAGGCCCGACGCAACAGCCGTAAAAGCCAGCGCCGCAGCGAGGCCGGTGGTGATGCGCGTGTAGGCGCTCTTGTGTGCGCGGAATCTCAAGAAAGCTCCAAAGGTAGATAGAGGCGGTGAAGTGCGGCAGCCGGTTCAGCTCTTGCGGAGGGACACGTTGGCCGTCCCGAGGTCGGTGACGACTGTGTGCTCGTACACCGGATCAGTTGCCTGTGCCTTGAACTCGACCGTGGCATCACCCTTTTCGAAGGGGACGCCGCCGGCGATGGTCCCGTCCGCCGCCCAGGCGGCAGGCGTGCCCGGTGTGCAGTCCACCCGCGTGTAGTACGAGGCAGTCGCAAGGCCACCCTTGGCCACGACTTGGTCGATGCTGCCGTTCACCAGCACGTTGACCGGTTCGGTGCAGGTCACGGTGCCGTGCACGGCGGGTTTCCCGCTAGCTCCGACCGTGCCGGAGGCGGCGATGTCGACGCCCAGCGTCAGCTCCGCGGGCGGCGGTGGGTTGGTGAGGTGGACCTGGCCGGTGAGCCCGGGGTCAGTGCCCGCGCAGTTCTGCTCGAAGCTCGCGTCCAGAGCCTCCACATAGCCGCGCGGTCCGAGGACCATGCGGTCGATGGTGAAGGATCCCTCGGACTCACAGCCGTAGAACGTGCCGCTGACGGAGAGCTTCGGCGCACCGAGCGTCGGTGTATCGGCGGCGCCGGTGTATGTTCCCGGGGCCAACTGCTTCCCGTACTCCGCCCCCATGACGACACTCCACCGATCGCCGCTGGCGCCGTCTTGGACGATGACGGTGATCTGGTTTCCGTCGTTGTCCCAGCCGGCGTACATGGCGTCGGCCGAACCTTCGCCGTCGGTGTACGAGTAGGAGTAACCGCCGCCGACGGGGTCCCCGACTTCGCTGACGACATCGAACGTCCCGGATTCCACCTCGACTGCATACGCCGGGGAACTCGCCAGAAGGCCCGTTGTCACCGCCCCAATGGCCAGGGACGCACCGACGGTCCTGGCGAGCCGGGTGAACGCGCGTAACCGGACAGACATGTTCTTTATCCCCCAAAGAGAGATTGATGAGCTTGTTGGGAGCTCCTGCCGTGGGGGGCGGCGGGAGGAGTATCCCAACCCGAAGCGATCTTCACAACCCTGCACTCACCCCCTGGTCAGGGGGGTGACCAAAGGGTCTCCGGGAGCCGCCTCGGGACTATGTTTCAGGCCGCAGATCCCATCCCCTCATCACCTGCCCGGCGCGCATTCCAAGTCTGTCGGTGGCGTGCTGGGAGTCGTCCAGCGCCGTTCACCGAAGCTAAGGCGAGGTGAGAGCCCTCGCTCCCGTGACGGCCGGGTGAGCCGTCGGTAGTGGTGCGGCGCGTCGGCGCGGCACGCGCAATCCTGCGGCCCTGGAGAACACCCCCGGGTGCCACCCGCAGTGAGCTGCCCTGCTGAGCACCAGGCAGAGACATGGCGCATGACCTTCGCAGCGAATGCTGCGCCGGTTGCCTCCCCCCGCCCGTCCGGGCCCCTCGCGGGCCGCGTACAGGCGGGGTGGCAGGGAGCCGGGCTTCAGGGACGACTCCATTGCTGTGAAGCGCACAAGGCGGGCCCGGTGTTGCAGCACCGGGCCCGCACCCGCTCACCATCCCGCCGTTCATGAGGAGCTCCACGATGACCGTTTCCACGTTCGCCGCCGTGTTCATCGCCCTGTTCGTCGCTCACAGCGTTGGTGACCACTGGGTCAGCACGGCGAAACCCGTGTCCACCTTCAGTGGTGTCTAGGGTGACCGCGGGCCGGCCGGACCGGCTGCTACTCCGGTGCCCGGCCCGTCGGGGCCGATCGGCCCGATTGGGCAGGCCGGGGCTGACTCCACCGTTCCGGGGCCAGCCGGGCCGAAGGGCGACACCGGGCCTGCTGGTCCTGCCGGCCCCGCGGGGAAGGACGGCGCGGCCGGGCGAGACGGCCGGGACGGCCAGACGTGCCCGACCGGGTACAGCCTCCAGCCGCCGCCGGCAGACCCCGACGGGCTGATGTGTAGGCGCGATACGCCGTCCAACCCTGACCCGGCGACGGGCCCCACGATCCTCGGCCTCCCCGCTGATCGGCGACACCCCTGATCACTTTCGAGGACCCGCGAAAGTGAAAACGCTTGTCACCTTACGGGCGCTCATAAAACGATTACGCCCCGCCTTTCGTTTACTAAAGCTCGGTCAGGCGGGCTACCAGTGGGTCGAGCAGACCTTCTTCACCGCAAAGGGACTCGACTGCCTCGCCGACAAGCTCGGGGCCGCCAGACAGGCTGCCGCCTGATCAAACTCTCCCCCCTCCTGCCGTTGGCAGGAGGGGTGTTCGCTGTTCGATCGAATCGCATGAGTCGTCGTGCCTTGCTGGTTCTGCTAATTGCGCTCCTGGTCTCCGCCAAGGACGTGGAAGCACGGACTTCCGTCCGAATGGAACCCGGTGGTGGGACACGTGTCTTGCCCGTCGTGGTCGCCACCACCCCAGCTGTTGTCGTGGTCGCCACCACCCCAGCTGTTGTCGTGGTCGCCACCACCCCAGCTGTTGTCGTGGTCGCCACCACCCCAGCTGTTGTCGTGGTCGCCGTCCCGGTTGTCCGTACGGTCGTGGCCGACGATCCCAGTCGACGTGTCCGAACCTGTGTCGCTTCCGCCGATGTCCGCCAGAGCCCGGGCTGGTGCTTCGACTGCCACCCTGGCGGGCGGCTGGGAGGCTGCCACGGCGGTGGTGGCTCCTGCGGTGACGACCAGCACAGTGCTAATGCAGGATGCGCCAAAAAGTCGGGAAATTCTCCGTCGGACGCTGGTAGTCATGACGGTGTCCTCTTTGCGTAGGGGGTGCGCTTACTTTTCAACATCCGGCACAGCGATCACGGCCCCTCGTCGGGGCCAGGCAAACACACTGTGCTCGTCGTTGAAGCGGTGACAACTGGTTGTGTCCGACCCGGAACTGGGTGGACATCACCGTGTCCCATGCAATCCATGCTCCCCCTCTCAGCCGAGTTCGCAATTCGCTGGGCGGAGCGGCGTCAACACATGCTCAACCTTTGGTCACCATTGCGTCATACGGTGCGGCTGGCGTTCAAGGTTGTCCATCAACCAGTGGGCCGACGAGAGGTTTGAGCTGGTCTCTCTGGTCTGGTTGGCTGCTGCCGCCGCCCGGTCTGCGCCTTGGCCGGCCAGCGAGGCTGCGGCCGGACAACCATCCGCCCCCTTCTCGGGGAAGGGGGCGGAGAACGTCAAGCCCGGCCGTCTTCGGTCTCCCGCCGGATCGTCGGCGCTCCTGAACCACCACGCCCCCTGTTCCGGCTTCGGCCGGGCAGGGGCGGTTTCGTGTGTCCGCATAGGATGCGCCCCATGATTCGCGCAGTGGTGTTCGATGTCGGTGAGTGCCTGGTAGACGAGACCCGCGAGTACGGCACCTGGGCCGACTGGCTCGGCGTCCCGCGGCACACGTTCGCCGCCATGTTCGGAGCCGTCATCGCCCAGGGCCGCGACTACCGCGAGACCTTTCAGGAGTTCCAGCCTGGATTCGACTTGTACGCCGAGCGGGAAAAGCGCGCGCAGGCCGGCCAGCCGGAGCACTTCGACGAGACCGATCTGTACGACGACGTTCGCCCCGCCTTCGCGCAGCTCCGGGCCGACGGCCTATGGCTCGGCATCGCAGGCAACCAGACCGTGCGGGCAGGCGGGATCCTCCGCCAGCTGTTCACGGACGACGTCGACCTGATCGGCACCTCGGACGACTGGGGCGCAAGCAAACCCGACCCGGAGTTCTTCGTACGCGTCGCCGAAGTTGTCCCGCACAACCCCAGCGAGATCCTGTACGTCGGCGACCGCGTCGACAACGATCTGCGCCCGGCCGTGGCCGCCGGGATGCACACCGCGCTGATCCACCGCGGGCCCTGGGGCACTATCCAGTGGAACACTGCCGAGGCCAGGGACCTGCCAACGTTCCGCATCGAGTCCCTGGCCGAACTGCCTGAGGCTATCCAGAAGTTCAACGAGCGAGCGCGCTCACAGTCGTAGCCCACCCATACAGCCTCTCGTCCAGGTCCCGCACGCACTGCTCATGCTGGTGCGGGGCCAGGGCCCGGCGCACTTCCCGTACTCGGTCCATGCCCATCGCGTACCAGGTGACCTCAAGCTGATCGAGCGCCCGGCGCGCGTACTCGCATGCCTGCTCTGGGTTCCCGGCCGCCGCCTCGACCGCCGCGAGGTCGCCGTAGATGACGGTGCGCTGCTTGTCCTCGGTGGCCGGCATGTCGTCGAGGACCCCGAGAAGTGTGGTGCGCGCCTGGGGAAGGTGCCCCGCCTTCAGCTGAGTGTTCCCCTTGAACGCGGCCAGTCTCACTGGACTGAACCAGTCCAGCCACGCCGGACTCGTGTGCTCGGCGCCTGTAGCTAGAACGTCTTCGGCGTGCCCGATCAGGTGCAGAGCGGTGCGGGTGCTCCCGCATCGGGTCTCGCACTCGGCCTCGACTGCGTCCAGCCACGCCAGGAACTCGGCCGACGCAGGGCCGCGTCGGGCGTAGGTTCGGGCGGCCACCATGCGCTCCACTGCCGCGTCCCGTTCGCCTACCCACGCCGGGATGAAAGCGGAGTGCGCGAGGATTGCGCTGCCGAGCAGCGGATCGTCCGCCTGGCCAGCTGCCTGGAGCGCGAGCAGGAGCGTCTTCGCTGCCTGGTCGCCGTCGCGGAGGTCGAAGAACTCGATTCGTCCGGCCAGAAGGTACGACTCGGCCAGTGCCGCGGCGACGGTGCGACGGGTCTGCCCAGCCGTCTCGGTGAGCAGCGCGCACCCGAGCGTGGCGTGAGCGACGGCCGCAGGGTGGAGGGTGGCCGGTGCAACGGACCAGTACAGACGCCGGTGCGAACGGGTCACCGCCTCGAAGTCCGCCGCGACAGAGGCAGGTTGCATCGCTACTGCGGACTGCATTGGTACCGCGGCCAACCCGACAGCGGCCACGGACGCACCGACCAGTGAGCGCCGCACGGGGTCGGGCCGGTCGCGGCCAGCCGGAGGAGTGAACCCGAGCGATTCCATGTCCTGCCCGAGCAGTTCGGTGAGAGCCTGCTGAAGGTCGGGGTGAGGCCACGGCGGGTTCTCGGACTCCCAGCGCCGAACCTGCCGGACACCGACCCCGAGGGCGGTGGCCAACTCCTGCTGGGAACGGTAGCCCGCGGCATGACGGGCTGACCTGAGACGGACGTTGCTTGCGGGCTGCGACATGCGGGACCTCCATGACGGCGTCTCAAGTCAGTGTCACAGCAGGCCCTTTCATAGGCTAGTCGTCACCCGTACGACGGCATGAAAGTCCTCTTTGGTGCCGCGAAAAGACCTCTGGAAGTCCTCGATACGTATCCGCGTGAGGGCCAGTCTTGGCGCACTGCCCAGCACGGTGCCCCCGAGGAGCCGCAGCCATGCCCCCACCCAGCATCCGCACCATCAGAGACTGCCGCCTCGAAAAGGCCGGCCGTACCTGGGACGCGGTCCGCGTGCCCCGCAGCGTCGGCCTCGATGCCCTCGCCATCCTCGGCGGCCGGTCCGGGGCTGTCCTCGAAGACCCGCTCTCAGCCGCGCTGTACTGGTTCATCCCCGTAGGCGACGCCACTACCTGGGATGTGGCTGGCACTCGTGTCCTCGACAAGGATGCCCATCTGGTCATTCCCCCGGTCAGGCGCACGCAGGGCCCTGGTCCGCACTGGCGGGTGTGCCCTGCCGCTGAGGTGTGGACGACCGAGGCCGCAGCGTTGCAGGCCGCCCTCGAAGATGCAGCTGGCCCGCGGACGGAGCGGATGCAATGAGCCACTATGCGCCGGAGAAGTCGGCCACCGTCGATGCCGCGTACCGCACCTGGCTCGGACACACCGTTGCCTGCGCCACCTGCCGGGCCGGAGTCTCGTGCCCGACATCCGTGCGGCTCGGCCGCGCCTGGCGGCAGGAGGCTCGCCGATGAAGACCGAATCGACCGACCTCATCACGCACTGCTGCTGGGGCATGGACCCGAAGACCAGCACGCGCTGCACCCTGGAGCCTGAGCACGACGGCGACCACTACACCCCGTATACGACGCCGTGGAACCAGCCGAGCCAATCATGGCCCGCCCGGCGCTGACACCCGCGCCCGAGAACTCCCGCCCCGGCCGATGCGCTGGCCGAAGCGGGTTGCACAGAGAGAAGTCAGAAGCCACGCAACCACGGAGGTAGCAGTGACAACACCGTTCGCTCTCACCTACACCACCCCCCGGCCCCCGGCCCCGGCGACGCCCTTCAACTACGACGCCGCCCGCCAGATGAACACCTGCCCTGACGGGACGCTGGCCGCGGTCAACTACCCCGTCCTCATGAGCACGGCCAGCACCACGTCCACGGCGGGCAGCGCGACCCATAACGACGACGACTGACATGACCGTCCTCATCCTCACGTCCGAGGAAGACGTCACCGCGGACATGGTGGTCCATCGCCTTGTCCAGCAGGGAACGCCCGTCCTGCGGGTGGATCCTGCCGATATCCCCGGCCGTGTGGCCCTCACCGCCCGCATCACTGCGGGCGGTGAGGTGGTCGGGCACATCGCCACTGACCGCCAGCGCCTGGCCCTCGGCGACGTGCGGTCCATCTGGCTGCGCCGTCCCGGCCGCCCGGGGGCCAGGGCCACCGAGCAGGCGGAATGGGTGGCCACCGAGACGGAGCGGGCGTTCTGCCGGTGCGTTGGACGATGTCCTGCTGGGAGAGGTTGGCGCGGAGCCGGGCTGCTCGGATTTGATCGCCGATCTTCCGCCGTCGCTCGAGGATCTGTGGGTCTGGCGGAATAACGCGTGGCACAGGTCCCACGCTGACCGCTCGTGATCGTTTTGCATGCAGGATAGAACCAGCATTTTTTGATCTCGAGTTGCCCCGGGAACTACCGGAAGGTGCGACTCCGCCAAGATGCGGGCCACTCAATAATCGCGGGCTCCCTCTGCGATGCTGCCGCGGAGGGAGCCCGCCCGCTCCTAGCGTCGCTGCTGCTTCGCCGTCCACCGTCCGTACCAGCCCATCAGCTGATAGGTCGTCGACAGACCTAGAGACGTGCGCGCATCCGCAAGTTCGCCGGCCACGGTCCTCGAACTGATCCCTAGCTCCCGCCCCGCCCGCGGCTGGTCCAGCCCGGCGTCATAGAGGGCGAGGATGTCCAACTGCCTGCTCGTAAGCTTGCTGTCCCCCGACTCGGCGAGCGCTTCCGCCCACCACGTAGCGCGCCCCCAGAGCCTCTCGAACACGACGCCTGCCCACGCCACGGCACTGCGGTCCCTGACGTGCCATCCACTGTGAGGCTCAGCCTCATCGTGGATGTAGTCGTCAATGAAGAGGTCGCGCCCGTCAATGATCACCATGCGGGGGTCTCTGCTTGAGCTCACCTTGATCTCACCGCCGGAGCGAATGAACTCGTCGGCGTAGGCACGCGTGCCCTCATCGGCAAGCGCGCCCGCTCCGTAGACAAGTCGCATAGAGACGCGGCCGCCACGGAGAAGGGCAAGGCTTCGGTCGGTGCCGAGCCGGCGTGCCACCGGGTCTCGCTCGGCTGGCGGCGCGGGCTGCACGGAACAGATCTCTCGACCAGCATGAGCGGAAATTTGGCCGAGACGGCCATTCATCTGAGCCATGGTCGGCAGAAACTCGGACCCCGGGCCACCGTAGAGGCGGTGCGGGTCGAAGTGGCTGTACAGCGATTCAAGAATCGGGACTTGCCGCATTCGCTCCAGGCTGCCTGCGAGCGCGTCTTGCTCGGCGGCGAGGAGCCGTTGCGCTGCCGCCCTGGGGTCGACTGCAACCCATCGTCCGGGTTCGTAAGGATTGGGAACCACGAGCCCAATGGACGCCAGACGGCGCGCAAGCGCCTCGTCCACTTCCTCGTCGGCGACGATCGCCTTATAGGTCGCCTGATCGTCCGCCGTGAGCGGCAGGGCCCCAAGGTTGTCCGTTGCTGATGCATTCACGACTGCCCCCCAGCTGTCCGTGTGCGGAGTTTCGCAATGCGTGATCTTGTAGCGCCCCAGGTCTGGATCCTGGCATACCCACGTGGCACTCTTCACGGAGACACGACATGCAAACACACGTTCGAAGGAAGGTTATTCGTGATCAGAACTCTGAAGGCAGTCGTTGCGGTCGCGTTCTCGATCGCTGTACTCACCGGGACCACTGCTGTTGCGTCGGCTTCGGCGGTCGACTCGCAAACCGTCATCGTTCCCGAAGGTGACATCGGCTGGGGCGCTCCGCCGGCTACCGAGCCGAGCCCCACCCCGACACCCACCCCGACCGACGCTACGGCTGACATCGGCTGGGGCTGACGGACGCGCCTCCCGGCGCACATTGGACCGTGCCGGTATCTGCACCAGGTAACCCCCCGGGTGGGTCCGGCACGAAGCGGGCTCCCCGACCATGCTGCGGTCGGGGAGCCCGCTGCCATTGTGCCCTGGATCTGCGGAAACAGCCTTGATCGTTTAGGGGATTTTTAGGAGACGGCCCGTCCCGTCGAATCCATTTGAGCCCACGTGAACCCACCTGAACGCCAAGAGCCCCACCCAGACGAAACGTCATCTGAGCAGGGCCCGAAGCCAACTTCACTGGTGGGCGCGGACGGTTTCGAACCGCCGACATCTGCTTTGTAAGCCTGGCGCCGACCATAGGACGGTCTTGGCTGGTCAGCCACTGCATAGCAGGGCCAAGCCGGTCAGGGCGTGTCTGCACCGCCGTACACCCCAATTGACCGTGGCTGACTGCTCGATCTGGCACGGATCTGGCACGCGCGCGCCGCCAGTACGTGCCTTGTAAGTTCGCTCGGGCACCGATGTAGCTCGGGCCTCCGCCGACGAGTCAGCTTTGGTAGCGTGCCAGCCGAGATTGAGTGTTCCGCTGCCCCTAGGCGCCCGAGTAGACGAAGATCTCGGCATGGACGCAGGGTTGGCCGCAGTGCTCGGTGCCACTGTCGGAGCTATAGGAACTGGTGGAGCGGCGATAGCCGCGGCGCTGGTGAATCGATCACATGCTCGTCTACAACTGCACGCGGAACACCAGCGATCAATGCGCGAGCCGCGCCGAGCGGCATACGTCGCCTACGCCGAAGGCTTCAGAGCGTCTTACGACCTCTACCAAAAGGCCAAGCACAAGCTGGAACTGGCCATGGAGTTCAGTGGGACTCGGGAAGAGAGTCTCGCTGAAGGCATGGAGAGGTACCAGGAGGCAGTCCAGGGGCAACCAACTCTGGAACATCAGCAAGCCGTCATCTACGTGGAGGGACCGCGGGAGGTGACCAGCGCTGCGATCAAGGTGAGTGGCAAGCTTGGCAAGTTTCGCAGTGCTGTGTTAGCCGCCCTTCTTGATGCCCAGGATGGCAACGACATAAGTGACCAGTTGGATGACATCCAGGGGAAGGAGGCGGACGCCCATACCGCATATCTTGACTACCTCTATGCAGCGTCCAGCGCCTTGGGATCGGACATCGTGGGCCTTCGTCAGTAGCGGGCCTCCCCTCTGCATGACTGAGTTCGCCGGCGCGGGTCTCACCGACCGAGTCAAGTCACCAACCGGCCTCCACCCCTCGATGCGAACTACGGGCTATTCGGTCGCTGAGGTTGCTCGGGCTGGCCGTTCGGCTCCTCACGGGTGCTGTCGGTCCGCCGCGGTCATCATGGTTGCTGTACTTCGCTGCTGTACCGCACTGCTTGGCGCAGTTGCTCTGCCTGGTCATACTCGGCTGCCTTGAAGGTAGGCCGATACGCGATCTGGGCCGCCGAAACTCCTTGCGCTCGAAGGGGCGAGGCTGGAAGATCGTTCAGCATCCTGACCAGATTTTTCAAGGGGGCGTCATGCATGACAGATACCGCGCCGCGCTTGTGGCGCTGGGCGCCGCCGCACTCTCGCTCACACTTGGTACCCTCCCCAGCGCCGCCTATGCAGCTGGCAAGGAACACGGCGCCGGGGCCGGCGGGACGTCGCTGAGCCGTGAGGGCTACTGGCCCTTGGAGGCGGCGCCCGGCGGGATCGCTCCCAATGTGGAGCCCGAGGGCCTCCCGCTGACTTTGAACGGCGATGCCTGGATCTACCACAATGAGGACGTCTTCGGAGACCCCGCACTGGTTGATCAGGGCGATCTCAGGCTCGACGGCGACGGTGACTGGGCGGCGACATCCGCGGCACCGGTCGGCAGCGACAGGAGCTTCACTCTCGCCGCTCGCGCCCGCTTGGCCGCGGCCGACAACAGGACGCAGACCGTTCTGTCACTCCCGGGCTCCGACACTGACCGCCTCGCGATCCGGTACCAGGCGGCAAGCGGGAAGTGGGAAGTCGTGGTGTCCACCAAGGACAAGGCGACCGCTCCGCAAGTGGTCATCACTGAAGAACAAGCTCTGCCCAACGATGACCCCTACGGCGTGGGCGACCACTTGGCCATCGTCTTCGACGCCTCTGCCCACGAGCTTCGCTTTTATGTGAACGGGCAGCTGTCCAAAACGTCTACTGCCGTGGACACGACGTCGTGGACAGCTTCGGGCGGTCTCCAGGTGGGCCGCTCGGCGGTCCACGGTGAGTACTTCGCGGGCACTGTGGACGAGGTGCGCGCCTACTCCGGCGTCGCAAACCCAACGATGATCAGCCAGATGGCCAGCCTGACCGGACTTCCCGAACTCTAACGGCCAGGCAGGCTGGCCGCGCTCGTAGGGTCGTGAAGCCTGCGCAGCACTCCCAAGCCCCCTGCACGTGGGGCATCCGTGTGCAGGGGGTCGCGCATGCGTGCTACTGCTTCTTGCCCTGGTTCTTGCGGGGGAACTTGGTGACCTGCGTTTTCGCAGGTCCGGGTGGTGTCGGCACTCTGTGAAGTGGCCGTGATTGGTCGTCCGTGGTCGGTGCTGGCTGTCCTCGGACGGCCCACAAGCGGCCCAGCAGACGCCCCATCACCTTCTGATCCGTAGCTCTAGCGGGATCGGTCAGTTACGGCTATTCCGGCCGCTACCGAGCCCCGCAGGGGCGCTACCGGACGCGGGCGATCGCTGGGGTGGCGGTACCTGGCTGCTGTACTGCAGGATCCAAACGGGGGTGACCATGGAACGGCATGTGCTGGAATCACTGTTGGCCGGTGATGACGAGGCGTCCGTGATTGCTCTGGCCACCCTCCGCAGCGGCGCCACCTATTGGGTGGCAGATCGGGCACAACCCGCAGGCCAGCATGCCGGAGTCTTCAAGGGCCGACTTCAGCGCATGCGGATGCACGGACTCGAACCTCTTGGGCTGGAACGAGCAGTGCAGCTCATCCGCGAACATGGCCAGCCCGTGCGCACAGGGCTGATCGATGCTGCCGATCGGACATGGACCACCCTGCTCTTCCTCACCGAGGACGGCAGCGCACTAGTGGCCTGCGCCGGCTGGCCGCTGCCGCTGGTTGCCAAGAAGCCACCGCTTTAGGAGCGAGGTGGGGTGAGTTGAGGGCTGACCTGCGGGATACCGACTTCGGCGTCTGCTGGCTGTGGCCTCCGTTGGCAGCCGCAGTTCCCCGTGAGTCCCCGCCCCATCTGGCGCGGTTGTGGCACGGGGAACTTCTGATCCGTAGCTCTAGCTGGATCGGTCTGCGACGGTCATACCGGCCTCGCGACGGCCCTAAGAGGACACTGCCGGACAGGGTCGGTCGCTGTGCTTCACTGCTGTACTGACCCAGGCTGTGAAGAGTGCTGCAACAGCTGCCGCATCGGCGTAGGCGCTCGCCGCCTCTGAAGCAGGTGGCCACACGATCATCAACACGAGGACGATCACAATCGCCCACGGGTACCGAGGGTGGTTTGACAGATGCCTCGGGGTCGGGTCCAAACTCACTGTAGAACCTCCGGGTTCGGAGCCCATCACGCAGCCCTTGCTTCCAGGTCGGAGCCGCGTGATGGGCTTCTGACTGTTACGAGCATGGTGCCTCGTGAATGAACTCAAGAGGTTGACTTCAGGCGTTGATTGGCCGCTTCGCAAGGGGATCTGCGCGCACTAGCGCGTAGTGCGTACTTACTACGCGAACAAGCCAGGGTGTTTCTCCTGCTCAGAGCAGATATAGGCGTTACACACTCAACGTGAAAGTACGCACTAATGCAGGTTGGAGCAGTTCAATTTCCCAGCATCACCTAGCAGCTCTAGCGTAAGAGCGCATGAGAATGTGGCCGAAAATCACCTATCCGCAAGCTGTGACCGTCACTGAGAGAGGCATAAGGCTGGCGTGCCGCCACGGAATCACTCACCTTCACCCACCACTCACCCCAGCTCCCATCCCGTCCGCCTTCGACCCACACACCGTGGAGCGGTCGTGGTTCAGGGCGTCAAGGTGGAGCGCGCCACTGTACGAACGACCTTGACGCCCTGGGCCGCGACTGCTCGGCTCTGCCTGGGTCGAAGGTGGTCGGGATGGGAGCCCACAACGCTCGCCACGCTCCGGCCGGCACCCGCGAACGGCGCCCCGTCCATCCCAGAGGCTGAGCGCCCCCGCCGGAGGCATGTCTTGAGCCGCGGGCTTTGGTCTCGACTCATGCCCTCGGGCCTACACAGCGGGCGCGCGTCGGCGGCGGCAGCGCCGAGCGGGCCGAAGGCAGGAGCGCGGGCGCAGCCAGAGCCGGGAAGCGCGCCCGGCGGAGCGGAGCGCAGCCGGGTGCCTTGATGAGGTAGAGAAACCTGTAACAGCCGCCTCGGTGGCCGGATGCGACGTCTTGGCAAGTTGGCGAGCGTGTGATGCTCTGGCATCGAAACCGGGAGGGTGGATGGCTTTTCCGCAGGGCGACTTAGCCTCAAACAGGCCTGGAGATGCGATACGTCGGAAGCTCGCAGAACTGGAACCCAACAGACTCAAGCGGCAGTTCGTCCGCTGGTCGCCGGACCCAGACAGGCGAAGCTGGGCGTTAGGCCTGATCGGAGAGCGCACAACGGGTCGCCGGTTGAACTCCCTGCGGCGCCACGGCTGGAGGATCCTGCACGCCATCCAGTGGCCAAGCAAGTCGGACATCGATCACTTGGCCATAGGCCCCTCCGGCGTCTTCACGATCAACTCAAAACGCCATAAAGGTAAGACTGTTTGGTACGGAGACCGTGCGATCACCGTCAATCGATCCCCCACCCGGCACGTCGCTACCAGTGAGCGAGAGGCGCGACGCACAGCACGCGCCCTTTCCTCCGGCTGTGGATTCTCGGTGTCTGTCCGGCCGGTCATCGCAGTTGTGGGCGCTTCAAAGATTTCTGTGAAGAACGCGGCGCCCCCTGTCCTCGTGGTGGAGGGCACCCAGGTGCACGCGCTTCTTTCCGGACTGACGCCAGTGCTCACCCCGGACGAGGTTGAGCAAATCTTCAACGTGGCTCGTCGGCCCGAGACCTGGTTGCCACGATAGGGATCGCCTACGCGTCGAAATCGTATTCGAGCACGTATGAAGCGGAGTCGAGAGTCATCTCGTTCACCTCGACCGGACGTCCCTCTTCAGCGAACGCTGTGCGACAGATGAGCATGACAGGCGTACCCATGGAGAGGTTCAACCGGCTCGCCTCGTCCTGGAAAGGCATCCGTGAGCGCACCTCTTCCCGGAAGTGCACGGGCTTGAAGCCAAGTTCGTCGAGCCTGGCGTAGATGCCGCCGGGCCCCGTGTCCTCCTGCGTGATGGCTGAACCCGCAACGATGTTCGCCGGCAGATAGCTGGTGGCAAGTAGGACAGGCTTCCCATCCAGCACGAAGCGACGGCTTCTCACGCACACGGCGTCACCCGATGCGACGTCAAGAACACGAGCGATGTGTTCCGGAGCGACTTCCTCCGTCACGGTGATCTCATCGACGACGAGCGTGCGCTCCCCGATGTCCGCCTCCCAGACGGAACGTCCCGCGCGCCACTGGTCTCGCGCCAAGCGCTGGATGCCTCGCCGTCGAAGTGGGCGGAAAGCGCGGACGAACACACCGGCGCCCTTGCGGGACTCGGCGATCCCCTCACTCTGGAGTACCCCAAGGGCTTGCCGTGCTGTCATCCGAGCGACGCCATGGGTTGCCATCAGGTCGTTCTCACCGGGGAGCCGGTCACCGGGGCCGTACTCGCCTGCCTTGATCGCCTCTCGGAGCGCGTCGGCAATGCGCTGGTACTTCGGCTGGCGGCTGCCGCCCGTGGTGGCCATACGTGGGTTCTCCTCCGTCTTCTCTAGACAGCCTAAGCGTAAGACGACGCACGCTTAAGCGCCTCGCCGGAGCCATCGCATCCCAACATCTCTAGAGATGTATTGACCTACCTAGAGATGTGCGCTTCACTGAAGATGTCTAGAGAGGTTGCCGACCAGGTGGCTACCTCCCGAACAAGGGATGCGCTCATGCCGTCTTTCAAGATCGATGTTTCGACCGCTGTCGTGTTCGTGGCGACGCCTCCGACGCCGAAGCTCGTGAGCAAGCAGACCGGTGAGATCGCGGTGGACCGGGAGACCGGTGCCCCGCTCGCGACGGTGGGTCTGCTGATCTCGGACGAGGGTGAGGGGAACCTGTACCAGGTGACGGTGCCGAGCACGGGTGTCCCGGAGAAGCTGACCCCGGGAACCCCGGTCACAGTGATCGGACTGAAGGCCCGCGACTGGGAGAACACGTTCAACGGCCAGACCCGGCACGGGATCAGCTTCCGCGCGGTGGCCATCACGGCGGGTGCCTGACCATGTCGGACGTCACCACGGTGATCGAGGTGGCCGGTGCTTTAGGTGCGGCCGGTGGGCTCGGCTATGCGAAGGTTCGCGCTCCTCGCGTGTTCTGGTCGCTGGTCGGTCTCCCGGTCGCCCGGGTCCGGTTCTCGGCCACGTACCGGTCGACGATGGATGTGTGCGGGCTGACGGTGCAGCCGTCCCGTCTGCGGGCGTTCATGGTCCGCAACGTGGCCCGTCGCCAGGATGTTCAGCCGGTCCCGCCGAAGGTCCGCCGGGTCCGTGGCTCCTCCACCGGGATGCGGGCAACGCTCCGGCTTCCGGCTGGCCTGGAGCCCGCCGATGTCGCCGCCGCCTCGGAACGGCTGCGGCACGCCTGGGGTGTCCACTCGGTGCACGTGGTGGAGACCAAGCCCGGCTTCGTCGAACTGCGCATGACCGGCTACGACGTGCTGCGGCGGGTGAAGATGCCGCGCCGCCTTCCCCGCAAGCTCATCTCGGGCCCGATGGTGGTGCCGGTGGCCCTGCGGGAGGACGGGACCGCGTTCGTCCGCGACTACCAGAAGATCCCGCACGGTCTGATCGTCGGCGCGAATCAGTCGGGCAAGTCGATGTATCAGCGCAACCTCATCACCGGTCTCGCGAAACTCCCGGTCGGGCTCGTCGGGATCGACTGCAAGCGCGGTGTCGAACAACGCGGGTACGCGCCCCGTCTCTCCGCTCTCGCGGTCACCCCGGATGAGGCATCGGATCTGTTGGAGGTCCTGGTCCGGGAGATGGAAGACCGCTTCGACATCCTGAGCGCTCACGGCGTCTCCGACCTGTGGGACCTCCCGGTGAAGGTGCGGCCGGTGCCGCTGGTTGTCCTGGTGGATGAGGTGGCGGAACTCTTCCTCGTCGCAGTGAAGAAGGATGAGGAACGCCGGGATCGCATGGTGATGCACCTGGTGCGCCTCGCGCAGATGGCCCGGGCGGTCGGCATCTACCTGGAGATCTGCGGACAGCGCTTCGGCTCCGAACTCGGCAAGGGCGCCACCATGCTCCGTGCCCAGCTCACTGGCCGCGTCGTGCACCGCGTCAACGACAAGCAGACCGCCGACATGGGCCTGGGCGACATCGCCCCCGAAGCAGTCTTCGCCACCACCACGATCCCGCCGGATCGCCCTGGTGTGGCTGTGGCCGGCGACTCCTCCGGCGGCTGGTCCCGCATCCGCACCCCCGAGATGACCGCAGCCGATGCGGTGGCCATCTGCCACGAGTACGCGCACGTCACCCCTTCCGTCCCAGCCCTGGCCCCATTTCGCCCGGCCGTCCCCGCCAGCCCGGCCCCGGCCAGCGCTTCGCCTCTGGTCAAGCCGGTGCCGGTCACCGAGTAACACCCACTGCTCCCCGGTCGGCGTGACCGTCTCGCGCCAGGTCCCTACCCCACCCATGCCCGGAACCCGAGAGGAAGCACCGCCATGGCCACCAAGAGGACCACCAAGGCCCCGCAGGCACCCGCGCCGGTAGAACCGGCCAAGTGTCAGCCCTGCGGTGGAACCGGAAACGTCGCCGTCACCGTGCGCGTCGGCCGCAAGCGCCGCCCGGTCGGCCAACAGGACGGCCTCTGCCTGGCCTGCCTCGGCTCCGGTACTGCCCCCGAGTCCTGACCCCATCGCCCTGGCGCCGGGCGGTCGACCAAAGCTTCCCGCCCGGCCCCGGCCCACCCCTTCGAAAGGAGGTGAACCCATGTCCCGCACCATCCGCCTCGACGCCGTTCTGATCCAGGCCGTCATCGCCGGTGCCCTGTCCTTCTCCCACCTGCATGACCTGGCCCTGGCGGCCGGACAGGACGGCTGGAAGGCGTGGGCCTACCCGATCAGCGTGGATCTACTGCTGGTTGCCGCCTGGCGCCGCATGCGCACCCACGCCGGCAACCGCCCCGCCTGGGTCTGGTTCGTGATCGCCCTGGCCGCGTCCCTGGGCGCGAACATCGCCACCGCCGGACTCCTCGACCTGGACCACGTTCCGGCCTGGCTCCGCATCCTCGTCGCCGGATGGCCCGCCCTCGCCTTCCTCGGCGGCACCCTCCTCGCCCACACACCCGCCCCCGTCGACGAGCCAGCCGAACCCGAACCGGCCCCGGTCCTGGCGCCGTTGGCCGACTCGGAACCGGAACCGGACATCACGGTGGAACGCGAACCCGAACCCGCCCCGGAACTCCCGCCCGTTCCCGAGCCTGCCCCGGGCCCGGCAGTGGCTCCGGCTCCGGCTCCGGCTCCGGCCATGACCGTTCCCCCAGCCCTGCTCGACCACGCCCGGAAGATCGCGGACACCCACCACGCCACGACCGGCAACCGGATCGACCCCAGCACTCTGCGCACCCGCCTCGGCGTCCCCGCTCCGCTCGCCGACGCCATCACCGCCCAACTCACCTGACAGGAGAACCACATGCGACCGTCCATCCGCGCCGCACTCGAACGCTCCGCCGAACTCACCCGCAACAACCGGCTCGTTGACGGCATGGAACTGGGAGAGACCGCGATCCGCCAGGCCACCGACGACGAACACCCCGAGATCCGCCAGTGGCTCACCGACCACGCCGACGACTTCGTCGGCCGGAACGACTGACCTCCCATGCCGCGCCCGAACCGCTTCACCAATGTGATCCGCATCGGCCCCGTACAGGTCGGCACCCACTACGACGGCCGTGGCCGCACCAAGCACACGGCCGCCTGCACCGCCCCCGGCTGCAACTTCTCCGCCGACTACCACGGCCGGGCCGCCGCCGAACTCGCCGCCCGAACCCACCGCTGCAACCCCTGAAAGGAGACCCGCTCATGTTCACGCCGAAGTACCCGACCCTCGACACCGCACCGACCCCGGCCACGTCTCTCGTGCAACCGCCTGCCAGCCTCGCGCACCCGCCGGCCTGCGACTGCCACCACACCCCCACCCCCACCGCCGCCTCGGCCCCGGTACCTGTACCGGCTTCCCGGTCCGGGATGCAGCTCACCCCCGGTGCGCTGGTCGTCGCTGTCGCCGGTGGGACCGCCGTGGTGCTCGTCGTCGGCGCGGTCCTGGTCTCGATGCTCCTCGCGGTCGCTATCACCGCCGCGTCCGTCGCGGTCTGCGCGGTCGTCCTGCGCTCGCTCCTCAACAACCAGAAAGGCCACTGACATGGGTCTGTTCAGCCGCAAGAACAACGACACCCCGAGCAATCCCGCCATGACCGAGCTGGGCCGAGAGTTCGCCATCGCCCGCCGTCACAGGGACCGCAAGACCATGCGCCGCATCGGCCGCGAGTACGAAGCGACCGCGACCGGTGAGACCGACGCCGCCTCATTCCAGCGCGGCCAGGACGCCTACGACGCGCTCCCGCCCATCAAGGCCTCGCGCCGCAACCGGCGCCGCTAACAGCCCCCGGGGCGGCCTCAACCGCCAAGTTTCCGCCGCCCCGGGCGCCTTCCCACCTTCCAGATCTAGCTGACCCGAAAGGGAGATCCCATCATGCCTCAGCACACCGCGCCCCGGCCGATCTGTGGCCACTGCGACGGCTTCCCCATCGTCGTCATCACCACCGGCCAGACCACCGCCACCGGCGAGCGCCAGACCATCACCGCCGACTGTCCCGCCTGCCACGGCACCGGCCACACCACCCTCGCCCGCACCGACACGCGGGTCGGGGTGTGATCGCCGTGGCCCTCCTCGACTGGAGCGACAAGAAGCACTTCGACCACACCGGCGACAAGCCGTGCGTGATCTGCACCGAGCCCACCCCGCTGCGGTCCGACCGGGGCAAGCCCGTCCACAAGGTCTGCGCCGAAGAGTGGATCGACGCCCACACCCCGAAGGACAACGAGCAGTGATCGACACCGCCACTGCGGCGGGCTTGGACCCGATCACCCTGGGAGACCTTCTCCGGGTGGCCGGGGCCACCGGCTTCGACCGCTGGGAAGAACAGATCCGCCGCACCGGAGGATGCGCCGAGCCCATCCACCTCACTGGGGCGACCAAGACCATCGACCGTGCGACCGGTACCGTCCTGCACTCCTACAGCACCGACGCCGAACCTGGCGGACGGCTTCGCGTCGCCTGTGGCAACCGCCGCGCCTCCCGTTGCCCAGCCTGCGCCTGGACCTACGCGGGCGACACCTACCACCTCATCCGTGCCGGGCTGACCGGTGACCCCGCCAAGGGCACCCCGCACACCGTGCGCGATCACCCTCGCGTCTTCGCGACTCTCACCGCCCCGTCCTTCGGCCCCGTCCACAACCGCCCCGGAAACCGGCCCTGCCGCTGCGGCACCCACCACCCCGATAACGCGCCCGAACTCGGCACCGCCCTCGACTCCGAAACGTACGACTACGCGGGCGCGGTCCTGTGGAACAACCACGCCGGACACCTGTGGCGCTACGTCACGATCTACCTGCCGCGGGAACTCGCAGCCCGCGCCGGAATCACCCAGCGCGAACTGAAGGAACAGCTCCGCGTCTCCTACGGCAAGGTCGCCGAGTACCAAAAGCGCGGGGCCATCCACTTCCACGCCGTGATCCGCTTCGACGGACCCGGCGGCCCCGATTCCCCGCCCCCGGCCTGGGCCACCCTCGACCTGCTCACCGACTCCTTACGCGCCGCCGCCGCCCGCGCCGCAATCCCCCTGCCCGCCGTAGGGGACCACGCCGCCCGCGTCCTGCGCTGGGGCACACAGCTCGACGTCCAGCCCATCGGCGCCTTCGGCAACGGCGAAGACCTCACCGAACAGGCCGTCGCCTCCTACGTCGCCAAATACGCCACCAAAGCCGCCGAGACCACCGGCACCGTCGACCGGCGCATCGGCGAACTCGCTGAACTCGACAAGCTCCCCGACCTGCCCGACCACACCCGCCGCCTCATCCGCGCCTGCTGGGACCTCGACCCCGCCTACCCCGACCGGCGCCTATGGCAATGGGCTCACATGCTTGGCTTCCGCGGCCACTTCTCCACCAAATCCCGCCGCTACTCCACCACCCTTGGTGCCCTGCGACAGGTCCGTGCCGACTACCGAGCCGACCAGCAACGCGCCGCCCTCGGCCTGCCCAACCCCGACGACCATCCCGAAGCAACCACGCTCGTCGTCGCCCACTGGTCCTACGCCGGCCACGGCCACACCCCCGGCGAATCCTGGCTCGCCGCCAACATCCGCCGCGACATCCAGCACAACCGCGAACACGCCCGAGAACACCGCGCCGAACTGCAAGACCAACTTGCTCTGGAAGGAGCCGCAGCATGAAGGACCGGCTGATGAGCGTTCCAGAAGTCGCCTCGTACCTCGGAACAACGGAACGCTTCCCCCGTCGCCTGATCGCAGAGCGCCGCATCGTGTTCGTCAAGGTGGGGCGGCATGTCCGCATCCCTGAGCGGGCCTTGGTCGAGTTCGTGGCTGCCAATACGGTCCAGCCGGTGGCCACACCTCGCCGCCGGTTCGGGGCGGTGGCCTGATGGCGAACATGAAGGGGAAACGGCGCCGCTTCGGTGCGGTGCGGAAACTGCCGTCGGGGCGATTCCAGGCTCGCTACCAGGGACCGGACGGACTACTGCGATCGGCTCCCGAGACGTTCCCGTCGCAGACCGATGCCGATCGGTGGCTGGTCCGCAAGGAAGCGGAGATCCTCGACGGCCGGTGGAAGAACCCCGACGACCGGGTTCTCTTCGGGGTGTACGCCGACGCATGGTTCAAGGAGCGCGGCTACGCGGCGACAACCCGCGAACGCAATGGCAGTGCCCTGCGACTGCACATCCTGCCCACCTTCGCAAGCCTGGTCCTTAGCGAGATCACGACACCGCAGATCCGCCGCTGGCGTGCCAGCCTTCTGGAGTCCGGTGTCGGTGAGCCGACGGTCGCCAAGGCGTACCAGATCCTCCGAGCCATCATGAACACCGCAGTCGACGACGAGGTGATCCAACGCAACCCCTGCCGCATCAAGGGCGCCGGGGCTGCCAAGACAGCAGAGCGCCCGTTCCTCGACGCCTCCGAGGTGTTCCAGCTCGCCGACGCCGTGCCATCCCGCTTCCGGGTGTTCATCCTCCTGGCCGCTTTCACCGGCCTTCGCTTCGGGGAACTGGCCGCGCTCCAGCGCCATGACATCGACCTGGAACGGCGAACCGTCTCCGTGCGACGTGCCCTGGCCGAGACCCGCACGGACGGCATCCTGGTCAAGACGCCCAAGAGCGCGGCAGGTGTGCGCACCGTCGCCTTCCCAGCCTCGCTGACGGAGAGCCTGGCCGCTCATCTCGCTGCCTACGCCGAGCAGGGTCGCACCGGGCTGGTCTTCACCGGAGCACGCGGCGGGCAGCTTCGCCGGAACAACTTCCGCCGCCTGTGGCTGCGGGCTCTGGAGACGACCGGCCTCGGAGACGTCCACTTCCACGATCTGCGCCACACCGGGAACACCCTCGCCGCGACCGGCGGTGCGACCACTCGGGAGCTGATGCAGCGGATGGGTCACTCCTCGGTGCGTGCCGCGCTGATCTATCAGCACCTGGTGAACGGCCGTGATCACGCGATCGCCGCCCACGTCGACGAGCAGATCAGGAAGGTCCGGCCGGCAGAGCCCGGCGACGCATCTGGCACGTAACTGGCACGACGCCTCTCCCCCGCCTCCGCGGCTGAGGAACGATCAAGGCCCAGGTTCCCGGTTTGATGCCGGTGGCCTGGGCCTTTGTCGTGCTTACTGCTGGTGGGCGCGGACGGTTTCGAACCGCCGACATCTGCTTTGTAAGAGCAGCGCTCTACCCCTGAGCTACGCACCCGTGGATGAGGCAACAGCGTACATGGACTACGGCCCGCGGTCACAAACGGTGCCGGGAACGGCAGGGAACAAGGCGGCGGGGACCATGACGCAGCCGCGGCGGCGTCCGGGGGATATCCCCACCCCTCATACGGTAGCCGTCCGGATTCTGCCGGGTGGGCCGGCGTACGTACGGTGAGGCGCACACCGTCGGGACCGCCCGCCGTACGACCTGGGGGAAAGATCATCGTGGCACTCCGTACCCGCACTCTCATCGCGTCCGGTGGGGCCCTGCTGCTCGGTCTTGCCCTCACCGGCTGCGGCAGTACGGATCCGGGCGAAGCGCCCGCCGAGCACAAGTCCTTCGCGCTCAGTGGGAAGACGCTGACCATCAACTCCGGTCACACGTCTCTGGAGCTCGTACCGGCCGATGTACGGAAGGTCGAGGTGACCCGTCATGTCGACGGGTGGGTGGTTCTCGGGAACGGGCCCGATCCCGAGTGGAGGATGCAGGACGACACGCTCACGCTCCAGGTGAAGTGCAGGGCCGTGATCAGCGACTGTGCCTCGCAGCACCAGGTCAAGGTGCCGCGCGGGGTGGCGGTGGTCGTCAAGGGGGACAACGGGAAGGTCGTCGCGTCCGGCTTCGACACTCCCCTTACGCTCCACGCCGACAACGGGAAGGTGACCGTCCGGGACTCCAGCGGGCCGCTCGAACTGGGGAGCGACAACGGTGGCATCGTCACCGAAGGGATCTCGGCCAAGTCCGTATCGGCTCGGTCCGACAACGGCGGGATCCGGCTGGGGTTCATCTCCGCGCCCGATCTCGTGGACACCGAGAGCGACAACGGAGGGATCACCATCGATCTGCCGGGCGGCTCCGTGAGGTATGCGGTGGACGCCGTCGCCCACAACGGACGCGTCTCGGTGGGCGCGCCGCGCAGCGACGACAGCAGCCACGTGGTGAAGGCTCGGAGCGACAACGGCCAAGTCACGGTCCGAAGCGTGAACTAACCGGCCCGTGTGTTCGTCCTTACCTGGTGGGAGAATGTACCGGGCAGGGCGAAACGGCACGGGAGAGGGATGTGACGGCGACACACGCGCGGCCGCAGGCGAGAGCGGGTGAGAGTTCCGCCGTCAGGGATGTCAGGGGTATCGCGGACGTCCTCGTGCTGATGCTGCTGCCGGTGCCGCTGCTCGCCGCCGCGTTGCCGGCCGCGTTCGCCGGTGGCGGTACGAGGCGCTGGTTCGGCGGGCGCGGGGAGAGTCAGCGCGCCGATGCGCAGGCCGCGAAGGACGCAGCCGCTGCCGCCTTCTACGAGCTGGACACGGCCCAGCGCGATCTGCGGATCTCGATCGAGACGATCACCGCGGTGGACAGCTCGCCCGGTGCGCGCAAGGCCGTGGATGACTTCGCTGCTCTCGGGCGGCGGATCGACGAGGCCAGTCATACGTACATCACCGCGGTCGACGCACACGACCTGGACCGGGACGATCTGGAGCCGGCCGTCGCGGCCCGCGCCAGGACCGAGCTGACCACGGCCAAGGACGAGCTGGTGCGGGTCAAGGGCGAGCTGGACCGGTTCGCGCAGGGGCTCGGGCCGCTGCTGGGCAACGCGGAGACGCAGCTCGCCCGGCTCGCGCCCGCCGTGGAGCGGGCCCGGCAGGCGCTCCTCGGTGCGAGCAATGCTCTCGATGCGGTGCGGGCGTCCGGACTGCGGGCGGACGACCTCGCCGCGCGGCTGGCGGCCCTCGCTCCCGAGCTGACCAAGCTCAACCAGGGCGCCGGCCGGCACGGCGTTCCGGAGACCCTGCAGCGTGCCGATCGGGTGCTGCGCGATGCCGAGGCGGTACGGGCAGAGGCGGCCCAGTTGCCCGAACGGGCCGCCGAGATCGACCACCGGCTGGTGTCGCTGCGTACTCGCGCCCAGGCGTTGACGACCCGAGCGGGCTCCGTGGAGCCGGTGCTGAGCGAGCTGCGGCGGCGGTTCTCTGCAGCGTGCTGGCAGGACCTCCAGCCGGTGCCGGAGCAGGCGGCAACCAATGTGCGGCAGGCCGAGGAGAAGCTGAAGGAAGCCGCCAAGGCGCGGGACGAGCAGCGGTGGGCCGATGCGACCTCCCGGCTGAGCACGGTGCGCGCCCTGCTGAACGCCACGGACGAGGCGGTGTCCGCTGCCGGCGACCGGCTGCACCGGCTGAACGATGTGGCCAAGGACCCGCAGCAGGAGATCCAGCGAACCCGGTTCGCGATCCGGGACGCCCAGCGCCTGGCCATGGCCGGGCGCAACACGCCCGATCCGCGTCATGCCCGTCCGCTGGACGATGCCGTGGCCCGGCTGGAGCGTGCCGTCGCCGGTCTGGAGGGACGCCACCCCGACTACTGGCACTTTCTGACCGAGACCGAAGCGGTACGGCAGACGGCTGCGCGGGTGGTCTCCGAGATCCGTGAGGAGCGCGGGGCCGGCGGGTGATGCGGCGGGAGCGGCGGGAGCGGCGACAGCCCCTGATACGTCATACGCCGGGTTCCGATACGCCGGGTTCGGGTCCTTTGGACCTTCTGATGTGCGGCGGCATCCCCGTGGGCGGATCCTGGTAGTACGCGCGAAGGAGGCCGAAATGGCCACCCATGTACTGCACGCCACCGGACGACAGACCCCGCGCCGCCGCCGTAAGGTCACCCAGCTCGACAAGCACCTTCCGGTCGATCACCGGCTGAACCGCGTCTACCGGGTCGGGGCGGGACTGATGGGGCTGGTGCTTCTCGCCTTCGGAATCCTGGGGCTGATCGACAAGATCGGCTTCTTCAGCACCGGCGGTGCCACCGTCGCCGGCCTCAACACGAACGGTGCCCTCAGCGTCCTGTCCATCTGCGTCGGCCTGCTGCTGTTCATCGGGATGGTGATCGGCGGCAACTTCGCCTCGACGCTCAACATGATTCTGGGCATCGCCTTCATCCTCAGCGGATTCGTCAATCTCGCGCTGCTCGAGACCGACTACAATTTCCTCGCCTTCCGCATCCAGAATGTGCTGTTCAGCTTTGTGGTCGGCCTGATGTTGATGATGTTCGGAATGTACGGGCGGGTCAGCGGCGGCCTTCCGCACGACAACCCGTACTGGCGGGCCCGCCATCCCGAGGAGGCCGAGCGGGAGATGCGGATGGACCGGAAGGCAACGACGACGACGATGCCGGTTGTCCGCCGTCCGTAAGCCGTACTACGCCTCCGTACCACCGGTCGGCCGTCGTGTCTGTCTGCCCCGGGCCGGCGCCGGATAGCCTGGGGCCATGCCTCGTTACGAGTACCGCTGCCGCTCCTGCGGAGACACGTTCGAACTCAGCCGCCCGATGGCTCAGTCCTCGGACCCGGCCTCCTGCCCCGCCGGGCACGCCGACACCGTGAAGCTTCTCTCCACCGTGGCCGTGGGCGGCTCGTCGGCCAAGTCCGCGCCCGCCGCCCCGTCGGCCGGCGGCGGGGGCGGTGGCGGCTGCTGCGGCGGGGGTTGCTGCGGCTGAGAGCGGGCAACCGGAGTCGCGGCCTGCGGCTGCTACCGCTTACGGGAGAGCGTCAGCCCGTCCGACACGGTGAGCAGCACGCTGTCCATCCGCGGATCGGCGGCCACATGGTCGTTGAATTCCTTGATCGCCGCCGCTCCGCCGGTCGCCTGCGGGTCGGTCACCCTGCCGTGGAAGAGCACGTTGTCCGTGACGACGAGACCGCCCTGCCGCATCCTGGGCACCAGTTCCTCCCAGTACGGGATGTAGTTGCCCTTGTCCGCGTCCAGGTAGGCGAGGTCGATGTGCGGCTCGGCCGGCATCGCCCGCAGTGTGTCGAGCGCGGGGGCGATACGGAGTTCGATCCGGTCGGCGACGCCCGCCTTCTCCCACGCCTCCCGGCCGTATGCGGTCCACTCCTTGGAGACATCACAGGCGATCAGCCGCCCGTCGGCGGGCAGCGCCTGTGCCATCGACAGGGCGGAGAAGCCGGTGAACGTCCCGACCTCCACGATGTGCCGGGCCCCGGTCAGCCGGACGAGGAAGGCGAGCAGCGGTCCCTGTTCCTCGGCGGACTGCATGCCGGCCTGGTCGGGGAGGCGTGCGTACGTGGTCTCGACGAGCTCGCGCTGCACCGCGTCGAGCGGTGGGTTGTGCGCCAGCATGTATGCGTACAGCTCGTCCGTGATCTTGGTTTCGTTGCCCTTGGTCATCGCATGCTCCTCGTTGGTCCCACCGGGCCGGAACCGCCCGTCCCGTCCTCACATACTGGTACCGCTGGACGAGGGCGCCTGCCCCGGACCCGAAGCCCGGAGGAAGTGGCGCAGGATCTCCTCGCCCGCCGCCACACCGTGTTCGGCCGTCACATCGACGTGCGGGGCGCTCCAGCCGGTGTCGGCGAGTTCGCCGTGGGCCGGGCGCCAGGCGCGGTCGGCGGCCAGGAGCAGATCGGCGTCGAGGAGGCTGTCACCGGCCGCGAGGGTGAGCGTGGCGCCGGTGCGCCGGGCGACCTCGTTCATGGCGGCGCTCTTGGTGAGCGGGCCCGGCACGGCGTAGATCTTGCGGCCCTGGAGGGAGACGGTCCAGCCGCGAGTCTCCGCCCAGTCCCCCAGTTCCTTGACCCAGCCCTCGGGCAGCAGCGCGCGTTCGACGACGAGATAGGCGAAGAGGTCCTCGGCGACCCGTTCCTTGAGCAGCCAGGCGGGGTCGGCCGCGGCCAGGAGATGGGCGCGGACCTCGGCGAGCGAGGCGCATTCGTCGGCGAGCCTGCGGGAGACCTGCGTCTGCCAGTCGAGGTCGGATTCGCCGTCGACGAGGAGGTGTCCCCCGTTGGCGCAGATCGCGAACCGCGGTGCGGGACCGGGGAGATGGATGCGCCCGTACTGTTCGCGAGTACGGGTGGTCGTCGGGACGAAGACCGTGGTGCGGGCGAGTTCGTCGAGCAGTGTCGCGGCCGTCTCGGTCATATAGGAGAGCGGCTTGTGGTCGTACACCTCTACGCAGAGCAGCCGGGGGGCCTCGGCGTCCGGCATGGAGAGCTGGAGCGCCGCCGTCGAGTAGATCAGGGTGCGGTCGAGGTCGCTGGCGACCAGTGTCACGGGGGCGGTCCCGGTGGCCGGGGTGGCCGGAGTGGTCACTTCGACTCCACCGCCTTGCCGTCCGCGCCCGTCGCGCCCCTGGTGTACTTCGGATGGATCAACCCGACGCAGGTGTACGGGAGTTCGTCGACCTCCTCGACGGGTACGCCCCGCTGCTCGGCCAGCAGGCGGATGTGCTCGAGGTCTGCGCCCGCGCCGCGCTTGGCGAGGATCTTCCACGGGATGCGGCGCAGCAGTACGCGGGTCGTCTCGCCGACGCCCGGCTTGACCAGGTTCACATCGTGGATGCCGTACTCCTCGCTGATGCGTTCCACCGCGGCCCAGCCTTCCCAGGTGGGTGCGCGGTCGGCCGCGAGCAGCTCCTTGACCTCGGCGTCCACGGCGTCGACGACGTCGTCGAAGTGGTCGGTGACGGTGTCGAGGAAATGGCCGGACACATCGGTGTCCGCAAGCTCCCGGTAGAACTTCGCACCGTGGAAGTCGTCGGGTCCGACCAGGTCGGAGCGGAGGACGGTCCGCGAGATCAGCCCGGACACGGTGGAGTTGAGGCAGGCGGACGGTATGAGGAAGTCCTCGCGAGTGCCGTAGGTGCGGACGCAGCCGCCCGGGTCGGCCAGGACCGCGATCTCGGGGTTGAATCCGTCGAACCCGTCGAGTGCCGCGGACAGTTCACGTGTGATCGCCCCCTTGCCGGTCCAGCCGTCGACGAAGACGACATCCGCCGGATCGTGGTGGGCGGCCAGCCAGCGCAGGGCGTTGGCGTCGATGCCGCGGCCCCGCACGATGGAGACGGCGTAGTGCGGCAGATCGAGTCCGTGCCGGTGCCGGGCCCAGCGGCGCATGAGTACGCCGACGGGGGTGCCGGCCCTGGCGAGCGAGACCAGTACGGGACGAGCGGAGGGGGTCCCCCCACGCTTTCGGCTGTGGGGGAGCTCGGCAAGGACCGTCTCGGTGACGGTGCCGACGGCGCGGGCGACGCGTGCGGCCGACAGGTCCAGCGCCGCCTTGAACAGGCTCTGGTACTGGGCGGACGGCTGGTACTCGACGGGAAGCGACTCGGCGTAGTGCGCGCCACCGCTCTGTATCGCCTCCTCGCGCTCCTCGGCGGGCGCCTCCAGTTCGGTGTCCGAGAGGTCCTGGAGCAGCCAGCCGACTTCGTCCGGCGCATAGGAGGAGAAGGCGGGGCCGCGGAGGGGCTCGGGCAGCATGGGGGGTTCCTGCCGTTCGGAGACGTACGAGGGGAGGCCCGACGGGACGTACGAGGGGACGACCGCGAGCAGGACGTGGTCGGTGTGCGCGGCGAGCTGCGCCAACAGGCCGTCGGGGGCGTGGAGTTCGGGGGTGTCGGCGGTGGAGTCGACGGTCACGACCACGGCGTCGAAACCGGCGCCCGCGACGTTGTACGCGTACCGGTCACCGGGACCGTCGGCCGGATTGTCGTGGGCCGGGAAGACCAGCCGGCTGCGTATCGCATAGCCGGGATCGTCCACGGCGAGGACGGGGGAACGCGTGGTCGTCGAGTAGCGCACCTCGGCGCCGGTGTGGTCCTCCAGGGCCGTGCCCAGGCGGAGGGGGGCGTACATCAGCTCCTCGAAGCCGAGGATCAGTACGCGGCGGGCGTCGCCCAGTGACGCGGCGATACGGGCGGCCATGGCCGGGAGGACCGGTTCGAGGGCGGCCCGGTGGGCGGGGGTGAAACCGTGCCGTCCGCCGTCGGGCACACCGGCGGGCCACTGGAGGTCCACCCGGGTGAACGGTCGGCGCCCCTGTTCGACGGCCGCTCGGGGGGCGGCGGGACCGGCCCCCTCATGCGCGGTGACCAGTGCCTGGCCCTTCTCCAGGACGCCCTCCGGGAGGGTGACCGTGCCCGAACTCCTCGCCACCAGGTCGACGCGTGCGCCGATCTCAGCGGCGAACTCGGTCAGCCTTCCCTGGTCGGCCGGCGACCGCATGTCCACCAGGGCGACGACGACGTACCGGCTCCGCGGGTATCGCTCGTGCAGCGCGCGGATGGTGTTGAGCACGGTGTTGCCCGTGGAGAATTCGTCGTCCACGAGCACCAGCGGCGCGTCCGCGTATGCATCCGTGTCTGCGTCCGTCGGGCCGCACTCGCCCGCCAGCAGGTTCGGGTCCTCCGGAAGCAGCAGGTGCGAGGTGGCGTGCGAGTGCGACTCCTCGAAGCCGCCCGCCCGCTCCACGCCCTCGACGGGGCGGCGCGTCGAATGCAGGTACGGCGCCACGTCGAGCCCGTCGGCGACCGCGTGGCCGAGACCGGTGGCCGTCTCCGCGTAACCGAGCACGACCGCCCGGCGCGCCTCGGCGTCACCGAGGAGTTCACGCACCCGGCGGCCGAGCTCGAATCCGACGCCGTACACCATGGAAGGCTTCTGCGGCACGTGCTTGCCGAGCACGTTCGACACGAGCAGATGGGCCCGCTTGGGGTTGCGGCGCAGGGCGAGGCCCAGCAGGTCCCTCAGCTCCCTGTCGCCGTCGGGCTTCCCGTCGCCGACGAGCTCGACGCCCAGTCGCTGTGCCACCCAGCTACCCGACCACACCACGTTCGCCGTCTCTTTCCTTGCCGCGCGCTCGCTCATCGAGACACGCTCGTTCCACGAGGCCCGCTCATTCCGCGAGGCCCGCGGCCAGCAATTCCACGAAGCCGACGTCTTCCCTCGCCACGCCGAAGGCCTCGGCCCTCTGCAGGGTCCGCTCGGCCCAGGCACGGTGCGGCTTCACTTCATTCATCTTGTTCGTGTACGCGGAGCGCATGACGCCACCGCCGCCGCGTTCCGGCCGCAGGATGTCCTGTGCGTCGCTGAACTCCTCGTGGCTGACCACGGAGAGCGCATGCACGGGCGCGACGTGCGACGGGTGGATGCAGGTCTTGCCGAGCAGGCCGTTGGCCCGGTCGAGCTCGATCTCGCGCAGCAGGCCGTCCAGGTCGTGCTCGATCAGTGCCGTGCGCAGTTCCTCGGCCCGGCCCTCCAGAAAGGGGCTGCGGCGCAGCTGCGGTTTGAACATGCGCTCCTGGAGCCGGAAGTATTCCCACACCGGGCCGGTGATCGTGAAGCCCGTGCCGTCCGCCCGGCCCAGCACATTGACCACGTCGGCTATGACGGCGCCGACGATCTGTACGTCGTACGCAGTCATGTCGGGCGCCCTGCGGAGCCCGTAGGCCGAGCAGAAGTCGGTGACGCCGAGCCGCAGTGCGAGCACCCGCTCGCGGTACTTGTTGACGGCGCGGGTGATTCCCCGGAGTGTCTCTCTGCGGGTTTCCAGATGCAGCAGCTCGGGCGATTCGAGAACGGGCATGGCGAACAGGCGCTGCCCACACGCCTTTTCGGCGTTGTTGAGCGCTTCCATGAAGGGCACGCCACGCTCTTCGGTGAACTTCGGAAGTACAAAACCAGACAACAATCGGACGCTGCGGCCGAGCCGACTCACCAGGTCCACCATCTGGCCCGGTTCCCGGACCCGGATGAAGAGCAGGGGCACCTCGGATCCGCGCGCATCGAGGTCTGCGAACTGTCTGACCAGATTCTCCTCGGCGCCGTCCACCTCGGAGTCATCGATCGAGTCCTCCAGGCACAGCACCATCGAGACGACACCGCGCCCGGCCTGCTTGATGACATCGTCAGCAAGTCGCGGCCTGGTGGCAGGGCTGTACAGGGTCGCTCCCAGTGCGGCCGAAAGCATGCCGGCCGGCGAGTCCGCACCGAATTCGCGCGGCTCCTGGTAGAACAGACCCTCTCTCGCAGCGGGTGCAATATGCCCGAAATGACGCATGTGATTCCCCCGAACTGCCTGACAGACCGGACAACGTGTGGCCGGTAATAGTACGTACGGACGGGTGTCAACAGTTCCCCACGTGCATGAATTCCGGGTAACTCGTCCATTTCCCGACGGGTCCACGTGCTGCGGACAACGTGGTTCCGAGGCACTGCCGAGACATCCGGTGCGCCCCCGCGTTGTCCGCACAGGCAGCCAGCAGGCAGGATGACGGGCATGACGCACGCGATGGTGAAAGGCTCGAACGTCCCTCTGGACGCCATGGCCGTACGGGCCGTTCTGTGCTGGACCCCGGGAGCCGGGGTTCCGGATGTGGACGCCTCGGCGCTGCTGCTCGGAGCCGATGGCCGCGTGCGCTCGGACGAGGACTTCGTCTTCTACAACCAGCCCCGCCACCCCTCCGGCCTGGTGCGACGGCTACCGAAGCGCAGTGTCCCCGAGGGGCTCACGGACAGCATCGAGGCCGACCTCAACGCGCTCGACCCCTCGGTCGATCAGGTGGTCGTCGCCGCATCCTCCGACGGAGCCGCATTCGCTCAGGTGCGCGATCTGCGCATCCTGCTGTACGACGCGGCGTCGGCGAGCGGGGACCCGCTCGCCGTCTTCGATGTGCGGCCGGAGACCGGCGAGGAGACGGCGATCATCTGCGGCGAGCTCTACCGGCGCGGCGATGGCTGGAAATTCCGGGCCGTGGGACAGGGCTATCCGACCGGTCTGGTCGGTCTGGCGACCGCCTTCGGTATCTCGGTCGACGAGGCGGAGGCCGCGGCGGAGCCCGACCCGGCCCCCTCGCCGGTAATGGTTCCCTCGCCCGTAGCAGCGCCCGCTTTCCCGCCGCCCGCGCCCGCGTTCCCGCCCGCGCCGGCCCCCGGCCCCGACTCGCAGGCCACCGTCCAGCACCAGCAGCCCGCCTACGGCTACCCGCAGCCCGCTCCCCAGCCCGCGTACGGGTATCCGCAGCCTGCCGCCGCCCCGCCCGCCTACGGCTACCCGCAGCCTGCCGCGGCTGCGGCGCCGGCCCCCGACCCGAATTTCGTGCTGCCACCGCAGGGGCCGCAGTTCGTACGGTCCTGAGACGACCACGAGACGGCCGTGGGACGCGGCCCCGGAACGGCCCCTGAGGTGGCCCTGAACCGCCTGCGGTCCGTCCGGCGTCGACTCAGGTCCGGGACTTGTAGCCCCGTCCCCACTGCATGCCCCAGCCGTACAGCCGGTCCAGCTCCGACTGGAATCCGTACACGAACTTCACCTCGCGCCGCACGATCAGCTCGTCCTTGATGTTCTCCACCGTGAACACGGCGCAGGAGCGGGCCTGCGAGGCTCGCTCGTCGAGTTCGATCTCGATCCGCGGGCCGTTGCCCGGGTAGAGCGTCACCTTGGCGTGCGTACGGTCGAAGGCAGGCGTCTGGTCGTAGATGTAGACGAAGAACAGCAGCCGCTTGATCTGGTCGCGCTGGTCGAGATTGACGTAGACGGTCTCGCCCGACGGTGCCCCGAAGCGGTCGTCCCCGCTGAGCCGGATGTACGGCGGCCCGTTCAGGTCGCCGATGAGGTTGCCCAGGGGCTGGACCACGCCCTTGGTGCCGTCCTTCAGCTCGTACATGCAGCCCAGGTCCAGGTCGACATTGACCATGCCTTGGGTGTGCGCCTGGACCACATCGGGCTGGAAGAGCTTCATGGGGCGCAGCAGCCGGCCGCTCTGCCGCGACCTGCCCTCGATGTCGGACGTACGCATCCGCCAGGAGAGGTTGACCCGCAGATTGCCGGTCAGCGCACCCTGCTTGGTCAGCGAGACCGTGGCGTGCCGCCTGGAGAGCACGATGGAGTTGGTCGACGCGTTGCCCGACTCGAACTGCGCCTCCCGCCTCGGCCACAGGCTGTCCCAGAACGCCATCCCCAACCCCCACACATATCGGTAGTGCACCGGCCCCGCACACATCACTGCGGGGCGGCCGCCGGGCCGGGTCCGGGTGTCCCGGAGAACCGTCGCCGTACGGACCGCCCCGCTGAGAGCGTTCCTCAATCCCTACCGGGTCACACCCCGGACGGGACTTCTGCCTTGGAACCTGCGCCGTCCCCGCCTTCGGCCTCCAGCGCCTTGTTGCGCCGGACGGAGGACCAGAAGGACCAGGCGATCAGCACGACACCGACGAGACCGGTGATGAGCTCGTGGATCTGGTACTGGATGGTGACGAGGAGGAGAACGGCCAGCGCGCCGATGGCGTAGTGGGCACCGTGCTCCAGGTAGACGTAGTCGTCGAGGGTGCCCTGACGGACCAGGTAGACCGTGAGAGACCGGACGTACATGGCGCCGATACCGAGGCCGAGGGCCATCAGCACGATCTCGTTGGTGATGGCGAAGGCGCCGATGACACCGTCGAACGAGAAGGACGCGTCGAGCACTTCCAGGTAGAGGAACATGAAGAACGCGGCCTTGCCGGAGAGTGCGACCACGGAGAGCTTCTTGCCGCTCTTCCTGGCCTCCGCCTCGGCCTCGTGCTCCCGCTCCTCCTCTTCCTCCAGCTTGTTCTCGAAGAAGCCGGAGAGACCGCCGACGATCAGGTACGTGATCAGACCCGCGACTCCGGAGAGCAGGACGGTCTCCGCCTTGTCCGCGTGGCCGCCGCCGTGCTGGTGCGCGTTCGTCGCGACGGTCATGGCCGCGATCAGCAGCACGATCAGCGCGATGCAGACCGACAGCATGTCGACCTTGCCGAGCTTGGCGAGCGGGCGCTCGACCCAGCGCAGCCACTGGATGTCACGCTCCTCGAAAATGAAGTCGAGGAAGATCATCAGCAGGAACATGCCACCGAAGGCGGCAATCGCCGGGTGGGCGTCCGTGACCAGTTCCTGGTAGCGATCGGGCTGGCTGAACGAAAGATCGACCGCTTCGATCGGGCCGATCTTGGCGGTGATGGCCACGATCACGACGGGGAACACCAGCCGCATACCGAAGACCGCGATGAGCACACCGACCGTGAGGAAGATCTTCTGCCAGAAGGCATTCATCTTCTTCAGGATTCCGGCGTTGACCACCGCATTGTCGAAGGACAGCGAGATCTCCAGGACGGAAAGAATCGCAACCACTCCGAAGGCTTCCCACCCCCCGTAGATCACCGCTGCGACCAGGCCGAGCGCGGTAACCGCGAACGACCAGCCGAAGGTTTTCAGAAGCACTGGCTACCCCATCGTGTTATGTAACGGGTCTCCCCCGGGTGTGTGCGGGGCTCCCCCGCGCCGTGCGCGGTTTTACGAAACGTTGACCCCGAAGTCTAGAGCGATGCCACGCAGCCCCGACGCGTACCCCTGTCCCACTGCACGGAACTTCCACTCGCCGTTGTACCGATAGAGCTCGCCGAAGATCATCGCGGTTTCCGTCGAGGCGTCCTCGCTGAGGTCATAACGCGCGAGTTCCTGACCGTCCGCCTGGTTCACCACGCGGATGAACGCATTGCTGACCTGACCGAAGGCCTGCCCTCGATTGTCCGCCTCATGGATCGAGACCGGAAAAATGATCTTGTCGCAGTGCGCCGGCACCTGAGTGAGATTCACGATGACCGACTCGTCGTCGCCCTCGCCCTCACCCGTGAGGTTGTCGCCGGTGTGCTCCACGGAGCCGTCGGGGCTCGTGAGGTTGTTGTAGAACACGAACCATTCGTCGCCGAGCACCCGGCCCGACTGGCACAGCAGCGCGCTGGCGTCGAGGTCGAAGTCGGCGCCCGTGGTGGATCGTGCGTCCCAGCCCAGACCGACCAGCACCTGGGTGAGGTTGGGTGCGGCCTTGGAGAGGGAGACATTGCCTCCCTTGGCGAGCGTGACGCCCATGGTGTGTCCTCCCCGAGTCGATGAACCGTCTGTTGAGCCGTTGAACTGTTCAGCAGCCGGAGCTTGAGCTGCTGAACGGGCTGTTCAGCGCGTCCGGCGCCGCACGGGGTGCGGCCCCGGACGGGGTACATGCCGGCGTGGCCCGGGCTGCGCCTCGGTGGCCCGGCCCGGTCGCGCGTTGTCAGACGTTGACGCCGAAGTCCTGCGCGATGCCGCGCAGCCCCGAGGCGTAACCCTGACCGATGGCACGGAACTTCCACTCCGCCCCATTGCGGTACAGCTCACCGAAGACCATGGCGGTCTCCGTCGAGGCGTCCTCGCTCAGGTCGTAACGCGCCAGCTCGCTGTTGTCGGCCTGGTTGACCACGCGGATGTACGCGTTGCGCACCTGGCCGAAGCTCTGCTGGCGGGTCTCGGCCTCGTAGATCGAGACCGGGAAGACGATCTTGTCGACATCGGCCGGAACGCCGGCCAGGTTCACCTTGATGACCTCGTCGTCGCCCTCGCCCTCACCGGTGAGGTTGTCACCGGTGTGCTCGACGGATCCGTCGGGGCTCTTGAGGTTGTTGAAGAAGACGAAGTTGCCGTCGCTGCCGACCTTGCCCTCGGCGTTCGTCAGCAGGGCGCTGGCGTCGAGGTCGAAGTCACCACCGGTGGTGGTACGAGCATCCCAGCCCAGACCGACGATGACCGCGGTCAGGTTGGGCGCGGCCTTGGTCAGCGAGACGTTGCCGCCCTTGCTGAGGCTGACTCCCACGAGTCCTCCCATTGGTTTCCTTGGGGGCCGGCGGGCGCCGGCGCCTCCACGTTGCGTTGGCATCCGATCAACGAGTGGATCCTAGTGACCGGTTCCCGGCCAAAGCAGGCTTTTGGCCGGGACGCCCGCAGATCCTCCGCTCCCGGATCAGAGCGTGTCGAGCGCCTTGATGTAGTCGTTGAGGTCGCGCGCGTCGGGCAGACCGTTGACGACGGTCCAGCGCACCACGCCCTCCTTGTCGATGATGAAGGTGCCGCGCACCGCGCAGCCCTTCTCCTCGTCGAAGACGCCGTATGCCCGCGAGGTCTCGCCGTGCGGCCAGAAGTCCGAGACCAGCGGGTACTCGAGGCCTTCCTGCTCGGCGAAGACGCGCAGGGTGTGGATGGAGTCGTTGGAGACGGCGAGCAGCTGCGTGTCGTCGTTCTCGAACTTAGGCAGCTCGTCGCGGAGCGCGCAGAGCTCACCCGTGCAGACGCCGGTGAAGGCGAACGGGTAGAACAGCAGCACGACATTCTTCTCGCCGCGGAAGTCGGAGAGCTTCACGGTCCGGCCGTGGTTGTCCTTCAGCTCGAAATCAGGGGCCTGGGTGCCGACCTCGATCGCCATGAAACGCGTCCCTTCGCTACGTTCACCGGGCTGGGCTGTCCGGGTGGTCCCACCCTACGCAGAGCCCGCAGCAGGCCACGCAGCGCCCGCACGGGGGCACCCTGCACCCCAGCCGTACGAACAAGGCGCCCGGCAAGCGCACGAAGAAGACCCCCGGCGGCTCATGCCGTCGGGGGCCTTCAGGGCGAGTGTGTGGCGAATACGGTTCAGCGCTTGGCTTTGGCCGCCTTCGGTGTGACCAGACGGCTTCCCGTCCAGTCCTTGCCTGCATTGATGCTCTTGGTCTGGGAGAGACCGGCAGTCTGTGCAGCCTCGTTGATGTCGCTCGGTTCGACGTATCCGTCACGGCCGGTCTTCGGCGTCATCAGCCAGACCGCACCGCCGTCCTCGATCAGACCAATGGCATCCACCAGCGCGTCCGTAAGGTCGCCGTCCTCGTCGCGGAACCACAGCAGGACGACGTCTGCGACGTCGTCGTAGTCCTCATCGACGAGATCCTGGCCGGTAGTGGCCTCAATGCCCTCACGGAGCTCCTGCTCGACGTCGTCGTCGTAGCCGATCTCCTGGACCACTTGTCCGGGCTCGAACCCCAGGCGTGCTGCCGGGTTGGTCCGCTCCTCCGCGTGGTCCGCGGTCGCGCTCACGGGTTGCCTCCTGATCATGTTTCGGAAAATGCTTCAGCCACGCGCGTGCGCGGGGCGTTGGCCGTAGTCCACACGGGAGCGGCGGATCGCGCAAGTACCCAGCGTCCGAGACCGCCTAAACGGTGACGTTCCCTGCCACGTCGCCGCACTGTCGGCCGGTCCCCTGCGGGGCCGACGCTACCGTCACACCCTTTACGTCCTTCCACAGCTTATGCCGTTTCGGTCCGCCATTCGGAGTCGTACATCCTTTGGGAACGCTTGGACGGGTTGGGCGTATGGTTGCGGTTTGGACCAGCACATCCCCGCGCTACGGACGCGATGTCTCGCAACACGGCGGTTACCCCTCGGTAGAGATGACGTTTGCGCCCCTGCGGTACACGATGGTGATGGCGTACATGCAGACATCCCGGGGGCATGTTCTCCCGTAACCAGGCCCCGTAGAGCAGCACCTAATAGCGAAGGAACAGCGTGGCTTCCGGATCCGATCGCAACCCGATCATCATTGGCGGCCTGCCGAGCCAGGTCCCGGACTTCGATCCCGAAGAGACCCAGGAATGGCTCGACTCGCTCGACGCCGCCGTCGACGAGCGAGGCCGTGAGCGGGCCCGTTACCTGATGCTCCGGCTCATCGAGCGTGCGCGCGAGAAGCGTGTCGCCGTGCCGGAGATGCGCAGCACGGACTACGTGAACACGATCGCCACGAAGGACGAGCCGTTCTTCCCCGGCGACGAGGAGATCGAGCGCAAGGTCCTCAACGCGACCCGCTGGAACGCGGCCGTGATGGTGTCGCGCGCCCAGCGTCCGGGGATCGGTGTCGGTGGCCACATCGCCACCTTCGCCTCCTCGGCCTCGCTGTACGACGTGGGCTTCAACCACTTCTTCCGGGGCAAGGACGACGGCCTGGGCGGTGACCAGATCTTCTTCCAGGGGCACGCGTCCCCGGGTATCTACGCCCGTGCCTTCCTGCTCGACCGGCTGAGCGAGGCGCAGCTCGACGCCTTCCGCCAGGAGAAGTCGAAGGCGCCGAACGGCCTGTCCAGCTATCCGCACCCGCGGCTGATGCCGGACTTCTGGGAGTTCCCGACCGTCTCGATGGGCCTGGGCCCGCTCGGCGCGATCTACCAGGCCCGGATGAACCGCTACATGGAGGCGCGCGGCATCGCCGACACCTCCCAGTCGCATGTGTGGGCGTATCTGGGCGACGGCGAGATGGACGAGCCCGAGTCGCTCGGCCAGCTCTCCATCGCCGCCCGTGAGGGCCTGGACAACCTGACCTTCGTGGTCAACTGCAACCTGCAGCGCCTCGACGGTCCGGTGCGCGGCAACGGCAAGATCATCCAGGAGCTGGAGTCGCAGTTCCGCGGCGCCGGATGGAATGTCATCAAGCTGGTCTGGGACCGTTCCTGGGACCCGCTGCTCGCGCAGGACCGCACGGGCATCCTGGTCAACAAGCTGAACACCACGCCGGACGGCCAGTTCCAGACGTACGCCACCGAGTCCGGTGCGTACATCCGTGAGCACTTCTTCGGGGGCGACCCGCGGCTGCGCGACATGGTCAAGGACATGACCGACGACCAGATCCTGCACCTGGGCCGCGGCGGTCACGACCACAAGAAGGTCTACGCCGCCTATGCGGCGGCCAAGGCCCACAAGGGCCAGCCGACGGTGATCCTGGCGCAGACGGTCAAGGGCTGGACGCTCGGGCCGAACTTCGAGGGCCGCAACGCGACCCACCAGATGAAGAAGCTCACCGTCGAGGACCTCAAGAGGTTCCGCGACCGGCTGCACATCCCGATCACGGACAAGCAGCTGGACGAGGGCTACCCGCCCTACTACCACCCGGGCCGCGACTCGGAGGAGATCCAGTACATGCACGACCGCCGCAAGGGTCTGGGCGGTTACGTCCCGACCCGTGTGGTGCGCGCGAAGCCGCTGGTTCTCCCCGAGGACAAGACGTACGCGACCGCGAAGAAGGGTTCGGGCCAGCAGTCGATCGCCACGACCATGGCGTTCGTCCGCATCCTGAAGGACCTCATGCGGGACAAGGAGATCGGCAGGCGTTTCGTGCTGATCGCGCCCGACGAGTACCGCACCTTTGGCATGGACGCGTTCTTCCCGAGCGCGAAGATCTACAACCCGCTGGGTCAGCAGTACGAGGCGGTGGACCGCGATCTGCTGCTCGCGTACAAGGAGTCGCCGACCGGTCAGATGCTGCACGACGGCATCTCCGAGGCCGGCTGCACGGCCTCGCTGATCGCCGCGGGTTCGGCGTACGCCACGCACGGCGAGCCGCTGATCCCGGTGTACGTCTTCTACTCGATGTTCGGTTTCCAGCGCACCGGCGACCAGTTCTGGCAGATGGCCGACCAGCTCGCGCGCGGCTTCGTGCTGGGTGCGACCGCCGGTCGTACGACTCTGACCGGTGAGGGTCTCCAGCACGCCGACGGCCACTCGCAGCTGCTCGCCTCGACCAACCCGGGCTGTGTCGCGTACGACCCGGCCTTCAGCTACGAGATCGCGCACATCGTCAAGGACGGTCTGCGCCGGATGTACGGCGGGACCCCCGAGGAGAACGAGGATGTCTTCTACTACCTCACCGTCTACAACGAGCCGATCCAGCACCCGGCCGAGCCCGAGAACGTGGATGTCGAAGGCATCCTGAAGGGCGTCTACCGCTACAAGAGCGCCGAGCGGGGCGAGATCCCGGCCCAGATCATGGCGTCCGGTGTGGCGGTCCCGTGGGCGGTGGAGGCGCAGCGGATCCTCGCCGACGAGTGGAACGTCAGGGCGGACGTCTGGTCGGCGACCTCCTGGAACGAGCTGCGCCGCGAGGCCGTGGACGTGGAGCGGTACAACCTGCTGCACCCCGAGGAGGAGCAGCGCGTCCCGTACGTCACGCAGAAGCTCTCCGGCTCCGAGGGCCCGTTCGTGGCGGTCTCGGACTGGATGCGTTCCGTACCGGACCAGATCGCGCGCTGGGTGCCCGGTGCGTACCAGTCGCTGGGTGCGGACGGCTTCGGCTTCGCCGACACCCGTGGTGCGGCCCGCCGGTTCTTCCACATCGACGCGCAGTCGATCGTCCTCGCGGTGCTCACCGAGCTCGCGAAGGAGGGCCGGATCGACCGTTCGCTGCTGAAGACGGCGATCGACCGGTACGAGCTGCTCGATGTGACCGCGGCCGACCCGGGCGCGGCCGGCGGCGACGCGTAAGCACGAGAACCATGGCCGAAGGGCGGCGGGACCTCCTGGTCCCGCCGCCCTTCGGCGTGTCCGGTCAGTTCTCCCAGACCTTGAAGGCCCTGACCTGGTACGGGGACTGGGGCACCCAGGTGCCGCCGCCCGGATAGGTCTCGAACTCACCCGTCTCGGCGCACTCCGCCGACTGGTACGTGGTGACGGGCCGGCCCGTGCGGTTGACGAGCGCCTGGACCTTGCTGCCCGCCGGCAGCGGGACACAGCTCTCGATGTCGATCGTGGACAGCTCGTGGATCTGCCGGGCGCCGGTGAAGTCCGGCTTCTCCCAGAGACAGAGCTGACCGCTTCCGCAGGCCCCTGGCCGGGCGGGTGCGGAGTGGGCCGCGGCCTGCGGAACCAGGGCGGTGGCGGCCAGGACGGCGGCAAGAACGGTCATACGCATGGAAATCGACCCCCGTGGTGGTGCGAATCAGTTGTACGCACCCTGACCTGCGGGGCGACGCCTGGGGAAGGGGTTGCGGGTCACACCACCCTGATAGGCGACAGCCCCGCCGGAACGGTCCGACGGGGCTGTTGTACGCACCGTGTTGACGCCTCGGGGGCATCGCGACGAGCAATCAGATGTGACCCGCGCCCGCGCCCGCCTCGGCATTCGCACCGCGCTTGGTGAGCGTGGCGACCAGCGCGGCGACCACCGCGACGATGCCGGCCACCATGAACGCCGTGTTCATGCCCGACACGAACGTGTCATGGGCGACACCCGCGATCTGCGCCGCGACCTCCGGCGGAGTGTTGCCGTCCACCGGCGGTACGCCGACCTCGACGGCCGAGGACGCGGCGTCCAGCTGCTCCGGCGTAAGGGGCGGAAGCTTCGCGGCCGTCCAGTTGTCGGCCAGCTTCGAATCGACCTGGGAGGCCATGACCGCGCCGAGCACCGCCGTGCCGAGGCTGCCGCCGACCTGCATGGCGGCCTGCTGCAGACCGCCCGCGACACCGGAGAGCTCCATCGGGGCGTTGCCGACGATGACCTCGGTGGCGCCGACCATCACCGGGGCGAGGCCGAGGCCGAGCAGACCGAACCAGATCGACATGGTCAGGGTGCCGGTGCCGATCTCCAGCTGCGACATGCCGAACATGGCGACCGCCGTGCACACCATGCCGCCGACCAGCGGAACCCGCGGGCCGAACTTGGTGATCGCGACGCCCGCGAGCGGCGAGGCGACGATCATCATCCCGGTCAGCGGCAGCAGGTGCAGACCGCTGTCGACGGGGCTCAGACCGTGCACGTTCTGGAGGTAGAAGGTGACGAAGAACAGCCCGCCCATGAAGGCGAAGGCCATCAGCACCATCAGGACCGCGCCCGCGGACAGCGGCACGGACCGGAACATCGCCAGCGGGATCAGCGGCTCCCTGACGTTCTTCTGGGAGAAGGCGAAGACCACGAACAGGGCCACGGCGGCGCCCAGGAAGCCGAGCGTCTTGTAGTCGCCCCAGCCCCACTCGGCGCCCTTGATGAGCGCCCAGATCAGGCAGAACATCGCCTGCGACAGCAGCACGATGCCGCCGATGTCGAAGGAGCGCGGCGCGTTCTCGGCGCGGTGGTCCTTGAGGATCACCAGGCCCAGCAGAAGCGCGATCACACCGACCGGCACATTGATGAAGAAGACCGACTGCCAGCTGACGTGCTCGACGAGCACACCGCCGAGGATCGGGCCGCCCGCGGTGGAGGCGCCGATCACCATGCCCCAGATGCCGATCGCCATGTTCAGCTTCTCGGCCGGGAAGGTGGCGCGCAGCAGGCCGAGCGCGGCGGGCATCAGCAGGGCGCCGAAGAGGCCCTGGAGCACCCGGAACACGATCACCAGTGCGACGCTGCCGGAGAGGCCGATGGCCCCCGATGCCGCGGCGAAGCCGACGACACCTATGAGGAAGGTCTGGCGGTGACCGAACCGGTCACCGAGCTTGCCCGCGGTGATCAGGGAGACCGCGAGGGCGAGCATGTAGCCGTTGGTGATCCACTGGACGTCGGCGAGCGAGGCGCCCAGGTCCTGCTGGATGGCGGGGTTGGCGATCGCGACGATCGTGCCGTCGAGCGCGACCATCATCACGCCGATGGCCACGGAGAAGAGCGTCAGCCAGGGGTGGCCGCGCAGCCCCTTGGCAGGTGCGGGCACGGCGGTGTCCTGCGGCTCCCGCGACGCCTTTTCGACGGTGGTCTGACTAGTCATGCCCGGGAGATTAGTGTCAGTCGCTGACAGTTGACAAACTGTTTCACAAGCCGGTAACTGTAACGTAGCTCACAGGTACGCTGAGCTGGACAAAGCAGGGGAAAGAGGGCCACTTCAGTGACCGATGGGCAGCGGGCCGTGTATCCGACCGGGCTGCGTGAACGGAAGAAGCGACGCACCCGGGACGCCCTGCTGCACGCCGCCCTCGATCTTTTCACCGACCAGGGGTACGAGGAGACCACCGTCGACGAGATCGCCGACGCCGTCGAGGTCTCCCAGCGCACCTTCTTCCGCTACTTCGCCAGCAAGGAGGAGGCCGCCTTCGCCATCCAGGAGATGGTGGAGTCGCACTTCCTCTCGGAGCTGCGCCGGCGCCCCGCCCCGGAAGCCCCGTTCGAGGCAATGCGCAACGCGGTCCTCTGCGCCTGGAACAGTATCGGTGAGACGATCGAGGCGATCATCACGGTCGAACTCCATATGCGCACGTACCGGATGATCGAGTCGACGCCGTCGCTGCTCGCCGCCCACCTGCGGCGCAGCATGGATCTGGAGAACCAGATCGCGCTGCTGATCGCCGAGCGCGAGGGGCTCGACGTGAGGACGGACCCCCGGCCGAGGGTCGCCGTGGCCGCGTTCTGCGGGGTGATGCGGGTGACCGGGCAGCTCTGGGGGAAGGGGCGGGACACCAGCGTGGACTCGTTGCGTGCGCTGACCGAGGTGTACCTGGACCAGCTCGGACCGGCGCTGGCCGGGAACTGGCGGGCGGGGGCCGGCTCCGGGCTCGGGTAGCGCCATGGAAACTCCGTCCGATGTGCTGCACGCCTCACTGCCGCGGCATGACCGACTTCACAACCGCCGTGCCCCGATGGCCATATGCGACGCTCCGGGGGCATTCCACGCGCCCGAGTGTGCGCGCCGCACCAACACAGCGTGAAATGAACCGCCTTGAATTCCCGACAGGCAGGTGATGTGTGTCACCCTCTTCACGGCTGCCGTCGCGCGTCTCCTAATGTGGGCCGAAGTGACTTCCTTCGACTCCTCCCCCACGTTCACCGCATGGCGCGCGCTGCTCGCCGTCGCGGTTGTGTTCGTGATGCTGGCGACCACTGGCTGGACCGCCGTACGTCACCCACACTCCGACGAGCCACGCACCGTCGCACTCGCCTCCTGGGCGCGGGGCCACGTGGCGGGTCGTGCGCTGCCGGACGCCGACGCAGCGCCGCACCGCCTGGCGCAGTTCTTCGCCACGCTCACGGCCGCTCAGCGCACCGGTCTTGCCGACAAGTACCCCTTGGTCGTGGGCAATCTGAACGGCGCCCCGGTCACCCTGCGCTACCACGCCAACCGGCTGGCCCTGGTGCAGGCGCGGACGGTCGAGCGGCAGCGCATGCACGACGCCAGACTCTCCCCCGACGGCCGCGCCGAGGCGCTCCGCCGGATGAACCGCTTCCAGTCGATGCTCGCCGAGGGACGGCACATCCTCGCCTTCGACCCGTCCGGAAAGGGCCGAGCCGCAGAGGTGTTCGGTGATCTCGACCGGGCCGAACGGGTCTCCGTGATCGTCCCCGGCGTCGACACCAACCTGCTGACGCTGGAGCGGTCCGCCCCCAAGGTGAATGCCGCGCCGGTCGGTATGGCCAAGTCGCTGTACGCGGCGGAGCGCGCCGCGCGCCCCGGCACCCGTACCGCCGTCATCGCCTGGGCCGACTACACCACGCCTGCCGGAATCGGTATGGACGCGGCCCTGGGGAACCTCGCCGAGCGCGGGGCGGTGCGGCTGAACGCGCTGGTGGGCGCGCTGCCCGGGGACGCCCCCATCTCGCTGTTCTGCCACAGCTACGGCTCGGTGCTGTGCGGTGTCGCCGCACATGAACTGCCCTCCAGGGTCGCCGACATCGCGGTCGCGGGCAGCCCCGGCATGCGGGTGGAGAACGCGGGGCAGCTGCACACCGGGGCCAGGGTGTGGGCGATGCGGGACCACGACGACTGGATCGAGGACGTACCGAACCTGGAGCTGGGCGGTCTCGGGCACGGTGCCGATCCGGTCGACCCGGGCTTCGGCGCACGCATCGTCTCGGCGGGCGGCGCGGTAGGGCACAGCGGCTATTTCGAGCCGGGCACCGAGAGCCTCAGCAACTTCGCCTCGATCGGCGTGGGCGCCTACAGCTCGGTCAGTTGTGCGAACTCCGACAGCGCCTGCCACGACGGAGTCACAGGCAGCCAGGGAATCTGACGGACACAGCGAGCCGTGGTCGGCCGCATATCGGGACTTACGCCGAAGGGGGACGTGCGGGCAAGTGCCGCATACGATGACGCACATGGGTGATGTGCTGGCCGGAATTCATGCCACCTGGGAGTTCGACACCGACTCCGTGCTCATCCGCTTCGAACGGGGAATACGCACACCGAAGCTCTTCCAGAGCCTGCGTGAGCGCCGCGTCCCGCACGCGGCGCTGTCATCGGTGACGCTGACCCCGGGCAAGCGGGGCACGGTGGTCCTGCATGCGGTGCCGAGACCCGGTGCCGACCCGTTGCTGGAAGCTGCGGCCGGGCAGCTGAAGGACGGCTGCGATCCGTACCGGCTGGTGCTCCCCGCCGAGCGCGAAACGCTCGCCGAGTACTACGCGGACGAACTGCGCGCCCTGCTCGGTCCCGACGCGGCGGAGCCCGCCGACCGGTTCCTGGTCGCGGCCCCCGAGGCGCCGATGCAGTTCAAGGCGTACGACGGCCGGGCCGGCTTCGACGGGGACCGGGTCTCCTTCCGGTGGTTCTGGACAGGCGCCTCCACGGCGAAGTGGAAGGCCGGCGACCAGACATTCCCGGTGACGGAGCTGAGGGGCGTCGAGTGGCGCTCTCCGGAGGCCTTCGACGGCTATCTGCGGCTGGTGCCGAGAGGCCAGGAGGGTGCGGGACCGGGCCCGGGTACCGGCCTCGGCATGGGTACGGAGCCGGTCACGAGGATCGGTTCAGGCACGGTGCAGAGCGCACAGCCGTTGGCCCCCCGCCCCGCCCGGGCCGATCAGGACCCGGCTGCCGTGGTCTTCGGCCTCGGCTACGGCCCGGTGCACGAGTCGCTGCCGTTCGCCGCGGCCGTACTGGAATCCGTACGCAGGAAGCAGCCGGCTCCCGCCGCGCCGGCCGCCGTGCCGGCAGGCGTGGGGCGGCGCGATCCCGCGGACATCGCGGAGCGGATCCGGCACCTCGGGGAACTGCACCGGGCGGGCCTGGTGACGGACGACGAGTTCAGTGCGAAGAAGGCCCAGTTGCTCGCCGAGCTGTAGGTGTGGGGTGTCGGATGTCCGGCGTCCGGCTCGCCGGTAGTACTCCCGTACGAGAAGTGCGGCGGTGGACCGGAACCCCGGTATGACGCCATCGGGCCGCTCCATGCCTACGCTGATCAAGCCATGTCCACTTCCCCGCCGCACGGGCCGCCCCCGCCGCCCGTCACCGACGGCCTGGTGAGCGCCGCCCGACGCAATCTGCGCGAGCTCGCCCACGGGCTCGCCCACCCGTCCCATCCCGCGACGCCGCTCCTGGCGGACGCGCCGAAACGGTGGCAGCGGCTGCTGCCGTACGTCGTCGTCCTCGCCCTCGTCGCCACCTTCATCCCGGTCACGATCAATGTCCTGACCGAGGGGTACGGCGTGAACGGAGGACTGGCGGGAGCCCTGGCCGTCGCGCAGGCGGCGCCGCTCCTGATGCTGGCGCACCGGCCGCTGCAGGCCTGGTGGATCATCTTTCCCGCCGACATCCTGGGTGCGGCCGCGCTGCTCGGGTATCCGGTCGACAAGTTCGACATCTGGCCGTGGCCCCCGCCCACCCTGATCGGCTATCTCTTCGTGCTGCTCGCGCTGGCCCTGCGCGAGACCCGGCGGACCCTGATCTCGGTCTGGGTGGCGACGGGTGCGGCGAGCCTGGTCCTGCACCTGATCTCGCCGGAGCGCAGCAACGGCAGCGCGCTGCTGCTCGTGATCCTCGGCGCGGTGGTCCTGGTGATCGGCGCGGCACTGCGGGAACGGGGCGACGCGCAGCGCCGGCTCGCCGAGCAGGAGACCATCAGCGAGGCCGAGCGGGCGCAGCGGACACTGCTGGAGGAGCGCACCAGGATCGCCCGTGAGCTGCACGACGTGGTCGCGCACCACATGTCCGTGATCACGGTCCAGGCCGATTCCGCGCCCTATCGGATCAGCGGGCTGCCCGAGGAGGCGCGCGAGGAGTTCGGTGCGATCGCGGCGAGCGCGCGGGAGTCCCTCGCGGAGATGCGGCGGCTGCTGACGGTGCTGCGCAGCGAGGGCACGGAGGGCGAACGGGCGCCGCAGCCGGGGCTCGACCGGGTGCAGCAGCTGGTGGAGGCGACGGTACGGGCGGGGCTGCCGGCCGAGCTGTCGCTGTCCGCCGATCTGCCGGACGTACCGCAGGCGGTGGATCTGTCGGCGTACCGGATCGTGCAGGAGGCCCTGGCGAACGTGGTCCGGCACGCGCCCGGAGCGCGGACCCGGGTGTCGATCACGTCCGACGGCGAGCACCTGACCGTGCTGGTGGTCAACGACCGGGCGGAGCGGCCCGGTTCGCCGCTGGAGACGACCGGGACCGGGCACGGCCTGGTCGGCATGCGGGAACGCGTACGGTTGACGGGCGGCACGTTGGACACCGGACCGCTGCCCGATGGCGGCTTCCGGGTGGCGGCGCGGCTGCCTCTCGTCCCCGTTCCGCCCCCGACCTCGGAGGACTCTTGACCATCCGCGTGATCATCGTCGACGACCAGGCCATGGTGCGGGCGGGGTTCGCGGCACTGCTCGCGGCACAGAGCGACATCGACGTTGTCGGTGAGGCGCCGGACGGGCGCCAGGGCGTCGACGTCAGCCGGAGGGTCCACCCGGACGTGGTCCTGATGGATGTCCGGATGCCCGAGATGGACGGTCTGGCGGCGGCCCGCGAGCTGCTGAACCCGCCTGCGGGAGTGGTGCACCTGCCCAAGGTGCTGATGCTCACCACGTTCGACGTGGACGACTATGTGTACGAGGCGCTGCGCGCCGGGGCGTCCGGCTTCCTGCTGAAGGACGCGCCGCCGGCGGATCTGATCTCGGCGGTACGGGTGGTGGCGGCGGGCGAGGCGCTGCTGGCGCCGTCGGTGACCCGTCGCCTGATCGCGGACTTCGCCCGGCAGGGGCCGTCCGGGGCCGCCCGGAGCGGGCAGGCGTTGCGGCTGAACGGGCTGACTCCGCGCGAGACGGAGGTGCTGGAGCTGATCGCGCGGGGGCTGTCCAACCAGGAGATCGCGGGGCGGCTGGTGCTGGCCGAGCAGACGGTGAAGACGCACATCGGGCGGGTGCTGGCGAAGCTGGATCTGCGGGATCGCGCGCAGGCGGTGATCTTCGCGTACGAGGCGGGGGTGGTGGTGCCGGGAGAGCAGTAACGGTGGTCTCCCCCCGCCCGCCCCACCGGCAGGCCCCCGGTACACCCCCTACCCCGGTAGCACCCCGCACTTGGCTCCCTGGTGCGACGCCCCCGCACCCACCTCCTTCCTACCTTCCTCTCCGTCGCGCCGAACGGCGTGCGGAAGCCGGATCAGCCGGAGAAGGAGGGCGGGATGCGCCGATACGCGAGGACTCTGGTCGCCGTCGCGCTGGCGACCACCGTGGCGGCGGGGACGGCCGGCTGGGCGTCCGGGAGCGCACAGCAGGCCCTGACCGGGCCACCTCCCGGCACCGCGGCCTGGCGCGCGGATCATGTACTGGGGCGGGAGCTGCCCGACCCGGAGCGGACCACACCCGCCGAAGTGAGCCGGTTCTTCCGACGGTTGACCGCCGCACAGCAACAGGCCCTGGTCGTACGGCATCCACTCGTCGTCGGCAATCTGGACGGCGTACCCGTCGAACTGCGCTACCAGGCCAACGCCCGCTCCCTGCGGGCCAGTCATGACCCCAGGTACACCCATCTCGCCGGAGCGCGACACCGGCAGATCCTCGCCTTCGATCCGCGCGGCCGCGGACAGGTCGCCGAGGTCTTCGGGGACTTGAGCACCGCACGCCATGTGGCGGTCGTGGTACCGGGTTCGGACATCGACGCCGGAACCTTCGACCGGACGAGCGATGTGTACGGCACCCCGGCCGGCATGGCGAAGGCCCTGTATGCGGAGACCGGACGTGGCAGCGCCGTCGTCGCCTGGGCCGGGTACACCACTCCCGTAGGCGTCGGCGTCGATGCCGCGACCGGCTCGCTCGCCGAGGCGGGGGCCGGCCGGCTGACCCGGTTCGCGGACGGGCTGGCCGCCGACGGCGTCCCCACGCCCGCCGTGTTCTGCCACAGCTACGGCTCCGTCGTGTGCGGAATCGCCGCACCCCGGCTGCGCGCCGCGGACCTGGTCGTCCTCGGCTCGCCGGGGATGCGCGCCGACGACGTCGCGGATCTGCACACCACCGCCCGGGTCTGGGCCGCCAAGGACGCCACGGACTGGATCGACAACGTGCCGAACATCGAGGTGGCCGGCCTCGGCCACGGCCCCGATCCGACCGGCCCGGACTTCGGCGCACGCCGTGTGCCGGCCCACGACGCCCACGGGCACACCGGCTACTTCGCCCCCGGCACGGACTCGCTCCGCGCCTTCGCCTCGATCACGGAGGGGGAAGCCCGATGAGCCTCACCGCCCTCGCCGAGCGCATCGACGCGCGTACGCCCGCCCATCGCGACCGGGCCATCGACGGCCTGCGCGCCCTCGCCCTGCTCGCCGTCCCCACCGGCCACTGGCTGCTCGGCGGCTTCCGCCTCGACAGCGGCGGCGCGCTGCACAACGCCAGCCCGCTGTCCACGTTCGGCGGCCTCGCCCCGGTGAGCTGGGTGCTTCAGATGCTGGGCATCTTCTTCCTGGTCGGCGGGTACGCCTCCGTCCTCTCCTACCGCCGCAGAAAATCCACCACCGGCGCCTGGCTGCGCGGACGCGTCGCCCGTCTGGGCAGGCCGGTGCTCGGGGTGACCGCCGTCTGGGCGGCGATGATCCCGGTGCTGAGCGCGCTCGGCGTGCCCGGTGACACCCTGCGGACCGGGTCGACGCTGGTGATCCAGCCGCTGTGGTTCGTCGGGGTGTACACGGTGGTCACGGCGCTCACCCCGTACTGCGTCAAGGTCGCGCGGAAGCTGGGCGGCTGGGCCGCCGTGCCGCTGCTCGGGTCGGTCGCCGTCGTCGACTTCCTGCGTTACGGGCCGTTCGCCGACGCCGTGCCGTCCTGGCTGAGCGTGCTGAACATCCTTCCGGGCTGGCTCTTCGCGTACCAGCTCGGCGTCTCCTGGGGCGAGGGCCGCATCGGCAGGCGCGGCGCCCGCGTCCTGCTCGCCGGCGGGAGCGTCCTGTTCGCCGCGCTGCTGCTCGCCTTCCACTACCCGGCGTCGATGGTCGGCGTACCGGGCGAGGCGCGGACGAACTCGCATCCGCCGTCGTTGCTGGTCCTGGCGCTGGCCGCCGCGCAGAGCGGTGCGGCAATCCTGCTGCGCGACCGGATCGGCCGGTTCCTGCGCAGGCCGCTGGTGTGGGCACCGGTCGTCGTCATCAACCTGTCCGCGATGACGATCCTGTGCTGGCACCAGACGGCGATGCTGGCCGCGGCGGTCCCCGCGTCGTTCGCCGGTGCCGTGCCGGGGCTGACGACCGGGCCCGACACGATCGGCTGGATCCTGGCGCGCGTAGCGTGGATGCCGGTGTTCGCAGGGCTGCTGGTGCTGATCGCCCGGTACGCGCGGCGGTTCGAGGCCCCGTGGCAGGCCGGTACGCGCGCGGCGAACGCCCGCCGGGCGGTGGCGGGCCTGCTGGCGACGGGGTTCGCGGCGTACGCACTGGGACTGGCGTAGGGCGGGAAGACCCGGCCCGCCCGGCGATCGAGGGCATCCTCCGGGTCCGCCCGGCAAAACCCGGCCCGCCCGGCGTCCGAGGACATCCTCCGGCCCAGCCCGGCAAAACCCAGCCCGCCCGGCGTCCGAGGACATCCTCCGGCCCAGCCCGGCAAAACCCGGCCCGCCCGGCGATTGAGGGCATCTTTAAGCCCGTCCGGCGCTTGAGGGCACAACGATCGCAGGGCGCCCCGGCCCGGCACCCGGGCCGGAACGACTACTCGCGCGCCGCGGAGGTGGAGCTCATGTCCGGATACCGGTCCCCCGCAACCCGCCCCGCGATCGGCTCCAGCAGCGCCAGCTCCTCCGCGGTCAGCGTGAGCCGGGTGGCGGCCACGTTCTCCAGCAGCCGGCTGCTCTTGCGGGTGCCCGGGATCGGCACCACGGTCAGGCCGTGCACCTGGGCCCGCTGCTGCACCCAGGCGAGCGCCACCTGCGCGGCCGATGCCCCGTGCGCCGCCGCGATCTTGTGGACGGGCTCCAGCAGGGCGGCGTTCGTCTTCGCGTTGTCGCCGGTGAAGCGCGGCTGGAACTGGCGGAAGTCGCCCTTCGACAGGTCCTTGGCCGCGTCCGCGAACGCCCCGGTCAAAAAGCCGCGGCCGAGCGGCGAGTACGGCACGAAGGCCACACCGAGCTCGACCGCGGCGGGCACGGCACTGCGCTCGACGTCCCGGCTGAAGAGCGACCACTCCGACTGGAGGGCGGCGATCGGGTGCACGGCGTACGCCTCGCGCAGCTCCGCGCCGGTCACCTCGCTCAGCCCGAGCTGCTTGACCTTGCCCTGCCGCACCAGCTCGGCCATCGCGCCGACGGACTCGGCCAGCGGGACGGCCGGGTCGCGGCGGTGCATGTAGTACAGGTCGATGACATCGGTGTTCAGGCGACGAAGACTGTCCTCGACGGCCTGCCGGATGTACGCGGGGTCGTTGCGCACGCCCCGGTACTGCGGGTCATCGGTCCGCTCCATGGCGAACTTCGTGGCGAGGGTGATCTCGCCCCGGTGCGCCCCGACGAACGGCGCCAGGAACTCCTCGTTGGCGCCGCGACCGTACACATCTGCGGTGTCGAAGAGGGTGACGCCCGCCGCCAGCGCCGTCTCCAGCGTCTCGCGCGCGGCGGACTCATCGGTGTCCCCGTAGAACTCGCTCATGCCCATGCAGCCGAGTCCCTGCACGCCGACCTGCGGGCCGCCGTTCCCGAGCTCCACGGTGGTGATCTTGTTGTCAGTCATCAGGCACAGGGCCTTTCCGGCGCCCGTCGGGCACTCGCATAGAAGTCGATCTTGTGGTCGAGGACGGCGAGGGTGTCCTGGAGCTCCGCGATCCGCGCCTTCACGTCGCGGCGGGTCGCCTCCAGCAGCTCCTGCCGTTCCTCGAAGGTGTGCTCGCCCTCGCGCAGCAACTCCGCGTACCGGACCATGTCGGCGACCGGCATCCCGGTCAGCCGCAGCTTGCCGACGAAGGCCAGCCAGTCCAGGTCACGGTTGGTGAAGCGGCGCTGGCCGGTGTGCGAACGGTCGACGTGCGGCATCAGCCCGATCCGCTCGTACCAGCGCAGGGTGTGCGCGGTGAGCCCGGTGAAGGCGGCGACCTCACTGATGGTGTAGCGGTCCTGGCCCTCGGGGCGCGGATGCGCCCGCGGGGCCGAGGCGCAGACGTCCACCTTCACGGAAGTGCTCTCCATCACCGTCATGCCCTCCACGCTAGAACCTTGGAGTGCACTCTAAGCAAGCGCAATCGGGAACGGGGGCCGGTAGCGGTCGCTGTCAGCCGGCGAGCGCGGCGTTGACGAGCGCCTTGATGTACGGGAGATCATTACCGGTCCCCGTCGGGTTCAGGGAGTACGCCAGGCGGTGCCGGAGGTCGCGGGTGGCGAAGATCCCGTTGTCCCAGCCGGGGCGGGAGCCGGTCTTGCCCCAGGCGTACTCGCCGTTCGGGAGCGGGTGGCGCATGAGCCCGCCGACGCTGTAGCAGGCCTCCCCGTCGGTGCAGTTCGCATTGTCGCCGGCGCTTTGCGCGTTCGGTACCTCGAACACCAGCTTCTGCTGGGCGGACGGGAGCAGGCGGCCCCGGAACAGCGCGATGATGAAACGGTCCAGGTCTGCGGCGGTGGAGATCATGCCTCCCTCGGCCCACGGGTACGGGCTCTGCTCGGTCACGTCCTGCCCGTCGAGGTACACCTCCGCGTGGGGCGAGGGGATCGTCGGGTCGTCGGCGGCGGGCAGGCTGGTGTGGCGCAGGTGCAGCGGCCTGATGATCCTGTGCTCCAGTTCGTTGGTGAAGGAATGGCCGGTGACCTTCTCGACGATCAGGCCGAGGACCAAGGAGTTGAGCCCGTTGTACTGCTGCTCGAGCTGCTCGGACCGGGCTGCGCGCGGCACGCGGGCAGCTGCGGCGAACGAGTCACGCAGGAGGTCTTCGGGTGTCACGGACTTGAGCTGCCAGCCGGGTCCGTCGGCCGGGCCGGGGGTGGGCGCAGGCTTGGGCAGGCCGCTCGTGTGGTCGAGGAGCTGGCGCACGGTGACTTCGTCGTACGCCTCGGGCAGCACCTCGGGGACGTATCGGCGCGCCGGTGCGTCCAGGCCGATCCGGTGCTCGGCGACGAGCTGGAGAACCACCGTGTTGGTGAACACCTTGGTGACACTGCCGATCCGGACATACGCGTCGGCGGTGACCGGGCCGGCGGTGGCGCCCACGCCGTCCTGCCTGATCAGCGCGCTCGCAACGACGTCGTCGGGCAGGCGGTCGAGGATGTCCTGGATCACCGGGTTCAAGGACGCCGTGGCGCTCGACGCAGGCGTGGCGGCGGCCGTGGGCAGAGCCGCGCCGGCGGTGAGAGCGGTGGCCAGTGCGAGGGTGGTGGCGGCGAGACGGATGCGCATCGAAGGTCCTTCGGAACGGCGCTGATGGGGTCGTTGCAACGCCAACTCTGCTGCCCACGCCTGCCGTTGCCCATCAGTGATCACCCTGACCAGCCCCTTGGATCGCCCCTGAGAGATGCGACCTGGCGCTGCCCCCCGTCGGTTCGCCGGGCCTCGGCCACCGTGCCCCGGGCTCATCGGCCGGTGACGTGGCGCACGCCCCGCCCGTTACGCTCGTATGCATGCAAAGCCTGGCGATGATCGACAACTGGCCCGTCCCCACCGCGGCTGCGGCCGTCGTACGAGCGGACGGCACGGTCGTCGGTACGCACGGCCCGACCGCGCACCGCTTCCCGCTCGCCTCCGTCACCAAGCCGCTCGCGGCCTACGCGGCGCTCGTGGCGTACGAGGAGGGCGCGGTCGAGCTCGACGAGCCGGCCGGGCCCGAGGGTTCCACCGTCCGGCATCTGCTCGCGCACACCAGTGGCCTCGCCTTCGACGAGCACCGGACGACGGCCGCACCCGGCACCCGGCGGCTCTACTCCAACGCGGGCTTCGAGGTACTCGGCGACCACATAGCCAAGGCCACCGACATCCCGTTCCCGGAGTACGTGCGCCAGGCGGTGCTGGAGCCACTGGGGATGTCAGCGACGGCGGTGGACGGCTCACCCGCCAAGGACGGCGTCTCGACCGTCGACGATCTCATACGGTTCGCGGCGGAGGTGCAGGCGCCGCGGCTGCTCGACCCGCGTACGGTGCTCGCCGCGCAGACCGTCGTACACCCCGGCCTGAAGGGCGTACTGCCCGGCTACGGCCACCAGAACCCCAACGACTGGGGGCTCGGCTTCGAGATCCGGGACCACAAGTCACCGCACTGGACGGGCAGTTCCTCGTCCCCGGCAACCTTCGGGCACTTCGGGCAGTCCGGGACCTTCCTGTGGATCGACCCGGTCGCGGGCGCGGCCTGCGTCGCGCTGACCGACCGCGCCTTCGGCCCGTGGGCGGTCGAGGTGTGGCCGGCGTTCACCGATGCGGTACTGAAGGAGCTCACTCCCGGCCGATGAGGGGCACCGGCATCGAGCCGACCGACCGCGCCGCCCGGCATGCCTCAAGCCACCCGGGGAACAGCGTGCGGCTCAGTGGGCGACGGCAGCGGCTGACAGAAGCGTCGCGGCGGCGAGACTGCCCCAGAGGGCGGCGGAGCCGTGGGGGGCGAGTGCGGTGATGACCGCTGGAGATACGGCGAGGCCGAAGCCTGTGGAGAGCTGGAAGCGAGCAAGGGCGCGCCCCAGGAGGCGGGCCGGGGCCATGGCGGTGACCAGCGCCGTCGCGCTGCCGGCATAGATGATCTCGCCGAGGGTGCAGAGCACGGACACTGCGGCGACGGCAGGAGCGGCCCAGCCGTGGCCCAGCGGGGCGGCGGCGAGGAAGCCGAGATACGACAGGGTGAGCACCACGCCGGCAAGGGCGAGCACGGTCCGCCGGGGGAAGCGGGACATAAGGACGGTGACCGGCACCTGAAGGGTGACCACCAGCACCGTGTTGGCCACAAAGATGCCCGCCGACCACATCGGGGACGCGTGCAGCTGTGTCACCAGGACCAGCGGGAGCGCGATTTCGGGGACGTTGAGGCAGAAGACGTAGATCACGTTGGCGGCCAGCAGTGTCCCCATCCGGGGCGCGGGCTCGTCGTCCCGGTGCCCGGCCGGCTCCGCGGCCGGGTGCGCGTGCATATGGACCGACCAGGCCAGGGCCGCCGCGGCGAGATAGCTGAGGCCGGTGACAGCCGCCAGCGCCTGAAGCGCCGAGGTGCCGCCCGCAAGGCAGGCGGTGGCAAGGAGCGCGCCGACGCCCAGGCCGGCATTGCGCAGCGATCGGCCCGCCGCCAGCGCCGCATCCCTTTCCCGGCCGTCGGCGACCGTGGCCACGAGGGCGGCGTGGGCCGCCGGCCAGGCCTGGTTGCCGATGCCGAGAAAGAGCGCCGCGGTCGCGAACAGCCAGACCTGCCCCGCCGACGCGGCCAGCAGGAACACCGTGCCCACCACACGCACCAGCATCGACGCCGCCACGACCGTGCTCCGTGCGCCCCGGTCCAGCCATCGGCCCACAGCGGGCATGCACACCAGGCCCGTGACCACACCCGCCGTCATGGCGGCGCCGGTGACCGGTGCGGACAGCCCCAGCACCGTCACTCCGTACAGCAGCAGGAAGGGCCGCAACAGGCCGGTACCGAGCGCGTCCACGGCCAGGGCGACGGCGTAGCGGGGGCCTCCGGAGGCACGGACGAGTACTCGCGGCCGGATCTTGGTGGTCGTTTGCATGACGCCCACCGTGCGTTCCGCGCCCGAACAGGGTCATGTCGGTTGACGGGGCCCGTCAACCGAGGTGACCACCGGACGCGCAACCGACGACGATGAAGGGATGACCCTGCGCATCGACATCACCGGCCTGCCGCCCGACCGGCTGCGCTTCGCCCCCTCCCCGCTGGCCGAACTGACCGCGATGCTGCACGTGCTGGCCGCCCCCGGGCATCATCCGCAGCTCACGGCCTGGGCCGCGGACGTCCGGGCCGGGCTGCGGCCGGAGCTGGCGGAGCGGCTGCAGGAGGCGGAGTTCCTCTGGCGGTCCTCTCGCGCGGACTTCCTGGTCCCCGCCCGCCCCCGACAGACCCTCTCCGAAGAGCTGGACGATGTGGACCGGATCGACGACGAGACCTACGTGACCTCCGCGCTCATCACCACGTGCGGCAGCAACCGGGCCTACTTCGCCCAGCCGTCCCCGCTCACCGACGCGGTCGCGCGCGAGCACGTCCTGAACCTGGCCCAGGCCCGCGGCGCACTCCAGGAGGCGTTCACGGAACGGCTGCTCGCGGACCCGGCTTCCGTGCGGGCGCGGGTGCGTCAGACCCTGGAACAGTGCGCCGAGGCCTTCTTCGACGCCGCCTGGACCGGCGTCGAAGCGCGGCTCGCCGCCGACCTGCGCCTGAAGACGGACCTCTTGAAGCGCCAGGGCATCGGCATGGCACTCGCGTCGGTCTCCGGCGCCATCGCGCTGGCGCCGGACGGCCGCAGCATCGTCGTGGACAAGCTGCAGGACAACGCGACCGCCGCACAGGACGCCGGAGTCACCTTCATCCCCAGCGTCTTCGGCCACCCGCACCTGGTGGTGGTCTACGCGCCCGGGTGGCAGCCGGTGATGCAGTACCCCGTGGCCGAGCCGAGCCAGCCGGAACCGGTCTCGCTGGAGACGTGCAGCCTACGGCTGGAGGCACTCTCGCATCCGGTACGACTGCGGCTGCTGCGTACCCTGGCCCGCGGCCCGCACACCACCGGCGAGCTGGCCCACGCCTGGCAGTTGACGCCTCCGGAGGTCTCCCGCCACCTCGCCGTCCTGCGCCGCGCCAGGCTGCTCACGGGCCGGCGGCGCGGTCGCTACGTCCACTACACCCTCGACCTGTCCGCGATGACGACACTGGGCACGGACCTGCTGTCGGCCGTGCTGCGCTGAGCGGATGCGGGATACGGATTCGGGACGCGGACCTCAAAGCGGCGCCGCGCGCCCGGAATCGGCCGCCTTCGTGGCCAGGCACTCGAACCACACCGTCTTGCCACGGCCGTCGGGGCGCGGTTCCGTGCCCCAGCGGTCGGTGACGGCATCGACCAGCATCAGCCCCCGCCCGCCCTCGTCGAGCACATCACCCATGACCGCGCGGGGCAGTTCCGGGGAGGCATCCGCCACCTCGACGCGTACACCCCCGGCCGGGAGCAGGAAGATGAGCGTCTGGCAACGGCGGCCGGGGACGTGCCGTACGACATTGGCGATCAGCTCGGTGAGCGCCAACTCGGCCGCATCGGCCACGTCGAGGAGCCCCCAGGCGGTGAGGTAGAGGCGCAGGATGCGGCGCAGATGCCTGGCCGAGTGGTCGCCCATCGCGAAGTCGGCGCGGTAGGTCGCCTCCACCGGATCGTCGGCCTGCGGCTCGATTACGTGATTCATGTCACCAGAGTGCGGCGACGTGATTACGCTCGGCTACGTACGGAAACGAACGCCGCGAGGCGTTGAATGCCGGAGGTGTCCCGCCGTGGCCAACATCCAGTCGCTCGACCCCAGCGCTTCCCCATTGGACTACTACGGCTGGGAACTGCGCCGCCAGAGAGAGGCCAACAACCTCAAGCAGGGTCAGCTCGGCGACATCATCTTCTGCACCGGCTCGCTGATCGGCCAGATCGAGACCACGAAGAAGATCCCCACCCGCGACTTCTCCGAGCGGGTGGACGCGGCACTCGGCACGGGCGGCGTGTTCTCGCGCCTCGTGGGCCTGGTCCTGCGCAGCCAGCTGCCGACCTGGTTCCAGCCGTACGCGGACATGGAGGCCCGTGCGACGTACATCTCCACGTACCAGGCGCAGTTGGTGTATGGGCTGTTGCAGACGGAGGAGTACGCGCGGGCACTACTCGGTGTGGATCACCCGAACAAGGTTGACGAGATGGTGGCGGCCCGCCTGGACCGCCAGCGGATTCTGAAGCGCGAGAATCCGCCCGCCTTGTGGATCATCCTGAGCGAAGCCGCATTGCTTCAGGAGGTCGGCGGACGCGACGTCATGCGCGCGCAACTGGCACGCCTGTTGGACTTCCGCGACGACCCCTGGGTGCAGATCCAGGTGCTTCCGTTCTCGGTCGGCCAACACACGGGAATGATGGGGTCGTTCACCCTGCTCAGATTCGAGGACAACCCCGACCTCTTCTACGTGGAGAGCTACGACCAGGGTCACATGACCGCCAATCCGCAAGTGATCAAGGAACGTTCGGTCGGCTACGCTCGCTTGCAAGCCACAGCCCTCTCCCCCGAGGACTCGGCGACACTGATCGCTCGCGTGATGGAGGAACGCTATGGAGACCAGGCATGACCTGACCGAAGCGCGGTGGCGGAAGTCGTCGTACAGCGGCACCAGCGGCGGCGAATGCGTCGAGTGCACCGTCACCGGCGGCGCGGCATGGCGTAAGTCCAGTTACAGCGGAAACACCGGCGGCGAATGCGTCGAGGTGGCCGACGGCCTCCCCTGCGCCGTACCCGTGCGGGACAGCAAGAATCCGGACGGCCCCGTCCTGGTCGTCGGGGCCGACGCCTGGCGGGCGTTCGTGGACACGCTTCGTTAGCGCGTGAGCTACGCTCCCCGGCCATGGCCGACATAGTCCGCGCCGCCGCCTCCGACGTCCCGGCGCTCGCTTCCGTACTCGCCAGTGCCTACGCCGAGGACCCCGTCTGGTCCTGGCTGATGCCGCACGACCGGGACCGGAGGCTGCGGCTGCTGTTCACCGCGCATCTGGCGCAGCAGGTCCCGGCGGGCCGGGTGTGGACCGATCCGGAGCGCACGGTGGCGGCGGTGTGGGCGGAGCCCGGGAAGTGGAAGCTGCCGGTGAGCTATCTGCTGCGCAACGCGGGCACGCTGCTGCGGGCGGGGCGGGCCCAGCTGCCCAAAACCGGAATGCGGTTGCTCGCACTGGAGCACCGCCACCCGGCCGACCCCGCGCACTGGTACGTCGAGTACATCGGCACCCACGCGGACGCGCGCGGTACCGGGCGCGGGTCGCAGGTGCTGGGCGGGCTGCTGGAGCGGGCGGACGCGGACGGGCGGCCGGTGTTCCTGGAGTCGAGCAACCGCCGCAATCTGTCGTTCTACCGGCGGCACGGCTTCGCGGTGCAGCAGGAGATGTCGTTCCGGGCCGGGCCGCCCATGTGGTCGATGTGGCGCCGGGACGCGGACCGGTAGCGCTTCGCCGTCGAGCGGGCCCGCCGCCCGCGGCGGTGCGGTGGTCGCGGACGAGTACCGCGGCCCGTGCCGACGTCCCGCCCGCAACCACGCGGTCATTTCACCGGAACGCCGGCGTCGGGCGCGCCCGGCGTCCCCGGGCGCGCCCTCGTGTCACCTCCGCCAGAACAGGTGGTGCGTCACGCCGCTCGGGCTGGGCACGACCTCCAGGTGGTACCGGTCAAGCAGCTCGTCGGGGGACTCCCAGAGCCGCACTCCGGATCCGAGCTTCACCGGCGAGACCGCCACATGCAGGGTGTCGACGAGGCCGGCGTCGAGGAACTGCCTGATGGTGGTGGCTCCGCCGCCGAGTCGGACGTCCTTGCCCTGCGCCGCCTCCCGTGCCTGCCGGAGGACCGTGGCCGGATCCCCGTCGACGAAGTGGAACGTGGTGTCGGACAGCGTGAACGAAGGACGGCCGTGGTGGGTCATGACGAACACCGGGGTCCGGAACGGGGGCTCGTCACCCCACCAGCCGCGCCACTCGTGGTCGTGCCAGGGCCCGCGCTGGGGCCCGAACTTGTTGCGGCCCATGATCTCGGCGCCGATGTTGCGCGCGTAGTCCCGCGTGAAATAGTCGTCGAGCCCCCGGCTCCCCCCGGGGTCCGTGCGCATGGGCCAGCTCGCCGTGGCACCGGCCCAGGCGAACAGCCTCTCGGGATCGACGTGGCCGAACGGACTCTCGAAGCTCTGGTCTTCACCGGCCCCGATTCCGTCACTGGAAACATTGAAGTTCTGGACCCTCAACAGCTGAGCCATGCATTCCTCCTGCGTCGTCGACAGCGGTGATGAGACTTCCCCGGCCAGCAAAACTCATCGCCGCCTCCGCGACCGACCGGAATCCGGGCCGCCCATGGCCCTCCCGGCTCAGGCCGACAATTCCCAGACCAGCACCTCGGCCGCCTCGGCCGCCACCAGCTCCAGCCCTTCCTCGTCGGTGATCCGCACCGAGTCGCCCGCCTCCAACTCCTCGTCGCCGAGCCGCACGCCTCCTGCCACCACATGGACGTACACCCGCGCCGCGTCCGGCACCGCCGTGCGCTCCCCCAGAGCCAGTCTGCGTACGTGCAGCATCGCACCGGCCGCCGGGAGGGCGTACGGGGTGGAGTCGGCGATGCCGGGAACGATCGCGTACGAGGGTTCGCCGCCCGGTTCGAGCGGTGCCAGCCACATCTGAACGAACGTCAGCGGGCCGTCCCCGTCGTTGCGCTCGACGTGACGCACCCCGGCCGCCGCGCTGAGGTGCTGGAGGTCCCCGGCCCGTACGACCGTGGCGTGGCCGGTCGAATCGCGGTGGGTCAGCTCGCCCTCGACGACCCAGGTGACGATCTCCGTGTGGCTGTGGGGGTGTTCGTCGAAGCCCGCGCCGGGCGCCAGCCGCTCCTCGTTGCACGCCAGGATCGCACCGAAGCGCAGATTGTCCGGGTCGTAGAAGCTGCCGAAGGAGAAGGCGTGCCGGGACAGGATGCCGGCGGCCCGGTCCCCGCCCAGGAAGCGGTCTTCGGCGCGGTGTACGGAAATCACCCGCCCACGGTAGCCCTGCCGGGGCACGCTCGGACCCCCGGCCGCTACCCGGCAGTACGACCCGCCACCGCCCCGGCCCACCGAGCACGTGGCCGGATAAGGCAGTCTTGTGTTCGTGCCCCGACCCGATCCTGAGCAGCCCGCTGCGAACGCCGCCCACCTGCATGCCGCGACCCTGAAACGGCTGGAGCAGTCCTCCGGCCGGCTGGCCGCCAATGCGATCGCCCGCATGGACGAGTCACTGCCGTGGTATCGGGCGATGCCACCGGAGAACCGGTCCTGGATCGGCCTGGTGGCCCAGGCCGGGATCGCGGCGTTCACCGAGTGGTTCCGGCATCCGGAGACCCCGCAGGCCATCTCCACCGATGTGTTCGGTACGGCTCCGCGCGAGCTGACCCGGGCGATCACCCTGCGGCAGACCGTCGAGATGGTGCGTACGACGATCGAGGTCATGGAGGCCGCGATCGAGGAGGTCGCCGCGCCCGGCGACGAGTCGGTGCTGCGGGAGGCGCTGCTCGTCTACGCGCGGGAGATCGCCTTCGCGACCGCCCAGGTGTACGCGCAGGCCGCCGAGGCCCGCGGCGCCTGGGACGCCCGGCTGGAATCGCTCGTGGTGAACGCGGTGCTGTCCGGCGAGGCCGACGAGGGCGCCGTGTCACGCGCCGCGGCGCTCGGCTGGAACTCCCCCGAGCATGTGTGCGTGCTGCTCGGTACGGCCCCGGACGGCGACAGCGAGCTGACCGTCGAGGCGATCCGGCGGGCCGCCCGGCACGCGAAGCTCCAGGTCCTGACCGGGGTGCTCGGCAACCGGCTGGTCGTCATCGCGGGTGGCAGCGACAACCCGCTGCAGGTCGCGAAGGCACTGATCGGCCCGTACGCGGCAGGTCCGGTCGTCGCCGGGCCCGTGGTGCCCGACCTGCTGGCGGCCACCCGGTCCGCGCAGGCGGCGGCCGCCGGACTCAAGGCGTGCAGCGCCTGGCAGGACGCCCCGCGGCCGGTGCTGGCCGACGATCTGCTGCCGGAGCGCGCGATGGCGGGCGACCCCGCCGCACGGGACCAATTGGTGGAGGAGATCTACAGACCGCTGGAAGAAGCGGGATCTGCGCTCCTGGAGACGCTGAGTGTGTATCTGGAGCAGGCGAGCAGCCTGGAGGGCGCGGCCAGGATGCTCTTCGTCCACCCCAACACCGTGCGCTACCGGCTCCGACGTGTGACTGACGTCACCGGATGGTCGCCTTCCGATGTCCGCTCGGCGTTCACTCTGCGAATCGCCCTGATCCTGGGGCGCTTGGCCGCCAGAGATCCGCAGTCCTAGACTTTTGTCGGACATCAACAATTCCCCATACGGTTCTTCGTCCCTGTCCCCACGGGTGTTCCGGACCGTTCACAAGAGAGAGTGTGAGGGTGCTCGTACTCGTCGCTCCCGGCCAAGGCGCCCAGACGCCCGGCTTCCTGACTCCCTGGCTCGAACTCCCCGGTGCCGCCGACCGCATCGCGGCCTGGTCCGACGCCGTCGGGCTCGACCTCGCCCGCTACGGCACCGAGGCCGACGCGGAGGAGATCCGTGACACCGCGGTGGCGCAGCCGCTACTGGTCGCCGCCGGTCTGCTGTCCGCCGCCGCGCTCGACGCGTCGCCCGACATCGTCGCAGGTCACAGCGTGGGTGAGATCACCGCAGCCGCCCTCGCCGGAGTCATCGGCGACGAGACGGCTCTCCGTCTCGTACGTACCCGTGGGCTCGCCATGGCCGACGCCGCGGCGGTCACCGAGACCGGCATGGCGGCGCTGCTCGGCGGCGATCCCAAGGTGACGGTCCCGCACCTGGAGAAGCTCGGGCTGACCCCGGCCAACGTCAACGGGGCCGGCCAGATCGTCGCCGCCGGCACCGCCGCGCAGATCGCCGCGCTGGCCGAGGACAAGCCCGAGGGCGTGCGCCGCGTGGTGCCCCTCAAGGTCGCCGGTGCCTTCCACACGCACCACATGGCACCCGCCGTCGACCGGCTGCGCGAGGCCGCCCTGGCGCTGAAGATCGCCGACCCGATCGTGACATATGTCTCGAACGCCGACGGGAAGCCCGTCGCCATCGGCGACGAGGTCATCTCTCGGCTGGTCGGCCAGGTGGCCAACCCGGTCCGCTGGGACCTGTGCATGGAGACCTTCAAGGAGATGGGCGTCACGGCTCTCATCGAGGTGTGCCCCGGCGGCACCCTCACGGGTCTCGCCAAGCGCGCGATGCCCGGTGTGCAGACCCTCGCGCTCAAGACCCCCGACGACCTCGACGCGGCCCGCGCGCTCATCTCCGAGCACGCGGGCGCCTAAGGAGCCCGAGAGCATGTCGAAGATCAAGCCCAGTCAGGGCGCCCCGTACGCACGCATCATGGGGGTCGGCGGCTACCGTCCGACCCGTGTCGTGCCCAACGAGGTGATCCTCGAGACGATCGACTCGTCCGACGAGTGGATCCGCTCGCGCTCCGGCATCGCCACCCGCCACTGGGCCTCCGAGGAGGAGACCGTGGCCGCGATGTCCGTGGAGGCGGCCGGGAAGGCCATCGCCGATGCCGGAATCACGCCGGAGCAGATCGGCGCCGTGATCGTCTCCACCGTCTCGCACTTCAAGCAGACCCCGGCCATCGCGACCGAGATCGCCCACAAGGTCGGCGCCGGCAAGCCCGCCGCCTTCGACATCTCGGCCGGCTGCGCGGGCTTCGGCTACGGGCTGACCCTCGCCAAGGGCATGATCGTCGAGGGTTCGGCGGAGTACGTTCTCGTCATCGGCGTGGAGCGGCTCAGCGACCTCACCGACAAGGAGGACCGCGCGACGGCCTTCCTCTTCGGCGACGGCGCCGGCGCGGTCGTCGTGGGCCCCTCCAAGGTGCCGGCCATAGGCCCGACCGTCTGGGGCTCCGAGGGCGACAAGTCCGAGACGATCAAGCAGACCGTGGCGTGGGACGAGTTCCACGCCGAGCGCCCGGAGAAGTTCCCGGCCATCACTCAGGAGGGCCAGGCGGTCTTCCGCTGGGCCGTCTTCGAGATGGCGAAGGTCGCCCAGCAGGCGCTGGACGCGGCCGGGATCGCCCCGGAAGACCTGGATGTCTTCATTCCGCACCAGGCCAACATGCGGATCATCGACTCGATGGTGAAGACCCTGAAGCTGCCGGAGAGCGTCACGGTCGCCCGTGACGTGGAGACCACCGGCAACACCTCCGCCGCCTCGATTCCGCTCGCTATGGAGCGGCTTCTGGCGACCGGTCAGGCGAAGAGCGGCGACACCGCGCTCGTCATCGGCTTCGGGGCGGGTCTCGTCTACGCCGCGACGGTCGTTACCCTCCCCTAGGCACACCAGGCCTTTCGGCCCGGATGCCCGAACCCTGCAGATAAACACCGAAGGAGCGCCAACATGGCCGCCACTCAGGAAGAGATCGTCACCGGTCTCGCCGAGATCGTCAACGAGATCGCCGGTATCCCGGTCGAGGACGTCCAGCTGGACAAGTCCTTCACCGACGACCTGGACGTCGACTCGCTGTCCATGGTCGAGGTCGTCGTCGCCGCCGAAGAGCGCTTCGACGTCAAGATCCCGGACGAGGACGTCAAGAACCTCAAGACGGTCGGCGACGCTGCCGACTACATCTTGAAGCACCAGGCCTGATCCAGCCGGCTCGTGTGTCGCCACCCGGCGGTGGCGCCGCTGATTCACGACCCTCTACACGTGGAGAAGATTTTCCAGTGAACTCGACCAATCGCACCGTGGTCGTCACCGGTATCGGCGCAACCACTCCGCTGGGTGGCGACTCGGCGTCGACCTGGGAAGGTCTGATGGCCGGTCGTTCCGGCGTCAAGCCTCTCGAGGGCGAACGTTTCGCCGAACTGCCCGTCCGGATCGCCGCCCTCGCGGCCGTCGACCCGGGCGACGTACTGCCCCGCCCGCTCGCCCGCAAGCTGGACCGCTCGGCGCAGTTCGCGCTGATCGCGGCCCGCGAGGCGTGGGCGGACGCCGGCTTCACCGGCAAGGCCGGTGAGGACGACAAGGTCCAGCCCGAGCGGCTGGGCTCGGTCATCGCCTCCGGTATCGGCGGCGTGATCACCCTGCTCGACCAGTACGACGTGCTCAAGGAGAAGGGCGTACGCCGCGTCTCCCCGCACACCGTGCCCATGCTCATGCCCAACGGCCCGGCCGCCAACGTCGGCCTGGAGGTCAACGCCCAGGCCGGTGTGCACACTCCGGTCTCCGCCTGCGCCTCGGGCGCGGAGGCGATCGGGTACGCCGTCGAGATGATCCGCACCGGCCGTGCCGATGTGGTCCTCGCCGGTGGCACCGAGGCGGCGATCCACCCGCTGCCGATCGCCGCGTTCGCCAACATGATGGCGATGTCCAAGCACAACGAGGAGCCCGAGAAGGCCTCCCGTCCGTACGACACGGGCCGTGACGGCTTCGTCCTCGGCGAAGGTGCCGGGATCGTCGTCCTGGAGTCCGCGGAACACGCCGCCGCGCGTGGCGCCAAGGTCTACTGCGAGGTGCTGGGCCAGGGTCTGTCCGCTGACGCCCACCACATCGCGCAGCCCGAGCCGACCGGTCGTGGCATCGCCGCCGCGATGCAGAACCTGCTGGACCAGACGGACCTCAAGCCGTCCGAGGTCGTGCACCTCAACGCGCACGCCACGTCGACGCCGCAGGGCGATGTCGCGGAGCTGAAGGCTCTGCGCAAGGTTCTGGGCGACGACCTCGACCACGTCGCGATCTCCGCGACGAAGTCGATGACCGGCCACCTCCTCGGTGGCGCGGGCGGCATCGAGACCGTCGCGACGGTCCTGGCGCTGCACCACCGGATGGCTCCGCCGACGATCAACGTGGAGCACCTCGACGAGGCGGTGGAGGCGGACATCGTGCGCGACGAGCCCCGGCCGCTGCCCGAGGGGTCGATCGCCGCCATCAACAACTCGTTCGGCTTCGGCGGTCACAACGTGGTCCTGGCGTTCCGCAGCGTCTGACCTGCGGTCCGCGGCCCGGTATCCACGCCGAAGCCCGCCTCCCCCCGAGTGGGGAGGCGGGCTTCGGCCGTGAAATCCGGCGTTTGAGGCGCGGGGCGTTTCGGGGGCGCTGCCCCCGGGCCCCCGCTCCTCAAGCGCCGGAGGGGCTTGATTTTGCCGGGTTCAGTTTGGATTTGCCGGATGCAGGGTGAATTTTCAGCCTCGCCGGCGTTTGAGGCGCGGAGGTCCGGGGCGGAGTCCCCGGTCCGGGGCAGCGTCCCGGTCACGGGCTCACACCACCTGGTGCAACCACCGCACCGGCGCGCCCTCTCCCGCGTGGCGGAAGGACTCCAACTCGTCGTCCCACGGCTTGCCGAGCAGCTTGGCGATCTCGGCCTCCAGGTCGGTCTCGCCCCGCACCGACCGCGCCAGCGCCGCCCGCAACCGGTCCTCGGGCACCAGAATGTCGCCGTGCATGCCGGTGACGGCGTGGAAGATGCCCAGTTCAGGCGTGGAGCTGTAGCGCTCGCCCTCCGACGTGGGACTCGGCTCAGCCGTCACCTCGAAGCGCAGCAGATCCCAGCCGCGCAGCGCGGAGGCCAGCTTCGACGCCGTGCCGGGCCTGGCCTGCCAGGAGAACTCGGACCGCCAGGTACCGGGCGCGGCCGGCTGTCTGATCCAGTCCAGCTGGACCCGCACACCGAGGACACCCGCCACCGCCCATTCGACATGGGGGCAGAGCGCGCGCGGTGCGGAGTGAACGTACAGAACTCCACGTGTCGTCACCGGGACCTCCAGTGTGGGACGAAGTTCGCCTTCCCCAGCAGCCTCGCGCCCGTACCGTCTCTTCTCGGCCGGTTCCCGAGGTTGTCATCAGTAAACAGCATCGGGGTGAATCTCCTGAAAAGGGACAGTATGTGACGTGATGTGATTTTCGGAAAGCCACTCGAATAGAGCCGGGTGAGGGGAAGCGCCGCTGGTTCGACGAGGAAAAGCTACCGCGCGGCGACGTCCGAGGTGTGACGTACCGTCGGTCCTGGGCCCATCATTCGCTCAGCTTTCACCCTGCAGAGCGCCCGGGCCTTCCGACCGGTGCCACGAGGGGTTGCCGGGGGCATAACCGAGGGGAGTCAAGGGATGCAGGATCGTTCCGCCCGCCACCGTTCGCGTACCGTGGCCGCCGTCCTGACGGCCGTCTCGTTGCTCGGCACGGCCGCTCTGACCGGCTGCGACGCCGGCCAGGACGGGACGACGAAGGGGGCGACGGCCGAAAAGCGGCGGCCGCCCGCCAAGCCGGGCCCGCTCTGGGACCGCAGACCGGGGTCGGTGGCCGCCGTCGGTGACTCCATCACTCGCGGTTTCGACGCCTGTTCGGTGCTGGCGGACTGCCCGGAGGTGTCCTGGGCGACCGGCACGGACAGCGGGGTGCGCAGCCTCGCCGTGCGGCTGCTCGGTGAGTCGGGGGCCGCCGAGCGCAGCTGGAACCATGCCGAGACGGGGGCCAGGATCGCGCAGTTGCCGGAGCAGATGACGCTGGCCGCGAAGGAGAAGCCGGATCTGGTGACGGTGATGATCGGCGCCAATGACGCCTGCCGGGACTCGGCGCGGATCATGACTCCGGTGGCGGATTTCCGGGCGTCGTTCGAGGCTTCGATGCGTCAGTTGCGCGCCGGGGCGCCCAAGGCGCACGTGTATGTGTCGAGCGTGCCGGATCTCAAGCGGCTCTGGTCGACGGGGCGCGGCAATCCGGTGGGCAAGCAGATCTGGAAGCTGGGGATCTGTCAGTCGATGCTGGGTGACGCGGACGACATGGGCGCGCGCGCCGTGGCCCGGCGCACCTCGGTGCAGGAACGGGTCGTGGCGTACAACGACGTGCTGCGCAAGGTCTGCGCGAAGGACCGGCGCTGCCGTTACGACGGCGGGGCGGTTTTCGACTACCGGTTCACCGGCCAGCAGCTCAGCCAGTGGGACTGGTTCCATCCGGGGCGGAACGGGCAGGCGCGGCTGGCGGAGATCGCGTACCGCAATGTCACCTCGGCCCAGCCCCCGGCGTAGGGTTTGTGATCATGGACACAGGTTCGAGCACGGCGCTGCGTACGGAAGAGTTCGGCACCCTCGCGGACGGCACCGTAGTGCACCGCTGGACGCTGGAGCGGGACGGTACGCGGGTGCGTGTCCTGACGTACGGCGGCATCGTGCAGTCGGTCGAGGTGCCCGGCCGGGACGGGGTGCGGGCGGGCGTGGCGCTCGGGCTGCCGGATCCCGCCGGGTACGAGGCGTATTCGGGTCCGTATTTCGGCGCGCTGGTCGGGCGGTACGCGAACCGGATCGGTGGTGCCTGTTTCGAACTGGACGGGCAGACACACCGGGTGACGCGCAATGAGGGGCGCAACCATGTGCACGGCGGGGCCCGGGGCTTCGACAAGCGCGTGTGGCAGGCGCGGGAGGTGGCGGAAGGTGTCCGGCTCTCCCTGGTCTCCGAGGACGGCGAGGAGGGCTTCCCGGGGTGCCTGACGGTGTCGGTGACGTACACCCTGGACGAGGGCGGGGCGCTGCGGATCGCGTACCGGGCGACGACGGACGCCCCGACGGTGCTGAACCTGACGAATCACACGTACTGGAATCTCGCGGGCGGCGACAGTGGCAGCGCGCTCGGACAGGTGCTGCGGATCGCGGCAGGGCAGATCACTCCGGCGGACGCCGAGTCGCTCCCGACGGGCGAGTTCCTGCCGGTGGACGGGACCCGGTTCGACTTCCGTGAGCCGAAGCCGGTCGGCGCGGGCTACGACCACAACTTCGTGCTGGACGACGCCGGCTCGGGCCCGGCGGCCGAGCTGTACGACGCGGTGTCGGGGCGCGTCCTGACCGTCACCACGACGGAGCCCGGGATGCAGCTGTACACGGCGGACCACTTCGACGGGCGGCCGTTCGGGCCCTGTGCCGGGATCGCGCTGGAGACCCAGCACTTCCCGGACTCCCCGAACCGGCCCGAGTTCCCGAGCACGGTGCTGCGGCCGGGCGAGGAGTACGTCTCGACGACGGTGTACGGATTCGCGGTGCGCTGAGGTGCGCTGACGCCATGAATCGGCATGAGGAGAACCCCGGAGCGGGGTCAGGTACCGCGCCGGGGCTCTCCTGTGCCGGGGGCCGCTACTCCTTGATGTCCACGGCCGTCGTCAGGCGTACGTCACCGAGCGAGCGGGCCGCCTGCACCTCGTACGTGCCGGGGACGAGGCTCCAGTCGTACGCCGTCTCGTCCCAGATCTCGTACGCGCGCCGCTCCAGCGGAATCACTGCCTCGGCACTCTCGCCGGGGGCCGCCTCGACCCGTGCGAAGCCGGCCAGCCAGCGGACCGGGCGTTCGGCGGTGTCCTCCTGGGGCGCCAGGTAGAGCTGGACGGTCTCGGCTCCGGGCCGGGTGCCGGTGTTGCGGAGGCGGACGGTGGCGGTGTCGGGGCCGGCCACCAGGCTCTCGTACTCCCAGGTGGTGTAGCCGAGTCCGTGGCCGAAGGGGTAGGCGGGCGCGGTGCCGGCCTTCTCCCAGGCCCGGTAGCCGACGAAGACGCCCTCTTCGTAGTGGAGTTCACCGCCGGTGGGGGTGGTGGAGGAGACCGGGACGTCGGCGAGCGCGACCGGCCAGGTGGTGGGGAGGCGGCCGCCCGGTTCCTCGGCGCCGAGCAGGACATCGGCAAGGGCGTGACCGGCCTCCTGGCCGGGGAACCAGCTGAGCAGGACCGCGGCGACCTCGTCGCGCCACGGAAGCTCCACCGGGGAGCCGGAGTTGACGATCACGACGGTGTTCGGGTTGGCGGCGGCGACAGCCCTGACGAGGTCGTCCTGGTGGCCGGGGAGCTTCAGGTCGGTGCGGTCGAAGCCTTCGGACTCGACGCGTTCGGTGGTGCCGACGACGACGATCGCGGTGTCCGCGGCGCGGGCCGACTCGACGGCCTCGGCGATCAGCTCCTGGGGGTCGCGGCGCGGGCCGAGGTGGCAGAAGGAGAACGAGACGCCGGGGATCGGTGCGTCGTCGCCCAGGGTGTCGGGGATCTGCCGCAGGGAGACCTCGACGGGTTCGCCCGCGGTGAGGGCGATCCGGCCGCGCTCCAGCGGGTTGCCGAAGAACGCCTCGCCGGGGTCGGCGGAACCGGTGACCCGGTGGACCTCGTCGTACAGGGTCTCACCGGCGACGGTGAGGCCGAGCGCTCCGGTGCCGCGGGTGCCGAAGATGTGCTCGCCGCCGTCGCGCGGGACGAAGGTGCCGGTGATCTCGACGCTGTGCAGCGTCTCGCGGGTCACACCCTCGGGGAAGTCGTTGCCGATCCACTGGACGGTGCCGTTGTGCAGCGGGGCGGAGCCGATGACGGTGCCGGAGGCGTCGTAACAGACGGCCCTGAGCTCGAAGCCCTTCTCGGCGGGGACGAGTTCGTTGTTCGGGTCGGCGCCGACGCGGTAGTCCAGGACGTCCTCGGGGAGGGCGGCGATGAGGCCGTCCAGCGGCGAGACGATGTGGTGCGGGAAGACCTGGGCGGAACCGCCGCCGAGGACCCGGGCGTCCCGGGCGAGCGCCCCGCTGAGCGCGACCTTGCGGACGGCGGCCGGGTCGATGGGGAGCGCGGCGCGTTCATTGCGTACGAGGACGAAGGAGCGGCGGGCGATCTCGCGGGCCAGTGCGTCGCCGTCCACGGTCTCGGGGCGTCCGGCCTCGTCGACGACGGGCGGGGCGCCGTCCAGGATGCCGACGCGGGCGGCCAGCCGCAGCACATTGCGTACGGCCCCGTCGACGACGGACTCCTCGACCTCACCGGCCCGTACGGCGTCGGCAAGCGCCTTCCCGTACACGGTCCGCGGGCCCGGCATGGCGACGTCGAGGCCGCCGTTGACGGCGGCGACGGTGGAGCGGGCGGCCAGCCAGTCGGAGACGATGTAGCCGTCGAAGCCCCATTCGCCGCGCAGCACCGCGTTCTGCAGATAGCGGTGCTCGGTCATGGTGGAGCCGTTGACCTGGTTGTACGCGGCCATGATGCCCCACGGGCGGGCGCATCTGACGATCCTTTCGAACGGGGCGAGATAGATCTCGCGCAGGGTTCGCGGAGCGACGATGTTGTCCACGGTGAAGCGGTCGGTCTCGGCGTCGTTGGCGACGAAGTGCTTGACGGTCGTACCGACGCCGCCGTCCTGCACGCCCCGCACATAGCCGGTGCCGATCTCGCCGGTGAGATACGGGTCCTCGCTGTACGTCTCGAAGTGGCGCCCGCCGAGCGGGGACCGGTGGAGGTTCACGGTCGGGGCGAGGAGGACGTGCACCCCCTTGCGGCGGGCCTCCTGGGCCAGCAGCCGGCCGGCCCGGCGGGCCAGGGCCGGGTCCCAGGTCGCGGCGAGCGCGGTGGGCGAGGGCAGTGCGACGGACGGGTCGTCGGCGGTCCAGGAGACCCCGCGGACGCCGATCGGCCCGTCGGACATCACCAGGGAGCGCAGCCCGACGGCGGGGAGTCCGGGCAGCGACCACATGTCCTGACCGGCCAGGAGCCGCGTCTTGTCGTCGAGCCCCAGTGCGGCCAGCGCCGCATCGACCGCGGTCTCGCGGGCCGCATCGGGATTGGTGGATGTGGACGCGCCTGCCACGGCCGTACCTCCTCGTCGGATTCCTGCACTGAATGTCTCCATACTGACTCCGCTACCGGTAGAGCAGTAGGCTTCGTTATCAGTCTGTAATTTGCGGGAATGGCGTACGGTCCTCGGGGCGGAACCGATGGAGCACCGGAAGGGGCCGGGAGATGGTGCGGACCAGAAGCGCGGAGCGGCGGGCGGAGATTCTCCGCGCCACTTTCGAAGTGATCGCCGAGCGCGGCTATCGCGGCGCCACACTGAGCGCCGTCGCCGAGCGGGTCGGCCTCAGCCAGCAGGGGCTCCTGCACTACTTCCCGACCAAGGAGGCGCTGCTCGTCGCCGTGCTGGAGGAGCGCGACCAATGGGACACGGGCGGCGGCACCCGGAGCGACGGCACGTGGCGGATCGATCTGCTGGCCTCGCTCGTCGAGTACAACGCGATGCGGCCCGGCATCGTCCAGACGTTCTCGGCGCTGCTCGGCGAGAGCGTGACGGAGGGTCATCCCGCGCGGGAGTTCTTCACCCGCCGCTACACCCAGGTCCGGGCGAGCATGGCGGCGATGCTGCGCGTCGAGTACGGCGAGCGGCTGCCGGGCGGCCTGAGTCCGGAGCGCGCGGCGCCGCTGCTGGTGGCGATGATGGACGGGCTTCAGTACCAGTGGCTGCTGGACCCGGATTCGGTGGACATGCCGGCGGCTTTCCAGGATTTCCTGACGCTCCTGCGGTCGACGGAATCGAGCGCCCCCGAGAACCCTCGATCATGACATGACCTGCAACGGCACCTGTACGACAAGATCGACAATCCCCACCTGAGGGTGATTTCCGAACGATCTACGCGCGTCCGGGCAAGGGTCACCGTCCCGGGCGCCCCAGGGTGGGGCGCATGACTTCCAAGCCTGCCGGACCTTCCTCCGGCCTGCCCTCCCGGCGCACCGTGATCACAGGTGCCGCCGCCGGTGCCGCCGCCCTTGCCACGACCGCCGTGGGCTCCGCGACTGCCGCCGCGCCGGGCACCCTTGGTGCACCCGCCGCATCCGGAACCACGCTCGCGCCCGCGGCCGCCCCCGGCTCGGACTGGGACGCCTGCCTGACCATCGCCCGCGCCATCCTCGTACGCGACGAACAGGATCAGCCGCTGGTCCCCCGCTACCGCGACATCCTGCTGTCCAAGGGCCTGCCGCGCAGCCGTAAGGCCCCCAAGAAGGTGCTGGTCGTCGGCGCGGGCCCGGCCGGGCTCACCGCCGCCCATCTGCTCCGCAGCGCCGGGCACACCGTCACCGTGATCGAGGCCAACGGCAACCGTGTCGGCGGCCGGATCAAGACCTTCCGCAAGGGCGGCCACGAGAACGCGAAGGCGCCGTTCGCCGACCCGAAGCAGTACGCCGAGGCCGGCGCCATGCGGATCCCCGACAGCCACCCGCTCGTCACCGGGCTCATGGACAGCTTCGACCTGAAGCGCCGCCGCTTCTACCTGGTCGATGTCGACACCGAGGGCCGGCCGGTCAACCACACCTGGATCCACGTCAACGGCATCCGGATGCGCAAGGCCGACTACGCACAGAAGCCGCAGGCGATCAACCGCTCGTTCGGGGTCCCCGCGGAGTTCGAGAACAAGACCGCCGCGACGATCGTGCGGGAGGCCTTCGCACCCGTGCGCAAGGAGTTCGAGGGCAAGGAGGGCAGCGAGCTCGTCGAGGGCTGGGCGCGGGTCATCCAGCGGTACGGACACTGGTCGATGTTCCGCTTCCTGACCGAGGCGGCCAAGCTCGACGAGCGCACCATCGACCTCATCGGCACGGTCGAGAACCTCACCTCCCGGCTCCATCTCGCCTTTGTGCACAGCTTCATCGGGGCCTCCCTGATCAGCCCGGACACCGCGTTCTTCGAGCTGCCGGACGGCACGGCCACTCTTGCCGACGCGATGTACGAGCGGGTCAAGGACGTCGTGCGGCTGGACCGCCGGGCCACCAGGATCAGCTACGGCGCGGACCGCGTCCGGGTCGAGACGGTCTCCGAGGGCCGGGACGGCAAGCCGCTCGTGCGCGAGACGTTCACCGGAGACCGGGCGATCATCACCGTGCCGTTCTCCGGGCTGCGCCACATCCCCGTCGCTCCCGCGCTCTCGTACGGGAAGCGGCGCGCGATCACCGAGATCCACTACGACGCGGCGACCAAGGTGCTGCTCGAATTCAGCCTCCGCTGGTGGGAGTTCGAGGAGAAGGACTGGAAGACCGAGCTGGACAAGGTCCGGCCCGGTCTGTACGAGGCCTACCGGCTGGGCAGGGCGCCGGCCGACGGTTCACTGCTGGGCGCCCACCCCTCCGTACCGCCCGGTCATCTCCCGCCCAACCAGCGCGTGCACTACGCGGCGTACCGGGCCACCGCCCGCAACCAGCCCGAGGCGGCGCATGTCATCGGCGGCGGATCGGTCACCGACAACCCCAACCGCTTCATGTTCCAGCCGTCCCACCCGGTCAAGGGGAGCGCGGGCGGCGTCGTCCTCGCCTCGTACAGCTGGGCCGACGACGCGCTGAAGTGGGACTCGCTGGACGACGACGAGCGCTATCCGCACGCCCTGGGCGGGGTGCAGGACGTGTACGGGCAGCGCATCGAGGTCTTCTACACGGGCGTCGGCGCCACCCAGTCGTGGATGCGCGATCCGTACGCGTACGGCGAGGCGTCGGTGCTGCTGCCGGGCCAGCACACCGAGTTGTTCGCCGATGTGCGCTCGGTCGAGGGGCCGCTGCACTTCGCCGGCTGCCACACCTCGATCAAGCCGGCCTGGATCGAGGGGGCCCTGGAGTCGGCGGTCAGGTCCGCGCTGGAGGTGCACACCAGCTGACCCGGGTCGGCGGGCGTCGCTCAGCGGGCCAGGACCTTCAGTGCCCTCCCAGGCCCAGGGGGACGCCCAGCCCGACGAGCACCGATCCGATGCCCATGTCGATGACCTTCTGCCACCTCGGCATCGCGGTGCGCAGACGCGAGTTGGAGAAGAACAGCGCGACCAGGCGGCGCCCCGGATCGCACGATCACGTTGACCGGATCGGACCGGGGCACCGCAAGCCCGCGAGCGGACCATCACACGATCTTGTACGGGGCGGGGGTCGCGTCCTCGTCCTCGTCGGACGCCACCAGGTCCCGTGCCAGCAGGGTGGCTCCGGCGACGGCTCCCGGCATCAGGAACACGGCGACGAACGGGACGAGGAAGGCGAGTCCCAGCGGTACGCCGAAGCCGAGGGTCAGCATGCGGCGCCCGCGCAGCAGGACGAGCCGGTCCTTCAGGACCATGCTGCGACGCTGGAGCGCGACGGCGGTGAGCTCCTCGGCGAGGAAGTAGCCGGTGACGCAGAAGCCGATCACGGGGACGACGGTCTGGCCGACGACCGGAATGAATCCGAGGGCGAAGAGCAGCACCGAGTACAGCCCCACGCGCACCAGGATGCGGACGCTGTCGCGGGCGGAGATCCACAGCTCTCGCCAGAGCGGCAGCCCGGACTCGGGGACCTCGCCGCCTTCCGTACGGTCGACCTGCTCGGAGAGCGACTCGTAGAAGGGCTGGCCGACCAGCAGCGTCACGGCGGTGAACGTGATCACGGCGAGGAAGAGACCGAGGGCGAAGACCAGCACGGTCAGGGTGTTACGGAGCAGGCCGAGCCAGGGCGATGACCAGTCGTCGGCGAAGGGGGTCGCCCAGGCCACCAGGTTGTCCGCGCCGTAGCCGAGGCCGACGAGCGCCGCCGCATACAGGACGAGGGTGATGAGTCCGGGCAGCAGCCCGAAGCCGAACCAGTGTCCGTGCCTGCCGACCCATCGCTGTCCTTTTATCAAGTAGCCGAAGCCCACCCCTAGATCACGCATGGCGTCAGCGTACTGGTGGGGGCTGGGGCCCTTCCCGCCGCGGTGTGTCCGGTGCACGGCCGAGGACCGCACCCTGCGGGGGTACGGCCCTCGGTCGGTTTCGAGCGGTCAGGCGACCGACAGCTCGACCTTGATGTTGCCGCGCGTGGCGTTCGAGTACGGGCACACCTGGTGGGCCTTCTCGATGAGCGACTGCGCGGTTGCGGTGTCGACGTTCGGGATGGTGGCGGTGATCGCGACCTCCAGACCGAAGCCGCCCTCGGCGGTCTTGCCGATACCGACCGCGGCGGTCACCGTGGAGCCGGAGATGTCGGCCTTCTCCTGACGGGCCACGACGCCGAGTGCTCCCTGGAAGCAGGCGCTGTAGCCGGCCGCGAAGAGCTGCTCCGGGTTGGTGCCCGCGCCGCTTCCGCCCATGGCCTTGGGCGGGTTGACGATGACGTCGAGGTTGCCGTCGTCGGACGATACGCGGCCGTCACGGCCGTTCTCGGCGGTGGCGACGGCGGTGTAGGCAACAGTGATGTCCTGAATGGCCATGCCGGAAATTCCTTCTGCTGTGCGCCGCGACTCGCGCCCACGATCGCGACGGCCTGTGGACGAGCCTAACGGGTGCCCCGGAGCCTCTGTCAGGCGAGGGAAACGATCATCTTTCCGGTGTTCTCGCCACGCAGCAGACCCGTGAAGGCGTCGAAGCCGTTCTCGATGCCTTCGACGAAGGTCTCCCGGTACTTCAGCTCGCCCGAGGCCAGCCAGCCGGCGACCTCCTGGACGAACTGCGGCTGGAGCGCGGCGTGATCGCCGACGAGCATGCCCTGGATGCGCAGCCGCTTGCCGATGACCAGGGCGAGGTTGCGCGGGCCGGGGGTCGGCTCGGTGGCGTTGTACTGGGCGATCATTCCGCAGACGGTGACGCGGCCGTGCACGTTGAGCGAGGAGATCGCCGCTTCGAGGTGCTCGCCGCCGACATTGTCGAAGTAGACGTCGATGCCGTCGGGGGCGGCCGCGCGCAGCTGCTCGGCGACCGGGCCGTTCTTGTAGTTGAAGGCCGCGTCGAAGCCGTACTCCTCGACGAGGAGCTTGACCTTCTCGTCGGAACCGGCCGAGCCGATGACCCGCGAGGCGCCCTTGAGCTTCGCCATCTGGCCGACCTGGCTGCCGACCGCACCGGCGGCGCCGGATACGAAGACGGCGTCGCCCCCCTTGAAGGAAGCGACCTCGAAGAGGCCGGCGTAGGCGGTGAGGCCGGTCATGCCGAGCACGCCGAGATAGGCGGAGAGCGGGGCGAGCGACGCGTCGACCTTCACGGCGTGCTTGGCCGGGACGTCGGCGTACTCGCGCCAGCCCAGGCCGTGCAGGACATGGTCGCCGACCGCGATGCCCTCCGCGTTCGAGGCGATGACCTCGCCGACCGCTCCGCCTTCCATGGGGTGGTCGAGCTTGAAGGGCGGGGCGTACGACTTCACATCGTTCATCCTTCCCCTCATGTACGGGTCGACCGAGAAGTACAGATTGCGGACGAGGACGCGGCCCTCGCCGGGAGCGGTGACCGGGGCCTCACGCAGCGCGAAATCCTCGGCCTTCGGCCAGCCGTGGGGGCGGGCGACGAGGTGCCATTCACGGCTGGAGGTGGGAAGTGCTGCAGACATGGGCTCGGGGTCTCCTCGATGCCTTACGGGGTGGGGGAAGCTTCGCCCCGGCCGGTGGGGGTCGACGGGGGAAGCCGAAATGCTTCATTACGTGAAACAACCATGCTCCTGAATATTTCACCTTGTCAAGTAACCGGCTATCCTGGGCGTCATGGCCACCACTCGTACAGACCCTCTGACCCTCGAAGTCGTCGAGCTCATCGGTACCGTCGTGGCGCGCTACTACGAGGAGTACGACGAGGCCGCGGCGGCCCACTCCCTCACCGGCGCCCAGGCGCGCGTCCTCGGGCTGCTCTCCCTGGAGCCGATGCCCATGCGCAAGATCGCCCAGAAGCTGAAGTGCGAGCCGTCGAACATCACCGGCATCGTCGACCGGCTGGAGACGCGCGGTCTGGTGGAGCGCAGGCCGGATCCGGCCGACCGGCGGGTGAAGCTGGCCGCCCCGACGGAGAAGGGTTCGCGGACGGCGCAGCAGCTGCGCGATTCGCTCACTTTCGCCCGGGAGCCGCTGGCCGAGCTGTCGGACGGGGACCGGGCGATGCTGCGGGACCTGCTGCGGCGGATGCTGGGCGAATCAGGCCCGCGCCGCGACTGAGGACGCGGCGCGGCCGGGGACCACGCGACCGGGCGAACCGCTCGCTAACAGAACCACAGGAACCAGCACGTGCCGGACTTGGCCGGCGAGGGCGTCGGGCTGGGCTTGGGCGGCGCCGGGCTTGCCGACTGCTTCGGGCCGCCGCTGGGACGGACGGAGGCCGAGGGTTGGCCGGGCGTTCCCGCCGTGGCACTCGGGCCGGCCGACGGGGCCGTGGAGGCGGAGGGCGTGGTGGAGGCCGGTGCCGAAGCGGCGGAACCCTCGGGGCGGGCGCTGCCGGTCGCCCCGCCCGCTCCCGTGGCATCGGCCGGATGGGAATCGGTGGCCGGGAGCACGGATGGACCGCCCACCGGACCGGACGGCTCGACCGCGTCGCTCGCCGAGGGGTCGGGGACCGGCTCGGTCGTGACCGAGGTCGATTCGCGTACGTAGTCCGAGGCGCCGCCGTCGCCCTTCGGCTCGATGGCCAGCTCGGCCAGGCTCAGCGCCCCGGCCGCGAGCACCACGCCGAGCACGACGAGCAGGGCCGTCCGGCCGCGACGGCGGTGCGCACGCCGGCCACGCCCCTGCGCCCCGGCCCTCCGTTCCGGCCTGTGGGAACCATGTGTGCCGCGCGGGGGCTGGGCAGTATCGCGCCCCCGGCTGCGTCGGCCCCCGGGCTGGGACGGTGCGGGCGTCTCGCGCTCCGCATCCGGTTCGTGACCGGAGAACGCAGGCGTCGCACAGTGGCTCAGCGCCTCGGCGGGGGTTCCGCATCCGGCACAGGCCAGGGCACCGTTGAGATGCCGCTGACACGGGTGGCAGTAATCCATGGCGCCCGCAGATTAGATGCCTGCAGGACGGCGTAGATAGCCGATCAGGTGAGGATCCTGTGTGGAAACGTTGAATCCATGACCGCGCCCACGCATTTCGGCCCTCGAGAGTTCCAGCTCGTCCTGTTGCGCCGGATGGCCGACCATCAACCCGCCCTCGTCGACGACGCCCGGCAGGAACTGAGCGCCTCGCTCGCCGAGATGCGGGAGGCCAACCGCCGTTGGCAGGCCATGGTGCGGGCGCCGCGCGGGCGGGGCGCCCTGCGCCGCTACCGTTCGGTGCTCGGCGAGCCCGAGTCGTCCGTACATCGCACCATCGGTGACCTGGAGTGCGACGCGCTGCTGTGGCCGGTGCCGCTCTGGCCGGATCTGCGGTTCGAGGTAATGGTCGCGCCGGGCGGGGCGGTATGGAACGAATGGCTGGTCCGGGCGCCGGGAGCGCCGGGCCCCGAGCTGCGTACGGTCGAGGATCTGCGTCCCTGGTCGGGCACGGTGGACGAGGTCGCACGGGCTTTCGCACCGGCCCGCCCCATGGAAGGCAGCGCACCGACCCGGTGGGCGCTCGCGATCACCGCGCCCGGGACGGGTGAGCCGTATGTCGCCGAATTCACCTGGGGGTTGTTCCAGCGGCTGCTGCCCGGCTGACTTCCCCGTACCGCACTTTTCTGTCGGTTCGTCAGCTTTGTACCCCTATGGCCCATCCCGACGCGCGCAATGACTCCGAACGGCGCACGATGCGAAGAGAGCCGGCTGCCGCCGGTACCCCAATCAGCGCTCTCGGGAGAACCTGCCGTGACCGTCAGCCTTGAGCAGTTGCGCCGTTGCCATGTCGCCGTCGACCTCGGGGCCGCCCGGACCCGTGTGTACGTCAAGGGGCTCGGGCTCGTCGTCGACGAACCGAGTGCCGCCGCCATGAACACCCGTACCGGCTCGCTCATCGCCGTCGGCACGCTCGCCGAACAGATGACGGGCCGCACCCCCGACTACATCCGGGTGGTCCACCCGGTCACCGGCGGAACCGTCATCGACATCGAGATGGCCCAACGCATGCTCCGCCAGCTGCTCGGCGACAAGCTCCGCCGCCAGTTGCGCCGCAAGCCACGGCTGCGGGCCGCCGCCTGCACCCCGCACGACAGCGATCCGCTCGCCCAGCGGGCCACCGTCGAGACCCTGGTGGGTCTGGGCGCCCGGCGGGTCGAACTGGTCGACACCCTGATCGCGGCGGCCGTCGGCTGCGGTCTGCCCGTCGAGCAGCCGACCGCCTCCATGATCATGGTGTGCGGGGCGGCGACCACCCAGCTCGCGGTGCTCTCGCTCGGTTCGATCGTGACCGCCGCACGCATCCCGGTCGGCGGCGACGCCATCGATCACGCGGTGATCCAGCATCTGCGCCAGCACCACGAGCTGATGCTGCCGAGCCAGTCCGTACGCCCGCTCCAGCTGGCGCTCAGCGGCGGCGGTCTGAGCGCGCACGCTCCCGCCACGACCGAGATCCACGGCCGGGACGTGGCGACCGGCCTGGCCCGCTCGGTGCAGGTCGACACCGCCGCGATGCGTCAGGCGATCCACGCGCCGCTGACCGCGGTGCTCGACGCCCTCGGCAAGATCCTGCGCGACTGTCCGCCCGACCTGGTGGCCGACATCGCCGACTGCGGGATCATGATGGTCGGCGGCAGCGCGCAGCTGCCCGGTCTCGAACAGATGCTGCGGAATGCCACGGGTGTGCCCGTGCACATCGCCGAGCGGCCCGACGTGTGTTCCGTACTGGGGCTCGGTGCGATGCTGGACGGGAAGATCGAGCCGTTGGTTCTCGACCCGCTCGCCTGCTGACCACCGCGGGGGGTGCGGCGTATGACCGAAGAGACAGCGAAGACAGCGAAGACAACGAAGACGGCGGCGGACGCGGCCGCCGGGCCCCCGGACGAGGAGACGGCCGCCGCGTCCGGCACTCCGCAGGCACCCCGGCTGCCGATGCTCCTGGAAGCGGTGCTGAGCGTCGGCACCGATCTGGAGCTGCGGACCACCCTCCAGCAGATCGTGGACGCCGCCGCCGCACTGACCGAGGCCCGGTACGGCGCGCTCGGCGTGCTCGACGCCGAGCGCGGCACCATCAGCGAGCTGTTCACCTCGGGCCTCGACGACACCGAGCGGCAGCGCATCGGCCGCTTCCCGGACGGGCACTCGGGGATGCTCGGCGTCCTCATCGACGAACCAGAGCCGCTGCGCTCGGACGATCTGACCACCGACCCGCGCTCCTGCGGGGTGCCGCCCGGCCACCCGCCGATGCACTCCTTCCTCGGGTCGCCGATCCGGGTGCAGAACCAGGTGTTCGGCAATCTCTACCTCACCGAGAAACGCACCGGCCGCTTCACCGATTCGGACATGGCGCTGCTGCGGGTGCTGGCCTCGCAGGCCGGAATCGCGATCGGCAATGCCCGGCTGTACGAGGCGGCCCGGCAGCGGGAGCGCTGGATCGAGGGGGCGGCCGCCGTCACCACCACCCTGCTGACCGGCGGGAACACGGCCGACGCGCTGATGACCGTCGCCGAGGGGGCCAGAGCCCTCGCCGACGCCTGTGCCGGGGTGATCCTCCAGCCGAACAAGAAGGGCGGGATGGAGATCGTCACCGCGTCCACACTCGACGACCCGGCCGGGATCGTCGGTACGACCATCGAACCCGGCTCCGCCGTGCTGGTCCAACTGCTGGGCGGCGAACCGGTGTTCATCGAGGACTCGGCGACCGATCCGCGGATGACGACGCATGTGCGGACGCGGTTCGGCCCCAGCATGATGCTGCCGCTGCAGAGCGGCGGGCGGCTGATCGGCACCCTGGCCCTGCCCCGGCGGCGCGGCGACCGCCCATACACGGCCGCGGACCGGCTGCTGGCCTCCCAGTTCGCCTCGCAGGCCGCACTCGCCCTGGTCCTGGCGGACGCGCAGCACGACCGGGAACAGCTCGCGGTGTACGAGGACCGGGACAGGATCGCCCGCGATCTGCACGACCTCGTCGTCCAGCGGCTGTTCGCGACCGAGACGATGCTGGAGTCGACCCGTCACAGGGCCGCCGCCCTGGAGGCGGACGAGCTGCTCGGCAGGGCCGTCGACGAGCTGGACTCCACCATTCAGGAGGTACGGACGGCGATCTTCACCCTCCAGCAGCCGCCCGCCGAGGTCCCCGCCACGTTCCGCGGCCGGGTGCTGCGGGAGACCAGGGGCGCCGCGGCCGTCCTCGGCTTCCAGCCGTCGGTGCACTTCGACGGGGCGGTCGACACATTGGTCCGCGATCCTGTGGACCGGCGGCTGCTCGCCGCGCTGCGTAGCGCCCTCGCGACCGCGCACCGGCGGGCCGGGGTATCGGCGATCGAGGTGGAGGTGGATGCGACGGCCGTGCTGCCGGACGGGCGGGCCGCGGTCCGGCTGGCGGTCGCCGACGACGGCCGGGACGAGGACGGCTCACGCTCACCGACCTTCACCTGGCAGGCGCCGCTCTGAGCGCGACGCGGGTGTTGGAGTGGGCGACGCCGGCCTCCCGCTTGAGCCTGCGCAGCAGTCCGTCCAGCGCTGCGGTGTCGGCGACGGCGGCCCGTACGAGGTAGTCGTGGCCGCCGGTCACATGCACCACTTCGGTGATGCCGGGCAGGGCGAGCACCGCCCGCTCGAACACCTCGTTCGTCGTGTCCATCCGCAGCGACACATCGATGAAGACGACAAGGCCCGTACGGGTGTCCGCGGCCGGGTCGATGATCACGGTGAAGCCGCGGATGACCCCGTCGCGCCGCAGCCGGCGCACCCGGTCGGCCGCGGCGTTGGCGCTGAGCCCTACCCGCACGCCCAGATCGCGGTACGAGATCCGGGCATCCTCCTGCAGGATGCCGAGGATTTCCCTGTCCAGACGGTCCATACTGCGATTGTCGCAGCTTTGTCCGGATTGTGAATTCGCAAGGCGCATCCGGAGCTCTCCCCTCCCCGCGCGCGGTTCCCGGCCGGGTTCGCCCCGCATGGCGCATCCCGACGGGCCCATGACTTGTGCCCGCCCTTGACCGATCGGGTGGATACAGCCGTCAAGCAGCCTCCTGTCCCGGTCGGCGCACCGTCCACGGCCGCCTGTCGCAAGCTCGTGATGGCCACGATCGGTTTCGGGCTGACCTTCTGGTCCTGGAATCTGATCGCTCTCGCCGGGTCGGTGGCTGCTTCGGAGCCGGCCGGGGCGTCTTCGGGCCCGTCCGGCGATTGAGGACATCTTTTGAGACCGTCCGGCGGTTGAGGGCGAACCGGTCGGCGGACGGGCCCAAGGGTGCCGGGCTAGGGTGCGGCAGGTGACTCCTCTTCTGTTTGTGCCGGATGACGGTTCCGCCCGGGAAGCCACCCGATTCGGCGAACACACCATGACGTACGACCGGTTGGCCACCGCCTCCACCGCGCTCGCCGCGCGTCTCAGTGGTGCCGGACGAGTCGCCGTATGGGCCACGCCCACGCCCGAGACCGTGGTCGCCGTCGTGGCCGCGCTGCGGGCCGGGGTGCCTGCGGTGCCTCTCAACCCGAAGACGGGCACGCGCGAACTCGCGCACATCGTGGCCGACAGCGAACCGACCGTGGTGCTGGCCGGGGCGGGCGACGTGCTCCCTCCGGTGCTGGACACGCTGGGCCGTATCGATGTCGACACGGCCCCGGACGGTGAAGGCGGCGGCGCCGCACTCCCGGAGCCCTCCACCGAGTCCCCCGCGCTGATCGTCTACACCTCCGGCACCACGGGCCCGCCCAAGGGCGCGATCCTGCCGCGGCGGGCGATCGCCGCGTCGCTGGACGCGCTGGAGGACGCCTGGCAGTGGACCGGCGACGACGTGCTCGTCCACGCCCTGCCGCTGTTCCATGTGCACGGTCTGATCCTGGGCGTGCTCGGTCCGCTGCGCCGTGGCGGATCGGTACGGCACCTGGGCAGGTTCTCCACCGACGGTGTGGCCCGGGAGCTGTCGTCCGGCGGCACGATGCTCTTCGGCGTACCGACGATGTACCACCGGCTGGCCGAGGCCCTCGACGGCTCCGCCCCCGGTGCGACCGAGCTGGCGAAGGCGCTGGCCGGGGCCCGGCTGCTGGTGTCCGGGTCTGCCGCACTGCCGGTCCATGACCACGAGCGGATCGCGGCGGCGACCGGCCGCCGGGTCATCGAGCGGTACGGCATGACGGAGACCCTGATGAACACGGGCGTCCGGGCCGACGGCGAACCCCGCCCCGGCACGGTCGGCGCACCCCTGCGCGGCGTCGAGCTCCGCCTGGTCGAGGAGGACGGCACCGTCCTCACCGACCCCGACGCCATCGGCGAGATCCAGGTGCGCGGTACGAACCTCTTCACCGGCTATCTGAACCGCCCCGACGCCACGGCCGCCGCGCTCACCGAGGACGGCTGGTTCCGTACGGGAGACATGGCCACCCGTGACACCGACGGCTATGTACGGATCGTCGGCCGCAAGGCCACCGATCTGATCAAGAGCGGCGGATACAAGATCGGCGCCGGTGAGATCGAGAACGCGCTCCTCGACCACCCCGGCGTCCGCGAGGCCGCCGTCACCGGTGAGCCGGACCCGGATCTGGGCGAGCGGATCGTCGCCTGGGTGGTGCCGGACGACCCCGCCTCGCCCCCGACGAAGGACGAGCTCGCGGACCATGTGGCCGCCCAGCTGTCCCCGCACAAGCGCCCGCGCACGGTCCGCTACCTGGACGCCCTTCCCCGCAACGACCTGGGCAAGATCATGAAGCGGTCGCTCCATGCCTGACCGGCTGACGGCGAGGGCGGCGATCGCGTCACCACCGAGTTCGATGAGTTCGTCGAATCCGGCGTGGCCGACCACGACACGGATGGGGACGGGCCCCTGTCCTGGGCCGGGTACGCGGACTCCCGGGCCCGCGCCGCCGCCCGCACCGGTGCGGCCGGATCCGTCCGAGGACCGAGCCGTCAGGGCTGCGGGTCCTTCGCGTCGTACCGCGCGAACCCGCGCCACCGCAGCCCCAGCAGCGATACGGCGACGACACAGGCGATCCCACCGCCGGTCACTGCCAGGCCGGGCGAGGTCAGATCGGCGGCCGATCCCGCCAGGAACTCGCCGAGTCTGGGTCCGCCCGCCACCACAACGATGAACACGCCCTGCAGCCGACCTCGCATCTCGTCCGGCACGGCCGCCTGGAGCATGGTGTTCCGGAAGACCATCGACGTGTTGTCCGCGCACCCGGCGAGCGCCAGGAAGATCAGCCCGAGCCAGAGCTGGCGGGTCAGCCCGAAGATCGCGATGGCGGTGCCCCAGCAGGCGACGGCGAGAAGCACGGCAAGGCCCTGACGGCGGACGCGTCCCAGCCATCCGGAGAACACCCCGCCGAGCAGCGCCCCCAGCGCGGGAGCGGCGACCAGCAGCCCGGTGGTCTTCGCGTCACCGCCGTACCAGACCACGGCGACGACGGGGAACAGCGCCCGGGGGTGGGCCAGCACCATGGCGCACAGGTCGGTGAAGAAGGTCATCCGCAGATTGGGCCTGGTCCCCAGGAAGCGCAGCCCGTCCGCGACGGATGCCCGCTTGTCGCCCGCGCCCTCCCCCCGTTCCGGCAGCATCGAGGGCAGCCGCCACATCGCGTACAGCGAGGCGGTGAAGGTGACGGCGTCTACGGTGTACGCGGCCCGGTACCCCCACCAGCCGACGATCAGCCCGCCGAGCATCGGCCCGACCAGCGTGCCGGTGGTGCTGGTCATGGAGGTGAGCGCGTTGGCGGCGGGCAGCTGCTCGGCCGGCAGTAACCGGGCGATCATCGAGCTGCGGGCCGGAGCGTTGACCGCGAAGCAGGCCGCCTGCAGAGCGACGATCGCGTAGAGCAGCCCCACCTGGTCCACCCCGGCGACGGTGACGGCGACCAGCGCGACGGAGAGGACGAACGACCCCGCGGAGCTGGCGAGCCCCAGCTTGCGCCGGTCGACGGTGTCCGCGACGGCCCCGCCGTACAGCCCGAAGACGACCAGCGGCAGGAACGAACAGAACCCGATGAGCCCGACCGAGAAGGCGGACCCGGTGATGTCGTAGACCTGGAGCGAGACGGCGAGCGCCGTCATTCCCTGCCCGATCCAGGAGACCGTGTTCCCGAACCAGAGCCGCCGGTAGTCGGGGGAGGTCCGCAGCGGCGTCAGATCGGCGAATATTCGTGTGCGGCGTGCAGGTTCTTCGGCTGTTTCGGTCACAGCGGATGGTAACGACCGGCGTGTGTCCGGTGGTCCGGTCCCCATCGGGCACAGCCTGTTCCCAGCCACGCCTCCACGTCAGGAGGCGCGGCCGGCCGCGCAGTTCGCCGCCCGCTCCCGCCCGCCTACCTCCAGTGGATTCCTGACGGGCGGGCAGGCGAGTACACAGTGCCGTTGTGTGGTTGTTGGGCACGGCGCTCGAACAGAGTGGCGTACAGACCTCTCCGGCCCAGGAGTTGGGTGTGCGTGCCCGACTCCACCAGACGTCCCTCGTCCAGAACAAGGATGCGGTCGGCGTCCGCGGCAAGGGCCAGGTCGTGCGTGATCACGATGGTGGTGCGTCCCTCGGCGAGACGCCGCAGCGGCGCGAGGATGCGCTGTGCGGCCATTCTGTCCAGTCCGGTGGTGGGCTCGTCGAGAAGGAGGACAGGTGCGTCGCGCAGCATGGCGCGGGCGATGGCGATGCGCTGCAGCTGGCCTCCGGAGAGTCGCGAAGTGCCGGTGGAAATGACGGTGTCATATCCCTCCGGCAAGATGCGGATGAACCCGTGGGCGTCGGCCGCCTTCGCGGCTTCCACGACGTCACGGTGGCTCACATCCGTGCGCCCGCAGTCGATGTTCTCCTCGATGGTGTCGTGCAGGACGAGCGTGTCCTGGGGCAGCAGCGTGATGTTCTGGCGGAGGTAGGTCAGCGGCAACTGGTCCACGGACACGCCGTCCAGCCGGATACTGCCGGCATCCGGGTCGTAGAACCTCAGCAGCAGGGCCGCCAGGGTCGACTTGCCCGCGCCACTGGGGCCGGTGATGACCAGCAGTTCCCCTGGACTCGCGGTGAACGAGAGATCCCGGAGCACCGGCTCGCTGCTGCCGGGGTAGCGGAAGGTGACCTGACACGCCTCCACCTCTCCGAGCGCGCGGTTGCGGGGCGGGGCGGGCACGGAGGCGGCCGGGTCGGTGACGGCGGGCTCGGCGTCGAGGATCTCCAGCAGCCGTTCGGCTCCCGCGGTCGCGGCTGTGGCCGTCAGACCGAGCTGGCCCAGGGAGCGGATCGGCGGGTAGAGGTAGCCGATGAAGGCGGCGAAGGCCAGCAGCTGTCCGAGCGTCATCCGCTGCTGGGAGATCTCCCACGCCCCCAGGCCGATGATCGCCAGGACGCACAACGTTTCGAGGACCTCGACGAGTTGCTCGTAGAACTCGGTGAGGCGGACCGCCTTCACCGCTGTCTTCAGCCGGATCCGTGCCTTGTCGAGGAGCCGCGTCTCCTCGTCCTGCTGCCTGTTGTACGCCTGGGTCATGACGACGTTGACCAACGTTTCCTCGACCACTGCCGTGATGGCACCGTCCGCCGCGCGGCCGCGCCGGGACACCGCGCGCAGGGGCCCGGCGAAACGGGTGGTCGTGAACCAGAAGAGCGGCACCATGACAAAGGTGGCGAGGGCAAGATCCCAGCGCAGCCAGAGGGCGGCGGCGGCGTAGAAGACCGTGCTGAACAGGGCGGAGGCAGCACCGACGATGCCGGAGACCACGAGCGCTTCGATGGCTTCCACGTCGCCCGTCAGCCGCTCCACCAGGTCACCGCGGCGATTGCGCTGGTAGAAGTGCGGCGGAAGCGTCTGGAGATGGCTGAATACCCGTGCCCGCAGCCGCATCACGAAGCGTTCGGCGACCCAGGCGGCGAGCGAGTTGCCCAGATATCCCACCACCGCACCGATGACGGCCACGGCGACCCACTGGCCGGCAGGCTTCCAGAAGGCGCTGACGGAGCCGGTCTGCAGGGCGGTGTCGGTGAGTTTGGCGAAGAGCAGGACCGTGATGGTCTCGGCGACGGCGGCCAGGACGGCGCACAGGAAAATGAGGACGAGCCAGCGCCGGTCACCCTCGGTCAGTGGCCAGAAGCGCCGGAACGCCACGACGATGCTGATGGGATCCGTGCGGATCGGGACATCCGTCACCGAGTCCTGAGAAGTCTCTTCGGGGGGCGCTGGGCGCCGGGACGAGCTGCGGAGGCGCATGGGCGTCACGTCACAGAGGTGCTCGGACTATGGACCATCTCCATAGGCGCGGACCCCAAAACCGCGAGGCCGACCCGCGCCGGAGCGCGAGCCTGCCTCGTTTCGGGGATGGTGTCGGGGGTGTCGGGTCAGTAACCCCACCCACCGCCGCCGCCACGGCCGTAACCGCCGCCGCCGCCGCCGCGTCCACGGCCGTAACCGCCGCCGCCGCGTCCGTAACCGCCGCCGCCGCCGCCGTAACCGCCGCCGCGTCCGCGTCCGAAGCCGCGTCCGTAGCCGTAGCCACCGCCACCGTCGTGGTCCCTGTCCCTGTGGTCGAAGATGCTGCGTACGTTCATCTTCGTCTCCTTTGGAGGGTATCTGCGCCGCTCCTTGCTCTTGCTGCGGCACTTCCGACACTACGACTACCCCCGACGACCAACAAGTCGTACAAGCCGCGATTCGGACAAAAGTCACGAAATACCGTAAACCTTCAGAGCGTTGCCATAGGTGACTCTCTGGACACCCCGGAGCCAGGGCGCCGACTGCCCTTCAGCGACTGGCCACCTTTGCCCATGGCAAAGCTCACCAACAGAGCCTGAACAAGCCGGTCTCACGGGCGGCACGGGCCTGACGGACGCTGTGCGGCCGCGCTCCGTCGCGCGCAATCAAGTCTGCCCGCACACCCCCTGACGGCACGAGAGATCCGGCGGGCGACGCGCCGGGCCGCGGCGCGGCCACTTGATCTTGGTCCGGGGCTAAGGTGAGGGCCCTCATGGAATCCATGAGGGCCCTGCCGCCTGCATATGCACAGGCCATAACGTTTCTGCCGGGAACAGCGGCAGTGGGGCGGGTGGGACTCGAACCCACGGCCGACGGATTATGAGTCCGCTGCTCTAACCGGCTGAGCTACCGCCCCTTTTCGGCGTGGCGCGTACAAGTGTGCGCGCCGTCTGCCGCAGCATAGCCGGTCATACGATCTCTCGCTCCGAATGGTCGGCTTCGCATGACCATGAAGACCGCGCTGCGCCCTGCCCGGTTCCGAACGGAGCGAAGTAGACGCGAAAGCGTCACATGCGCCCCACACGCACCACAGCGAAGGGCCGACGACAGGCACGCGAAAAAGGACCCCGCAGGGTCCTCTTCCGTTCCGCTCCCCCGACTGGACTCGAACCAGTAACCCTCCGGTTAACAGCCGAATGCTCTGCCAATTGAGCTACAGGGGATCGCGCTCCCCCGACTGGACTCGAACCAGTAACCTGCCGGTTAACAGCCGGCTGCTCTGCCAATTGAGCTACAGGGGATTGCTGCGTTTGCACCGAACCCTACCTGCCTGGCTCCTGCCGGGCGGCGCGCGTTCGCTGCGACACATACATTAGCGCAAGCAGGGGGGTGCTTTGCCAATCGGTATCGCCCGGGGTGATCTCGGGTGCCCGCGGGTAGGCGGGCAGCACACGTCGCACTGAGCAAGGAAGGGTGGCAGCCATGCGGTACCGGCTCACGTTCATCGCCGGACTGGCCCTCGGATACGTGATCGGCACGCGGGCCGGGCGCGAACGTTACGAGCAGCTGAAGAAGTCCGCACGTCAGTTCGCCCAGAATCCGGCCGTGCGCAATACCGCCGAGTCCGCAGCACAGAGCGGCCGTGATCTGGCCGGCAAGGCCTACCACGCGGTCAGCGACAAGGTCGGCGACAAGATGCCCGCCTCGGTGGCCGACCGGGTGCGCTCGCTGCGGGACCGCGGCCAGAACGGCGAGGACGACTGGGGCACCACCAACACCTAGTCGGGGGCCGCCCGCCCACTACCGCGCCACCGGTACGGAAACGCTCCGGCGGTGCGGCAGAATCTTGGGCATGGGCATAGTCGCCGGCTTGGACAGTTCTTCCGCCTTCACACACATCGTCGTCTGCGATACGGACACGGGCGCCGTGCTGCGCCGGGGGTACGCCGCACACCCCGTCGAGGCGAAGGCCACCGAGGTCGACCCGCAGGCGTGGCTGCTCTCGCTCGGTGAGGCCGCCACCGGAGGGCTGCTCGAAGGCGTGCAGGCCATCGGTGTCTCCGCGCAGCAGCACGGTCTGGTGCCGCTGGACCACCAGGGCAATCTCGTACGCCCTGCGCTGCTCGGCAATGACAGGCGGGCGCAGGTCGCCGCGGCCGATCTGATCGACGGGCTCGGCGGGCGGCAGGCCTGGGCCGAGGCGGTCGGGTCGGTGCCGCAGGCCGCGCAGCCGGTGTCGAAACTGCGCTGGCTGGCGCGGACCGAGCCGGAGTCGGCGCAGCGGGTGGCCTCGGTGCTGCAGCCGCACGACTGGCTGGTGTGGCAGCTGCTGGGGCGGCCGGCCCGGCGGACCACCGACCGGGGTGCCGCGTCCGGCACCGGTTACTGGTCGGCGGGCAGTGGCTCCTACCGGCCCGACCTGGTGGAGCTCGCGCTCGGGCAGCAGGCGGCGCTGCCCGAGGTGCTCGGCCCCTCCGATACGGCCGGGACGACGCCCGAGGGGCTGCTGATCTCCGCGGGGACCGGCGAGACGATGGCGGCGGCGTTCGGGCTCGGAGTCGGGGCCGGCGATGCGGTGGTGTCGCTGGGCGCATCGGGTTCGGTCATGGCGGTGCACCACGAGGCGCTGTCCGATCCGAGCGGGATGATCACTTCGTTCGCGGACGCGACCGGGATGCATCTGCCGGTGGTGTACACGTCGAATGCGGTACGTGCGTTGCGCGGGTCCGTCGAGATGCTGGGCGTGGAGGGGCTGGAGGAGCTGTCCGCGCTGGCGCTGAAGTCGACACCGGGCGCCTCCGGGCTCGTACTCCTGCCGTATCTGGAGGGCGAGCGCACCCCGCATCTGCCGCACACGGCGGGAACGCTGTGCGGGCTGCGGCGCGAGTCGATGAAGCCCGAGCATCTGGCGCGGGCGGCGTTCGAGGGAATGCTGTGCTCGCTGGCCGACGCGCTCGATGTACTGCGCGGCCGCGGTGTCGAGGTGCGGCGGGTGTTCCTGCTGGGGGCTGCGGCCGAACTGCCCGCAGTGCAGGGGCTCGCGCCCGCACTGTTCGGTACGCAGGTGATCGTGCCGCAGCCCGCCGAGTACGCGGCGCTGGGCGCGGCCCGGCAGGCGGCCTGGGCACTGGGGGTCTCGCAGGGGACGGCCGATCCGCTCACTCCCCCGGCCTGGCAGGGTGCCGCCGCGCAGGTGCTGGAGCCGGGCGAGGAGCTGGCGGTCGGCCGGGCGGTGCGCCAGCAGTACGTGGCCACGCGCGACCAGATTCATCCGGGGGCGTTCGACTCCGCGCCCTGAGCCGCACACCCTGCGTGACATGACCGGGTACACCCGTCGGAGATCGATCTTCCACATGTGTACTCGGTCCGTTTTTTGACCTGGTCTTGAAGAAAATCGTTCGCGGCCCCCTTCCGGGGTACCCGAAAATGGGTCGACTCCCGACCTCTGCCGACTCCGAGAGACACGCGTGCTCATAAAACTCCTGCGGGCCTATCTCGGTCCGTACAAGAAACCCATCCTGCTCCTGGTCCTCCTCCAACTCCTGCAGACCTGCGCCAGCCTCTATCTGCCCACCCTGAACGCCGACATCATCGACAACGGTGTCGTCAAGGGGGACACGGGCTACATCCTGGAGTTCGGCGGCATCATGATCGCCGTCAGCATCGCCCAGGTGGTCTGCAACATGGGGGCCGTCTACTACGGCGCCCGCACCGCGTCCGCCCTCGGCCGTGATGTCCGGGCGTCGATCTTCGACCGGGTGCAGTCGTTCTCGGCGCGTGAGGTCGGGCGGTTCGGCGCACCCTCGCTGATCACGCGTACGACCAATGACGTCCAGCAGGTCCAGATGCTCGTGCTGATGACGTTCACCCTGATGGTGTCGGCACCGATCATGTGCGTCGGCGGCATCATCATGGCGCTCGGCCAGGACGTCCCGCTGTCGGCGGTGCTGCTCGCGGTGGTACCGGTGCTCGGCATCGCGGTGAGCCTGATCGTCAAGCGGATGCGGCCGCTGTTCCGCACCATGCAGGAGCGGGTCGACACCGTGAACCGGGTGCTGCGCGAGCAGATCACCGGCAACCGCGTGATCCGCGCCTTCGTCCGTGACCGTTATGAAGAGGAGCGTTTCCGCGGCGCGAACCACGAGCTGACCGATGTGGCGCTGTCCACGGGCCGGCTGATGGCGCTGATGTTCCCGACCGTGATGACGGTCGTGAATGTGTCCTCGATCGCCGTGGTCTGGTTCGGTGCCCACCGCATCGACAGCGGCGGCATGGAGATCGGTGCGCTGACCGCGTTCCTCGCCTATCTGATGCAGATCGTCATGTCGGTGATGATGGCCACCTTCATGTTCATGATGGTGCCGCGCGCCGAGGTCTGCGCCGAGCGCATCCAGGAGGTCCTGGAGACCGAGTCGAGCGTGGTTCCGCCGGTCAAGCCGGTCAGCGAGCTGCGCGCCCACGGTCATCTGGAGGTCCGTGGCGCGGACTTCCGTTACCCGGGCGCCGAGGAGCCGGTGCTGCGGTCGGTGGATCTGGTGGCCCGTCCCGGCGAGACCACCGCGATCATCGGGTCGACGGGCAGCGGCAAGTCGACACTGCTCGGACTCGTACCGAGGCTGTTCGATGTGACGGACGGCCAGGTACTGGTCGACGGCACGGACGTACGGACGCTGGAGCCGGCGCTGCTGGCGAAGACCGTGAGCCTCGTTCCGCAGAAGCCGTATCTGTTCTCCGGGACGGTCGCGACGAATCTGCGGTACGGAAACCCGGACGCCACCGACGAGGAGCTGTGGCACGCGCTGGAGGTCGCGCAGGCCAAGGAGTTCGTCGAGGCGCTGGAACACGGCCTGCACGCGCCGATCGCGCAGGGCGGCACCAATGTCTCCGGCGGACAGCGGCAGCGTCTGGCGATCGCCAGGACGCTGGTGCAGCGGCCGGAGATCTACCTCTTCGACGACTCGTTCTCCGCGCTCGACTACGCGACCGACGCCGCACTGCGCGGGGCGCTCTCGCAGGAGATGGCCGAGGCCACCGTGGTGATCGTGGCGCAGCGGGTGTCCACCATCCGTGACGCCGACCGGATCCTGGTGCTGGACGAGGGCCGGGTCGTCGGCTCCGGCACCCATCACGAGCTGATGGACGGCAATGACACGTACCGGGAGATCGTGCTCTCCCAGCTGACGGAAGCGGAGGCCGCGTAATGGCCGGGCCTGGCGGACGCATGATGGCGGGCGGGGCGCCGACCGACCGGTCCATGGACTTCAAGGGGTCATCGAAGCGGCTGCTGAAGCGCTTCGCCGCGGAGAAGACCCCGCTGTACGTGATGCTGGCGGCCTGTGTGCTGAGCGTCGGCCTGTCGGTGGTCGGACCGAAGATCCTCGGCAGGGCGACCGACCTGGTGTTCGCCGGGGTCATCGGCCGGAACATGCCGGACGGAACGACCAAGGAGCAGGCCGTCGAGGGCCTGCGCAGGACCAACAGCGGCCTCGCCGACATGCTCTCCGGGGTGGATTTCACACCGGGTCACGGCATCGACTTCGGTGCGGTGGGTGACGTACTGCTGGTGGCACTGGCGGTCTACGTCGGTGCCGGGCTGCTGATGCTGGTGGCGACGCGGCTGTCGATCCGGATCATCAACCGGATCGTGTTCCAGCTGCGCGAGGACATCCAGACGAAGCTGTCGCGGCTGCCGCTGTCCTACTTCGACCGGGCCAAGCGCGGCGAGGTGCTCAGCCGGGCGACGAACGACATCGACAACATCTCGCAGACGATGCAGCAGACGATGGGCCAGCTCATCAACTCCCTGCTCACCATCGTCGGCGTACTGGTCATGATGTTCTGGGTCTCGCCGCTGCTGGCGCTGGTTGCGCTGGTGACGGTGCCGCTCTCGGTGGTCGTGGCAGCGAAGGTCGGCAAGCGGTCCCAGCCGCAGTTCGTGCAGCAGTGGAAGGTGACGGGCAAGCTCAACGCCCATATCGAGGAGATGTACACCGGGCACACCCTGGTGAAGGTCTTCGGCCGGCAGGAGGAGTCCGCGAAGGACTTCGCCGAGCAGAACGAGGCGCTGTACGAAGCCGGTTTCAAGGCGCAGTTCAACAGCGGGATCATGCAGCCGCTGATGATGTTCGTCTCCAACCTGAACTATGTACTGATCGCCGTCGTCGGTGGTCTGCGGGTCGCTTCGGGTTCGCTGTCGATCGGTGATGTGCAGGCCTTCATCCAGTACTCGCGGCAGTTCTCGATGCCGCTGACCCAGGTCGCCTCGATGGCGAACCTGTTGCAGTCGGGCGTCGCGTCGGCCGAGCGGATCTTCGAACTGCTGGACGCCGAGGAGCAGGGTGCCGACCCCGCGCCGGGTACCGGCGAGCACCCCGAGGAGCTGCGGGGCAGCGTCTCGCTGGAGAAGGTGTCGTTCCGCTACGACCCGGAGAAGCCGCTCATCGAGGATCTGTCGCTGAACGTCGAACCGGGTCACACGGTCGCGATCGTCGGCCCGACCGGCGCCGGCAAGACCACGCTCGTCAATCTGCTGATGCGGTTCTACGAAGTGACGGGCGGCCGGATCACCCTCGACGGGGTCGACGTGGCGAACATGTCGCGCGACGACCTCCGGTCGGGGATAGGCATGGTCCTCCAGGACACCTGGCTCTTCGGCGGGTCGATCGCGGAGAACATCGCGTACGGTGCTTCGCGCGAGGTCACCCGGGAGGAGATCGAGGAGGCGGCGAAGGCGGCCCACGCCGACCGATTCATCCGCACCCTGCCGGACGGCTACGACACGGTGATCGACGACGAGGGCTCCGGCGTCAGCGCGGGCGAGAAGCAGCTGATCACCATCGCGCGGGCGTTCCTGTCCGACCCGGTGATCCTGGTGCTCGACGAGGCGACGAGCTCCGTCGACACCCGTACCGAGGTACTGATCCAGAAGGCGATGGCGCGCCTGGCGCACGGTCGCACGAGCTTTGTGATCGCGCACCGGCTCTCCACCATCCGGGATGCCGACGTCATCCTGGTGATGGAGAACGGCTCGATCGTCGAACAGGGAACGCACGACGAGCTGCTGGATGCCGAGGGCGCGTACGCCCGGCTGTATTCGGCGCAGTTCGCGCAGGCGGTCGCCGAGGTCGACTAGAAGAAGCAGTCAGCGCATGAGGAGGGCCCGTACCGCCGGCCGGCGGTGCGGGCCCTCCTTCTTCGGGCCGGACCGGGCCGCTCTCATGGGCGAGGTGCCGACCCGGCCGGTCCACCGGCGGTGCCCGCACGGCCCGGCGTCCCCGCGGGGTCAGTCGAGGTAGCCGCGAAGCTGGTCGGCGAAGGCGTGGTCCCGCAGCTTGTTGAGGGTCTTGGACTCGATCTGGCGGATGCGTTCGCGTGTCACGCCGAAGATCCTGCCTATCTCCTCAAGTGTGCGGGGCCGCCCGTCGGCCAGCCCGTAGCGCAGCTGGACCACCTTCCGCTCACGCTCGTTCAGAGTGGAGAGCACCGCTTCCAGGTGCTCGCGCAGCAGCAGGAACGCGGCTGACTCGACCGGGGACGCGGCGTCACCGTCCTCGATCAGGTCACCGAGGGCGACGTCCTCCTCCTCGCCGACCGGGGCGTGCAGCGAGACGGGTTCCTGGGCGAGCCGCAGGACTTCGCCGACCCGTTCCGGGGTGAGGTCGAGCTGGTCGGCGACCTCCTCGGGCGTCGGCTCGTAGCCGCGCTCCTGGAGCATCCGGCGCTGCACCCGTACGACGCGGTTGATCAGTTCGACGACATGGACCGGCACCCGTATGGTCCGCGCCTGGTCGGCGAGGGCGCGGGACATGGCCTGACGGATCCACCAGGTCGCGTACGTCGAGAACTTGTAGCCCCGGGCGTAGTCGAACTTCTCGACCGCCCTGATCAGTCCGAGGTTTCCCTCCTGGACCAGATCGAGCATGGTCAGCCCGCGGCCGACATAGCGTTTGGCGACGGAGACGACGAGACGGAGGTTGGCCTCGATGAGACGGCGCTTCGCCATCCGCCCCATGACCACCAACCGGTCGAGATCGACGGCCAGTCGGGTGTCCGGGTCCGGGGTGCTCGCGAGCCGTTCCTCGGCGAAGAGACCGGCCTCGACACGGCGGGCGAGCTCCACCTCGTCGGCGGCGGTGAGCAGCGGAATCCGGCCGATCTCCCGCAGATACTGGCGGAAGAGATCGGAGGACGGGCCGGCGGCCTCCGGGCGGCCCCGCGGCTCCGGCGTTTCGGGCGCCCGGGGCAGCTCCTCCATGAGTGCCTCGGGTGGGTCGGGTGGATCGGACGATGTCTGCGGCTCCACCGCGGCCTCCGGATGATGCACGGCCCGGTTCTGCGCGGGTATTGCCGAGACATGCTCGGTTTCGGTCAGGGTCCGGGTCTGCACGGGGGCGACCTCCAGGTGATCGCTGCCGGATCGCGGGGATGGAGGACCACCGTTCGGTGGGCCGGCCGCGCTCCGATGACTCAGGCACCGCCCCCCAGTGTGGGGGAAGACATATCGCTGCCACGAGGGGCGTGCGGGGACTTTCTGAGTCCGGTCCGTGACCGAGCGGTTACGGGGACGGACGGCTTTTCGAGCCCGTCCGGCGATCGAGGACGCGGCGGCGACCGGACGGACCCGGTGCGCCTTCCCGGTTCGCGGCGCCGGAACCTCGCGTCAGAGCGCGTCGGCGCCGTTGTTGCGCAGGGCCTGGGCGTACTGCTGGAGGACCCAGACCTCGTTCTGCGCGGCCGCGAGATGGTCCGGGGCGACATTGCTGCCGAGACGGGCGAGACTGCCCTGCACGTCGTTGATCCGGCGGTCGACGGCGCGCAGCCGGACCTGGACGAGCTGCATGCCCGCGTAGGTCTCGTCGATGGTCTTGCCGTGGAAGACCTCCACCGCCAGCTCGGTGACCAGATTGCGCACCGTGTCGTTGGGGGCCGCGTCCAGCACCTGGACCAGGTATTCGCGGGTCTCCGGGACACCCATCTCGGCGCCGCCCGCCTCCGCGATGCACTGCCGGACCGCGGCGTAGGGCGGGGCGGTGAACTCATCGGCCCCGTAGGCGTCGAAGGCCGGTGAGACGAGGGCGGGTTTCTGCAGGGCGAGCTTGAGCAGCTCGCGCTCGGTGCGGTGGGCGGGGCTGCGGAGGTTGAGGGCGGGGCCCGAGGGGGCGGCGGGCGCCCGGACCTGCTGGGACTGGGGGCCGCCGCGGGACGGGGCCTGCGCGGGGCCCCGCTGCTCGCCCCGCTCGCGGGCCCAGCGGGCGAGCTGGCCGACGCGCTTGACCACGAACTGGGTGTCCAGGATTCCGAGCATGCCGGCCAGCTGGACGGCGACCTCGTGCTGCGAGGAGCTGTTCTTGATCCGGGCGACGACGGGTGCCGCCTCGTCGAGCGCGGCGCCTCGGCCCGCCGGGGTCTCCAGGTCGTACCGGCCGACGATCTGGCGGAGCGCGAACTCGAAGAGCGGGGTGCGGGGTTCGACCAGGTCGCGGACGGCCTCGTCGCCCTTGGCCAGGCGCAGATCGCACGGGTCCATGTTGTCCGGGGCGATCGCGATGTACGTCTCGGCGGCGAACTTCTGGTCGTCCTCGAAGGCGCGCAGGGCGGCCTTCTGCCCGGCCGCGTCACCGTCGAAGGTGAAGATCACCCGGGCGCTGCCGTTGTCCATCAGGAGGCGGCGCAGGATCTTGATGTGGTCGCCGCCGAAGGCCGTACCGCAGGTGGCGATGGCGGTGGTGATCCCGGCGAGATGGCAGGCCATGACGTCGGTGTAGCCCTCGACGACCACGGCCCGGCTGGCCTTCGCGATCTCCTTCTTCGCCAGGTCGATGCCGTACAGCACCTGGGACTTCTTGTAGATCGCGGTCTCGGGGGTGTTGAGGTACTTCGGTCCGTTGTCGTCGTCGCGCAGCTTGCGGGCGCCGAAGCCGACGACATCGCCGGAGGTGTCGCTGATCGGCCACATAAGCCGGCCGCGGAATCGGTCGATGGGGCCGCGCCTGCCGTCCTGGGAGAGGCCGGAGGTGATCAGCTCCTTGTCGCTGAAGCCCTTGCCGCGCAGATAGCGGGTGAGGTGGTCCCAGCCGGCCGGGCTGTAGCCGACGCCGAAATGGGCGGCCGCCGTCTGGTCGAAGCCGCGCTCGGCGAGGAACTTCCGGCCGATCTCGGCCTCGGGGCTGTCCAGCTGCTCGACATAGAACTGGGCGGCCACCTTGTGCGCCTCGACCAGCCGGATGCGCTCACCGCGCTGATGGGAGGGGTTGTACCCGCCCTCCTCGTACCGCAGGGTGATGCCCGCCTTGGCGGCGAGCCGCTCGACCGTCTCGGAGAACGAGAGGTGGTCGATCTTCATCACGAAGGCGATCGTGTCGCCGCCCTCCTGGCAGCCGAAGCAGTGGAAGAGACCTTTGCCCGGGCTGACCTGGAAGGAGGGGGACTTCTCGTCGTGGAACGGGCAGAGACCCTTGAGGTTGCCACCGCCGGCGTTGCGCAGCTGGAGATACTCGGAAACGACGGCGTCGATCGGGACCGCGTCCCGTACCGCCTTCACATCGTCGTCATTGATCCTGCCTGCCACGGGTGAAGTCTACGGGTGGGGTACGACAGCTGTGCCGCGCGGCGATGTGATCCGTGGAACCCGGCGGCGAGGACGCCCGGCGGGTGCCGTACGGCTGAGCCGCCCCGTCCGGGGCCACCGGGCGGAACGGCCGGCTCGGCTCGGCTCGGCTCAGTTCAGTTCAGTTCAGTTCAGTTCAGGGAGACCAGCGGTACCGACGGGTCCGCCAGCGCGTCCGGGTCGACCTGCCGGCCGGACCGGATCAGCTCCTGCACGGTCTCGGTGACGTCCCACACGTTGACGTTCATCCCGGCCAGTACCCGGCGGTCCTTCAGCCAGAAGGCGATGAACTCGCGCTTCCCCGCATCGCCGCGGATGACCACCTGGTCGTAGCTGCCCGGCGGCGCCCAGCCCGAGTATTCGAGGCCGAGGTCGTACTGGTCGGAGAAGAAGTACGGCACCCGGTCGTAGCTGACGTCCTTGCCGAGCATGGCGCGGGCCGCGGCCGGGCCGCTGTTCAGCGCGTTCGCCCAGTGCTCCACGCGCAGCCGGGCGCCGAGCAGCGGATGGGCCACGTTGGCGACGTCACCGGCCGCGAAGATGTGCGGGTCACAGGTACGCAGCGAGGCGTCGACGGCGATGCCGCCGCCGTCCTGGCGCGCGGCCATGTCGAGCCCCGCGGCTTCGGCGAGGGCGGTGCGGGGGGCGGCACCGATCGCGGCGAGCACGTCGTGGGCGGGGTGCTCCTCGCCGTCGTCGGTGCGGACCGCGAGGACCAGGCCGTCCTGGCCGATGATCTCGGTGAGGCGGACGCCGAAGTGGAAGCGGACACCGTGGTCGCTGTGCAGATCGGTGAAGATCTGGCCCAGTTCGGGCCCGACGACCTGATGCAGTGGCGTCGGCTCCGGTTCGACGACGGTGACCTCGGCGCCGTAACCGCGCGCCGCCGCCGCGACCTCCAGGCCGATCCAGCCGGCCCCGGCGATCACCAGATGGCCGTTGTCGCGGCCGAGGGCGGCCAGTACGTTGCGCAGCCGGTCCGAGTGGGCGAGACGGCGCAAATGGTGGACTCCGGCCAGGTCCGTACCCGGAATGGGGAGGCGGCGCGGCTCGGCCCCGGTGGCGAGCAGCAGCTTGTCGTAGTGGACGACGGTGCCGTCGCCGAGCTGTACGGAGCGGGCCTCCCGGTCGAGGCTGGTGACGGGCTGGCCCAGGTGGAGCTCGATGTCGGCGCTCGCGTACCAGGCGGTCTCGTGGACGAAGACGCTGTCCCGCTCCTCCTTGCCGGTCAGATAGCCCTTGGAGAGCGGAGGCCGTTCATACGGATGGTCGCGTTCATCGCCGAGAAGGATCACCCGACCGCTGAAACCTTCCGCCCGGAGTGTCTCGGCTGCCTTCGCTCCTGCCAGTCCTCCGCCGACGATGACGAACGTCCGATGTGCGTCGACCACTTGATGCCTCCTCGGTGCTTGCTGCGCGGGGCCCAACTGCGAGCGTCCCGCACGCAGCGTGATGGCGAAAGAGGGTGTACACCGATCAGGTCACACCCAGTGGTCACAGGCCGGTCTGCGCGGCTCGGTCGATACCGCGCCGTGCGGCTCGCGGACACGGCCGGCCGGGGACGGGACCCCGGTCAGCGGAGGCCGCCGGTGAGCGATGCGTGCAGGGAGCGTGCGGAGGCGTCGGTCAGGGCGGCGATCTGGTCGACCAGGACCCGCTTGCGGGCCCTGTCGTCCTGGGCGGCGTAGAACAGCGCCCGGAACTGCGGCTCCAGCCCCTCCGGGGCACGTGCGGTCAGCGCGGCGGCCAGTTCCGCGATGACGATCCGCTGGTCGGCGCGGATGGCCTCCTGCTCGGCGCGCTGCATGACGTACCGGTCGGCGACCGCCTTGAGCACGGCGCATTCGTTGCGTGCCTCGCGGGGGACGACGAGCTCGGCGCCGTACCGGCCGAGTCGGCCCGTCCCGTACGCCAGCCGGGTGCTGCTCTCGGCAGCGAGACAGAACCGGCCGATCAGCTGACTCGTCGCGTCCTTCAGCCGGGCCTGGGCGACGGCGGATCCGTCGTAGCCGTGCGGCCACCAGTCCTGGCCGATGAGCCGGTCCAGAGCGTCGGCCAGCTCCTCGGGGTCGGTGTCCGCCGGAACGTAGCGGCCGATGGCGACCGCCCAGATCTCGTTCCGCTCGGGCTCGGCGTAGAGACAATTGGGGTCGATGTGCCCGGCGTGCAGCCCGTCCTCGAAGTCGTGCACCGAGTACGCGACGTCGTCGGACCAGTCCATGACCTGGGCCTCGAAGCACTTGCGGTCCTTCGGGGCGCCCTGGCGGGCCCACTCGAAGACCGGCAGGTCGTCCTCGTACACCCCGAATTTCGGCGAGCCGGGGTCGAAGGGGTGCCCGCCACGCGGCCACGGGTACTTGGTGGCCGCGTCCAGAGCGGCACGGGTCAGGTTGAGTCCGACGCTGACCAGCTCGCCGGTCCGGGTGTCGGGCACGAACCGCTTCGGTTCGAGCCTGGTCAGCAGGCGCAGCGACTGGGCATTGCCCTCGAAGCCCCCGCAGTCCGACGCGAAGTCGTTGAGCGCCTGCTCCCCGTTGTGTCCGAACGGTGGGTGGCCCAGGTCATGGGCGAGGCAGGCCGTCTCGACCAGATCGGGGTCACAGCCGAGCGCCGCCCCGAGTTCGCGGCCGACCTGGGCGCATTCCAGGGAGTGCGTGAGCCGGGTCCGCGGGCTGGCGTCCCAGGCGTGGCCGCGGGTGCCGGGGGTGACGACCTGGGTCTTCCCGGCGAGCCGGCGCAGCGCGGCGGAGTGCAGCACTCGGGCGCGGTCACGCTGGAATGCGGTACGACCGGGCCGTTTGTCCGGCTCGGTGTCCCATCGCTCGGCGTCGGCCGCACCGTAGGGGGCCGTGCCGTGGTCCTGCGTTCCCTGCGTACCGTCCATGCCGTCCATGCCGTCCATGCCGTCCATGCCGTCCATGCCGTCCATGGTTCCGACAGTAAACGGCCGGGCCGGCACGAGGGCTCAGGCGGATGCGCGGCGGGCGGCTCGGGGAAGGCGCTGTTCGGTCGTCGTGGCCCCGGCCGCGAACCGCCGGACAGGCCCTGAGTGAGGGGCCTGCGCGGCCCGCCGGGTTCCGTTCAGGGAGACGAGGCCGAGCTGGGTGCCGAGCTGTGCGGTGATGCGGGTCAACAGTTGCGCCGTGCTGTCGAGGGGCAGGGACTCATCGGGGTGTGCCGGTGCCGACTCCGTCATGGACCGATGGTGCAGGGCCGAGGTTGCCGCACCGTTGCGTGAGGGTGACGGGTGCTTTCCGAGGGCGCATCGCGCGGTCGGGGCGGTGTCGGTCGGGGCATCGGTGCCGGGCCTCGGTGTCGGGCCTCGGTGTCGGGCCGCGCCTCGGTATCAGGCCGCGCCGAAGAGCCGCTCGATGACGTGCGCGACCCCGTCCTCCTCGTTGGAGAGCGTGTGCGTCCGTATGGCGGCCAGCACGCTCGGGTGGGCGTTGCCCATCGCGTAGCCGGTGCCGGCCCAGTCGAGGACGGTCAGGTCGTTGGGCATGTCGCCGAAGGCGATGACCTCCGTGGCGTCGATGCCCCGCCCGGCACACAGCATCGAGAGGGTGCCGGCCTTGGTGACGCCGGACGCGCTGATCTCCAGCAGCCCGCGCCCGCCGGAGTGGGTGAGCTGCACCTCGTCGCCCGCCCCTTCCTCGGCAGCGGCCAGCAGGGCGTCCGCGTCGAGCCGGTCCGACCAGGCGAGCAGCTTGGTGACGGGGACGTCGGTCAGCCACAGATCCGCCAGCGACGGTACGGGCAGCTCGGCGTCGATGTCCTCGGAGAGCCGCAGCCGGTAGGCGGGTTCGTACAGGACGTGGTTGCCGGTCTCCAGGGCGAAGCCGATCTCGGGCACGGCGGCGGCGAGCGCGGTGGCCACGCGCCGGGCGGTGGCGAGGGGCAGGGCGCGGGAGGAGACGACGGTGCGCGTCCCGATGTCGTACACCAGCGCCCCGTTGCTGCACACGGCTGTCCCCTCGAGGCCGGCGGCCTCGGCGAGCCGGTCGACGAATCTGGGCGGCCGGGCGGTGACGAGGACGACCTCCGTACCGGCGCTCTCGGCCGTGCGCAGGGCGCGCAGGGTGCGGGGCGAGAGGGTGCCGTCGTTGCGCAGGAGCGTGCCGTCGAGATCGGAGGCGATCAGCCGTGGAAGCAACATTGCCCGATGCTACTGGGCGTCCTGCGGACAATCGCCGGTCTCAGTCCGAGTTGCACCAGAGCTCAATGGGTTTTCCGGGCCGCCCGTTCGGCTGCCGCGTGCCACCACGCCGGGGCAGGCGGGAATCCTGGCTGCGAGGTCGGCTGGTCGGGATGGAGGCCGCGCGGAATCAGCACCGAAGCCCGGACGCGGACGGTGATCCAGCCGTGCCAGTGGCCGTCCGGGCCCGGGCCACAGGCCAGGTCGATGTGCAGGTCGTCGACGGCGAACGGCATCCAGTCGATGCCCCGGTCCCGCAGTCAAGCGCGGACGGCAGCCGCGGGATGCGGCCGGCCCTTCAGATTCTCGTACGCGGCGACGGTCACCCAGCCGCCTGTCCCGGTTCCAGGTCGGTTCATGGCGGCCATCATGCCCGAAGTGTCTGCGGCAAGACCGGAAACGGCTACGAAATCAATGAAATCGGAAGATAGAGAACCCTTTCTCCCCGCCGCTCGTCCGATCATGTGGGACAGCACGGCACAGGGCACGAACAGGGGGACACTCATGCGGGAGAAGCAGCCGGGACGGCTCAGGCGGCTCGGGCGGTTGCGGCCGCGATGGCCGCGGACGCGGCGCGGGCAGCGGTGGCTCGTGCAGGGGGTGATGGTCGCCTGTGTGGCGGCGCTGGCGCCCGCGACCTGGATGTACTCCGTGGCCGACGCCCGCGTCAGAACGACCGCGGACGCGCCCGCGCAGCAGGTCGCCATGGTGTTCGGGGCCGGTCTCTGGGAAGGCAAGCCGTCGCCGTATCTCGCGAACCGGCTGAACGCCGCTGCCGAGCTGTATCGGGACGGGAAGGTGAAGGTCGTGCTCGTGACCGGTGACAACAGCCGGAAGGAGTACGACGAGCCGGACGCCATGCGCACGTATCTCAGGGCGCACGGGGTGCCGGACGAGCGGATCGTGAGCGACTTCGCCGGGTTCGACACCTGGGACTCGTGCGTTCGGGCCAAGAAGATCTTCGGCGTCGACCGCGCGGTGCTGGTGAGCCAGGGGTTCCACATCCGGCGGGCAATCGCGCTGTGCCGCACCGCGGGGATCGATGCGTTCGGGGTCGGCGTCGACGCCGTACACGATGCGACCTGGTACTACGGCGGGACGCGGGAGATATTCGCGGCCGGGAAGGCGGCGCTGGATGCCGTGTTCAGGCCCGACCCGCACTTCCTGGGGCCGGAGGAGCCCGGGATCGGGGAGGCCCTGGCGGCGGACGGGCGTTGAGGGCGGGCGCCCCCGGGCAGGTGCCGGCTCTACAGAGAGGTGACCGGGGCGGTCTCGGCCGAGACCCAGTCGAGATAGCGGGCGCTGCCCCGTACCACCGGGATCGCGACGATCTCCGGTGTTTCGTAGTCGTGCGCCGCCAGGAGATGGGCCTCCAGTTCGTCGTACCGCTCGGCCGTCGTCTTGAACAGCAGCTGCCACTCCTCGGTGGTCTCGATGGCGTTCTGCCAGCGGTAGACCGAGGTGACGGGCGCGGAGATCTGTACGCAGGCGGCGAGCCGCGCCTCCACCGCGCCCTGCGCCAGGGAACGGGCCTTCTCCTCGCTGTCCGTCGTGGTCAGTACGGTCAGCAATGCCGGCGTCGTCACTTTCGAGCTCCTCGGAGGTCGGTTACGGAGTGTCCTTGCTCCCATCGTCGATGGTTGGGGGCGTTGCGGCGCGGCGCAGTGCCCGGTGGTCAGACGCCGTAGGGATGGACAGCCTTGCCGTCGCGCAGCGCGCGCCCCCACCAGACCAGCTGGTCGAGCAGCGTCTTGGCCGCCGCGTCGCAGCCCGCCGGGTCCTTGTGCCTGCCCTCGTCGTCGAACAGGGCGCCCGCGTTGTGGAACGACACCGTCTCCCGGATGCCGACGCTGTGCAGCTCCGCGAAGACCTGCCTCAGATGCTCGACGGCGCGCAGACCTCCGGAGACTCCGCCGTACGAGACGAAGGCGACGGGTTTGGCCTGCCACTCGGCGTGGTGCCAGTCGATGAGGTTCTTCAGCGGGGCCGGGTACGAGTGGTTGTACTCGGGGGTGATGACGACGAAGGCATCGGCCCACGCCAACCTGGACGAAACGGCCGCCAGTTGGGCCTGCGCATCGGCGTCGGGCCGGTGGGAGAGGGCGATCGGGAGGTCGAGTTCCGCGATGTCGATCAGGTCGGTCTCGATGTCGGGGTGACCGGCGGTGCGCGAGAGGAACCAGTCGGAGACGACGGGGGCGAACCGTCCCTCGCGATTGCTGGCGAGGATGACCGCGACCTTCAGAGGTGGGGTGGGGCCGGTCGTGGATGCGATGGATGAGGATGTTGCGGTGAGGTCCATACGGAGAGGCTCATATGTCAACCACGGTTGAGGTCAAGTCCTGTCCGTCGGGGGACGCCGTCGCGCGCCGCGGCATACGGTGGATCGCATGACGACTCCCCCTCCCGCACCCTTCCCGTACGCCGAGTTCGACGGGCACCCGGCCACCGAGGCGGATCTGCGGATTCCCGCCTTCGTCAACTACGGCCATTTCACGGCCATGCAGGTCAGGGACGGAAAGGTGCGCGGCCTCGCCCTGCATCTGGCCCGGCTGGGCTCCGCCAACCAGGAGCTGTTCGAGGTCGGCCTCGACGGGGAGCGGGTCCGCGAGCTGATCCGGCACGCGCTGGACAGTGCTGGGGTACGGGACGCCTCGACCCGGGTGTACGGCTTTCCGTCGCCGGGCGGCACAGGGACGACAGTGATGGTCACGGTGCGCGAGCCGGCGCAGAAGTCCGCCGAACCGCACGACCTGATGTCCGTTCCGTACGCCCGGACCGTGCCGCACATCAAACGTCCCGGCGAGTTCGGCCAGACGTACTACGCAAGGCTCGCGGCACGCGCCGGTTTCGACGAGGCCCTGCTGACCATGCCGGACGGTGCGGTGACCGAGGGTTCGATCACCAACATCGGTTTCTGGGACGGCACTTCGGTCGTCTGGCCAAAAGCCCCTTCCCTGCTCGGCATCACCATGGCGCTGCTGGAGCAGGAGCTGCCCGGCGCGGGGCTGGAGTCCGTACGGCGCCCGGTGACGCTGGACGGGCTGGCCGCGTTCCGGTCGGCGTTCATCACCAACTCGCAGGGCATCGCGCCGGTCCGGCGCATCGACGACACCGAGTTCACGGTGGACGAGGAGCTGATGAAGCGGATCGGGCAGGCGTACGACGGTGCGCCGTGGGACACGATCTGACACCCCCTGGCCTCACACCTGCCTGCACGGCGAACCCCACGCCCTGCTGCGGACGGCGGTCCGAAGGCGCACGGGAGGAAGGGAACATGGGGGCATGCAGATCCATATCGAAGGCTCGCATCTCCCCGGCCTCACCTGCGGGCCCGGCAGTGACTTCCCCGGTGCCCGCAACATCCACGTGGGTGTGCAGCGCAAGGACAGGCCCGGTGAACTGCTCGACTTGCGCCCGGGCGACGCCCCGTCGGCCTCGTGGACCTTGGACTGCACCGTCGCCCCGGCCGAGGACGGCGTCGAGATCAAGGGGCCTTACGTGCAGAACCGGCTGGGCGGGCGCTTCGTCTACCTGTCCTGGGGCACGGTCGACGAGAACGGCGTCTTCACCATGTTCCGGCGGGCCAAGCTGATGCTGGGCGACATCGATCCGGCCGTGCTCGAAGCCGCCGTGCGCTCCGGGCATCTCACGGCGCGGCTGTCGCTCTCCGATGCCAAGGGACAGCCGCTCTGTGCTCGGGTGCGGCCGCCGGCCGTCGAATGGTCCGCCGCGGCCCCGGCCTGAGAACGCCGCACCGCGGGGCGCCTCGGCACGGAACCGCCCCCGCCGGACCCAGGGGGGATGGGCCCGGAGAGGGCGGCGGCCTGGGGCGGCCTGGTTCACCGTCCCGTGGGGGGTGTCAGACGTGTGCCCGACACCCACAAGGTCATGCATGTGATGTGCGCCACTCTCCTCCCGGGTGGCATCACCCAATCGGCACCGGGCGGTACGGGACCGGCCGCCCTCACTTCGATCACCGCTGTGACCTGCACACATACAGCTTGGCAAGGATGCCGCGCCGAGCCATTCGGGTGAAAGCTGACTTCATGTCAGCAGGCATGGGTGGCGGAGCGCCCGTTAGCTCGAGGTCAGGACACACCCACTCGCGCAGTTGCCGGAGGAACACCCCATGCGTCCTGCCCGCCCAGTGACCGGTACCGCCGCTTCCGCGGTCACCATAGCCGCGCTCGTCCTCTTCACCGCCGGGCCGTCCGCGTACGCAGGTGATGCCGGCGCACTGCGGGCCGGCTCGGCTGCCGCGCCGCGGGCCAATGGCGCCCCGGAGGCGCAGACCGACGAGGACGGGCCGGACAACCCCTCCGGGTCCGGAAACAACACCCCCTTCGGCCTCAACAACCCTTCCGGCCTCAATGTCCCTTCGTTGCTCGACTCCGTCGGCGGGCTCGACGCCCTCTCAGGGCTCCGCATCCCTTCCGGGGACGAGGGCTCGGCAAAGCACGACAACTCGTCGTCCGGGCGCGACAACCAGTCGGGGCGCGACAACTCGTCCGGTCGCAACAACTCCTCGTCCGGGCGCGACAACCAGTCCGGAGGCGACAACTCGTCCGGACGCGACAACTCCTCGTCCGGGCACGACAACCAGTCCGGAGGCAACAACTCATCCGGACGCGACAACTCCTCGTCCGGGCACGACAACCAGTCCGGAGGCAACAACTCATCCGGACGCGACAACTCCTCGTCCGGGCACGACAACTCGTCCGTACCCAATGCCCCCAGCGGGCACGTCAAAACAGGCGTCGGCGGCAGCGTCCGGCCCGACACCACCCAGATCGCGGCGGGCGCCGGCGTACTCGCCGCGACCGCCGTCGGCGGAGCCTGGCTCCTGCGTCGCCGGGCGAGCGGCACGCAAGGAGCCGGCTGACGGAGACGGATTCACGTCTCCGTACCGCCCGGTTTCCGTCCCGGTGGCCGCGCGCCACCGGGACGGGACCGTCCCCATTTCGTCATTCGGAGGACGACCGTGTCCCAGAAGGCCAAGAGCTGGCTGCTGGTCGTCGCAGCGCTGGCCGGTATCTGGCTGATCCGTCACGGCGCCGGTGCCGGGCTGATCCCGCCCCAGCCGACCGCCGCCCAGGCGTTCGCGGGCGGCCCGCAACTGCAGCCGGGCTCTCCGGTCGCCGAACCGCTGAAACCCTCGGCGCCCGTACGCATCCGGATCCCGAGCATCCGGGTGGACGCACCGATGATGCGACTGGGACTCGGGGCCGACGGCAGTCTCGATGTGCCGCCGGCCGGGAACCGTAACGTCGTCGGCTGGTACCGGGACGGCACTCCGCCCGGCTCCAAGGGCAGCGCGATCGTCGCCGGTCATGTCGACAACGCACAGGGGCCGTCGGTCTTCTACAACCTGGGCACCCTGCAGAAGGGCAGCACGGTCGAGGTGGTCCGCCAGGACGGGCGTACCGCCGTCTTCTCACTCGACGCGATCGAGGTCTACGGGAGCAAGAACTTCCCCGACAAGCGGGTGTACGGCGCCTCGCCCTACGCCTCGCTGCGGCTGATCACCTGCGGCGGCGGATTCTCGAAGACGACGGGTTACCAGGGCAATGTGGTGGCGTACGCGCACCTCACCGAGGTGCGGTGAACCCGGCCGGACGCCCGTCGTTCATGCCATCCACTGATCGAACGCCAACTTGGCGACCAGCGAGAACACCACGACCAGCAGTACCCCGCGGACGAACTCGCTGCCCTTCCTGAGCGCCATCCGCGCCCCGATCAGCCCACCCGCCAGGTTGAACACTGCCATCAGTGCGGCCAGTTGCCACATCACGCTGCCCTGGTAGGCGAACATCGCCAGCGCCCCGCCGTTGGTGCAGACGTTGACGATCTTGGCGGTGGCGGACGCCGTCACCAGATCGAGGTGGAGCACCGCGGTCAGCGCCAGCACCAGGAACGTTCCGGTGCCGGGGCCGAACAGCCCGTCGTAGAAGCCGATGCCGCCGCCGACCAGCACAATCGCGGTGACGGTGCGGGCCCGGGTGACCTCGTGCCGCGTACCGTCGTCCGTCGCCCTGCCGAACGAGGGCCGCAGCATCACGAACGCCGCGACTGCCAGCAGCACAACCATGATGACCGGGCGCAGCACCTCGCTGCTGATCCCGGCGGCGAAGAACGCACCGGTCATCGATCCGGCCAGTGCCGCGAGCCCGATCCGCAGGGCCGTCCCGACCTTCACCGGCGCCTTGCGTACGTACGTCACGGCGGCGCCCGACGTACCGACGATCGCGATCGCCTTGTTCGTGCCGAGGACGTGCGCGGCCGGGACGTGCGGCAGTCCGAGCAGCAGGGCGGGCAGCAGCAGCAGTCCGCCGCCGCCGACCACTGCGTCGATCCAGCCGGCCGCGGCTGCGGCGAGGCAGAGGACGACCAGAGTGGTGAGTGCTATGTCGGGCATGGTCGCGACCATAGGGAGGCGATACGTGCCCCGTCCAACTGCCTCGGCCGGATCGCGGGAAAGTTGAGCCAACTCTGAGGTTCCGGGCTTCCGGGCCCGCCCTCGCCCTCGCGAGCCCGGCGGAATCCGGACGGGCCCGGCCCGTCCGGCCGGCCCGCCGCGGTCGTACGCTTTGGTCCATGAGCCAGGGCTGGAACGCGAGCGACATCCCCGATCAGAACGGCCGTACGGCCGTGGTCACCGGAGCCAACAGCGGCATCGGACTGATCACGGCGCGCGAGCTGGCCCGGCACGGCGCGCGGGTGCTGCTCGCCTGCCGTGACGAGACGCGCGGCAAGGAGGCCGAGTCCCGCATCCGGACGGCCGTGACCGGCGCGGACGTGGAGTTCGTACCGCTCGATCTGGCCGATCTGGATTCCGTACGCCAGTTCGCCGCGGCCCACGCGCCCGACCGGATCGATCTGCTGATCAACAACGCGGGCGTGATGGCGCTTCCGTACGGGAAGACGGCCGACGGCTTCGAGAGGCAGTTCGGCGTCAACCACCTCGGGCACTTCGCGCTCACCGGACTGCTGCTCCCGAAGCTCCTCGACACCCCCGGGGCGCGCGTGGTGAGCGTCTCCAGCGGCATGCACGCCCTGTCCAACATCGACATCGGGGATCTCAACAGCGAGCGGAACTACCGACGTTGGATCGCCTACGGCCGCTCGAAGACCGCCAATCTGCTCTTCATCCACGAGCTGGCGCGGCGGCTGTCGGCAGCCGGTTGTGAAGTGGTGGCCGCTGCGGCGCACCCCGGTTACGCGGCGACCAATCTGCAGACGGCGGGTGTCCGGATGGAGAACCGCAAGGCGGCGGAACGGGTGGTCGAGCTCGGTAACCGGATCATCGCCCAGCCCGCGTCGTCCGGTGCGCTGCCCACCCTGTACGCGGCCACCGCGCCCGGCGTGCGCCCCGACTCGTTCACCGGGCCGAGGCTGCTGGGCTGGCGCGGTGCGCCCGCCCCGTCCTGGCGGGCGGGCTGGACGCTGAACGATGTGGCGAGCGAACGGCTCTGGGTGGCGTCCGAGCAGCTCACGGGGGTGGCGTATCCGGGCCTGACATCCTGAGGACCGCTCCCCGCCCCCTCATCGACGGGCTCAGCCCTGCCGGCCCTCGACAGCGGAGGGGTCCATCCACATGACCTCCCAGATGTGGTGGTTCGGGTCCTGGAAGGAACGGCCGTACATGAAGCCGTAGTCGATCGGCTCGTTGGCAGGCGATCCCCCGGAGGCGAGGGCGGTGTCGACCAGCTCGTCCACCTTCTCGCGGCTCTCGGCGCTCAGAGCGAGGATCACCTCGGTGGACTTCGAGGCGTCGGCGATCTCCTTCTTGGTGAACTCCTTGAATCGGGGCTCCGTGAGGAGCATGGCGAAGATGGTGTCGCTGATGACGAGGCATGCGGTGTTCTCGTCGCTGAACTGCGGGTTGAACGAGAAGCCGAGCTTGCCGAAGAAGGTCTTGGTCGTCTCGAGGTCCTTGACCGGCAGGTTCACGAAGATCATCTGAGGCATGGCCGTTTCGCTCTCTCTGTTGTTCGAACGTTTTACGACAGGTAGACGGCTGGGCTGTGCAGAACTCATCGGTCCCGCGAAGAAAACTTTGGCCCTCCGGCGTCAGGACATGGCGAGCGGCGCGCCGCCCCGGAGCAGCGATCCGCCCAGCGGGGTCAGCGTGTGCAGGACCGAGCTGCCGTGCCGCAGGGTGCGGATCAGGCCGGCCTCGCGCAGCACACAGGCGTGCTGGCTCGCCGAGGCGAGGGAGACTCCTGCCCGGCGGGCGAGTTCGCTGGTCGTGCAGCCGTTGCCGATGGCCCTCAGAACCGTCGAGCGGGTATTGCCGAGGAGCCGGCCGAGCCAGGGCCCCGGTTCGGCGAAGACCGGGGCGCGGGAGTGGGTGACCGGGTAGACGAGGACCGGCGGGAGCTGCGGGTCGCGGTAGACGACCGGGGTGACGCGACAGAAGTAGGACGGCTGGAGCAGTAACCCCCGCCCGCCCAGGTGGAGTTCGCGGTCGACGGGGTAGTCCGCCTCCAGCACGGGGGCCCGCCAGCGGATCATGGGCGGGAGTGAGGCGAGCAGTTCTTGCGCCCCGCCGTCCAGGAGCGCGCGGCCGCGGACGGCGCGGTCGGCCTCGATGCTGGCCTGGATGTGCGGCCAGTACGGTTCGATCGCGGCGCGGTGGTAACCGCGCAGGGCGCCGATGAGCCGGTCGAGCAACTCGGCGTGCCCGCCCGGGGTGCGGCCCGCCTCGCGGCGCTCGGCGGCCAGCAGGGCGAGTTCGGCGCGGATCCGCCGGGGCGGGGTGTCGCGCAGCGCTTCAATTCCGGCGTCGATGCCGTACGGCTCGCTGCTTTCATGAGAAGGCGTCAGAAAGTCCGGGAAATAGCCGCGCGGTGGAATCACGGCGGCCAGCAGGCGTACTTCACCATTCAACCGGGGCCGGGTTTCCGTACGCCATTTCCCGAACACCGTGGAACCGCGCCGGTCCCTCAGCCGATGGAAACTCAGAATGGTTTCCCACAGCGCATCCGGCCGGGTGGCCATCCGCACCTTGGAAAGGTCCACTCCGGACATATGGATACGCAGCACCGAACCCCCATCTGTTGCACCTGCAATTACCCCCACCCAAGGGTATGTGATCCGTAACAGCACGTCACCACGGGGTTTCGGCCAGAGGTGAAACGTCTCGCCTCCCCATGCCGTCTCCCGAAAAGCTGTACGACGTCGGGTACGAATCCGGAGCCACCGGCAGATCGAGTGAAGGCCGTGGGGGGTTTTGCTCGTTCGGCGGCGGTCGGCGACGGTGCGGCTCCGTACCCGACGGGGGTAAGCCGGGTGGGGGGGAGGGGGGGGGGGGGGGGGGGGGGGCCCCCCGCCATTCCCCCCCCCCCCCCTTTCTTTTTTTCCGCAAGAAAAGAAAAAAAGCGAAAAAACAACCCTCCCCCCCCCCCTCCTCCCCCCCCCCCCCCCCCCCCCCCCCCCCCCCCCCCCCCCGCCCCCCCTCCCCCCCCCCCCCCCCCCCCCCCCCCCCCCACCCCGGTCCGTTCCCGACCCATGTCTTTGCGTATTGAACGAAGAAAAGGCACAACGTCGAACAACCATTTTCCCCAGTACAAAACGAAGCGGCGGCATCCCCGCACAGGGTGCCGCCGCCTCTGGGAGTTCCGGAGTTGCCGTCGAGTCGGTGAGGGTACGGGTGAGCCGACAGCAGCTCCGGGGCCAGGGGGTGTCGTGTCGGGTCAGCGGCTGTCGCTGCCCTTCGAGTCCGCCGCCGCACGGCCCGCCTCCAGGCGGGCGACGGGGATACGGAACGGGGAGCAGGACACGTAGTCCAGGCCCGCCTCGTGGAAGAAGTGCACCGACTCCGGGTCGCCGCCGTGCTCTCCGCAGACGCCGAGCTTCAGATCCGGGCGGGTGGCCCGGCCGGCCGCGACGGCGCTGCGGACCAGCGAGCCGACACCGTCCTTGTCGATCGTCTCGAACGGCGACACCCCGAAGATGCCCTTCTCCAGGTAGGCGGTGAAGAACGAGGCCTCCACGTCGTCACGGGAGAAGCCCCACACCGTCTGGGTCAGGTCGTTCGTACCGAAGGAGAAGAACTGTGCGGCCTCGGCGATCTGACCGGCGGTCAGCGCGGCGCGCGGCAGCTCGATCATCGTGCCGATCGTCAGCTTCAGCTCGGTGCCGGTGGCCGCCTCGACCTCGGCGATGACCTGGTCGGCCTCCTCGCGGACGATCTCCAGCTCCTGGACCGTGCCGACGAGCGGAATCATGATCTCGGCGCGCGGGTCGCCCTTGGCGTTCTTGCGCATCGCCGCGGCCTCGGCGATCGCCCGTACCTGCATGGCGAACAGGCCGGGGATGACGAGACCGAGACGGACCCCGCGCAGACCGAGCATCGGGTTCTGCTCGTGCAGCTTGTGCACGGCCTGGAGCAGACGCAGGTCGTTCTCGTTGGCGTCCTTGCGGGACTCGGCGAGCGCGACCCGTACCGAGAGCTCGGTGATGTCGGGCAGGAACTCGTGCAGCGGCGGGTCGAGCAGCCGTACGGTGACGGGCAGTCCGTCCATCGCCTCGAACAGCTCGATGAAGTCGGCCTTCTGGAGCGGAAGCAGCTCGTCCAGCGCGGTCTCGCGCTCGGCGTCGGTGTCCGCGAGGATCAGCTTCTCGACCATCTCGCGGCGCTCGCCGAGGAACATGTGCTCGGTACGGCACAGGCCGATGCCCTGGGCACCGAAGCGGCGGGCGCGCAGCGCGTCCTCGGCGTTGTCGGCGTTGGCCCGCACCCGCAGCCGGCGCACCCGGTCCGCGTACGCCATGATCCGGTGCACGGCGGCGACCAGCTCGTCGGCGTCGTCGGCGCCCGCGTGCATCCGGCCCTCGAAGTACTCGACGACCGGGGACGGCACGACGGGGACCTCACCGAGGTACACCTTGCCGGTGGAGCCGTCCACCGAGACGGTGTCGCCCTCCTCGACGACAGTCCCGCCGACGGTCAGCCGACGCCGCTTGGTGTCGACCTCGATCTCCTCGGCGCCGCAGACACACGTCTTTCCCATGCCGCGGGCGACGACGGCGGCGTGCGAGGTCTTGCCGCCGCGGGAGGTCAGGATGCCCTCGGCGGCGATCATGCCGTCGAGGTCGTCGGGGTTGGTCTCCCGGCGGATCAGGATGACCTTCTCGCCGGAGCGGGACCACTTGACGGCGGTGTACGAGTCGAAGACCGCCTTGCCGACCGCGGCACCCGGCGACGCGGCGATGCCACGGCCGAGCAGCTGCGTCCTGGCGTCCTCGTCGAAGCGCGGGAACATCAGCTGCGCCAGCTGCGCCCCGGTGACCCGTTGGAGCGCCTCGGCCTCGTCGATGAGCCCCTGGTCGACCAGCTGCGTGGCGATCCGGAAGGCGGCACCGGCGGTGCGCTTGCCGACCCGGGTCTGGAGCATCCACAGCTGGCCGCGCTCGATGGTGAACTCGATGTCGCACAGGTCCTTGTAGTGCGTTTCGAGGGTTTCCATGATCTGCATCAGCTGGTCGTACGACTTCTTGTCGATCGACTCCAGCTCGGCGAGCGGCACGGTGTTGCGGATGCCGGCGACGACGTCCTCGCCCTGCGCGTTCTGCAGGTAGTCGCCGTAGACGCCCTGGTGGCCGCTGGCCGGGTCGCGGGTGAACGCGACACCCGTACCGGAGTCGGGACCGAGGTTGCCGAAGACCATCGAGCAGATGTTGACGGCCGTACCGAGGTCGCCGGGGATGCGCTCCTGGCGGCGGTAGAGCTTGGCCCGGTCGGTGTTCCACGAGTCGAAGACGGCCTTTATGGCCAGGTCCATCTGCTCGCGCGGGTCCTGCGGGAAGTCACGTCCGGCGTCCCGCGAGACGATCTTCTTGAACTGCTTGACCAGCTTCTTCAGGTCGGCCGCGTCGAGATCCACATCGACCGTGACGCCCTTGGCCTCCTTCGCCGCCTCCAGCGCCTCCTCGAAGAGGTCGCCGTCGACACCGAGGACGGTCTTGCCGAACATCTGGATGAGGCGGCGGTAGGAGTCCCATGCGAACCGCTCGTCACCGGCCTGGGCGGTGAGACCGACCACGGACTCGTCGGAGAGGCCGATGTTGAGGACCGTGTCCATCATGCCGGGCATCGAGAACTTCGCGCCGGAGCGGACCGAGACCAGGAGCGGGTCGTCCGCCTGGCCGAGCTTCTTGCCCATCCGCGCCTCAAGGGCGTCGAGATGCGCGCTGACCTCGTCGCGCAGCTTCGTCGGCTCCTCGCCACTGTCGAGGTAGACCTTGCACGCCTCGGTGGTGATGGTGAAGCCCGGAGGGACGGGGAGCCCGAGATTGGTCATCTCGGCGAGGTTGGCGCCCTTCCCGCCGAGCAGGTCCTTCAGATCCTTGTTGCCCTCGGTGAAGTCATAAACGAACTTCTCGCCCTGGGGCTCCCGGGATTCCGGGGTGGATACGTGGGAATCTTTGTTTTCCGACACGGGTCTCGGCTCCTCGAGGACGCGGTGGCTGCCCTGACGGCGAGGAACATACCCAGATCGAAGGTGTCTGGGTACGTCCACTTGCGCGTCATGCAGCCTCAACCACCCGTCCGCCAGCAGATCGAAAGTGACATGGCCTGTCCCTCGATCGAAGGATGCCTTCACTTCTTGAACGAATAAACACTCAGTGCGACTGGAATCCCGCGACTCGACCACGCAGCGCAGTGGAAGCGTCGATCGATCAAAGTGAAGCCCATTGGCACCCAGTGCCACCATTTGAGAAGTGCAGCTCCCAAATTGGCGCTCATTTGAGCGACATAGTTCTCAGGGTGGCGAGAATCACTCTACGATCGACGCTCAGATGTCACCATCCGGACGGGCGAGAGGCAACTGATGGTCACCCTTTGATCATCAACACACAGCCGACTGTGAGCGGATTCGACGCGCGATGCCCGGTGCAGGCGCATTAAGGCTCACCCTTGGCCGAATATCGCCAAATCCGGCCCGGTATAGCGCTCAGATGAGCGAGGTAAAGGAAGAGGCACGCGGTGCCTGTGATGCCGCGTGCCTCTTGAAGGGCCCCGGAGGGCCGGGGGAAGCTCTGGAGAGCCCCCGTCGGACCCCGGTCGGGCCCGGGGAGCGTTCTCAGCCTCCCGAGGTGTCCAGCTCCGCGTCGGCGCTCACGCCCGCGCAGTCGTACGGGTCCTTCAGCCAGCCGTCCGGCAGGACCACCCGGTTATTGCCGGAGGTGCGCCCGCGCGGCCCGTCCGCGCCGTCCGGCCACGGCTGGTCCAGGTCCAGCTCCTGCAGCTGACCGCCCAGCTCCTCCAGCGACGAGGTGACCGCCAGCTTCTTGCGCATCTCGGAGCCGACCGAGAAGCCCTTGAGGTACCAGGCGACATGCTTGCGGAAGTCGATCACGCCACGGGTCTCGTCACCGATCCATTCCCCCAGCAGCGTCGCGTGCCGCAGCATGACGGCGGCGACCTCCCGGAGCGCCGGCGCCCGCCTCGTCTCCGCACCCTCGAACGCACTCACCAGGTCGCCGAAGAGCCAGGGGCGGCCCAGGCAGCCCCGGCCCACGACCACGCCGTCGCAGCCGGTCTCGCGCATCATCCGGCGGGCGTCGTCCGCGCACCAGATGTCGCCGTTGCCGAGGACGGGGATCTCCGGGACGTGCTCCTTGAGGCGGGCGACGGCTTCCCAGTCCGCGGTGCCGCCGTAGTGCTGGGCGGCCGTCCTGCCGTGCAGGGCGACGGCCGTGACGCCCTCCTCGACCGCGATCCGGCCCGCGTCGAGGTAGGTGATGTGATCGTCGTCGATGCCCTTGCGCATCTTGATGGTGACCGGCAGATCGCCCGCGTTGGAGACCGCCTGGCTGAGGATCGCACGCAGCAGCGGCCGCTTGTACGGGAGCGCCGAGCCGCCGCCCTTGCGGGTCACCTTGGGGACCGGGCAGCCGAAGTTCAGGTCGATGTGGTCGGCGAGGTTCTCGTCGACGATCATGCGGACGGCCTTGCCGACGGTGACCGGGTCCACTCCGTACAGCTGGATCGAGCGCGGGGTCTCGCTCGCGTCGAAGTGGATGAGCTGCATGGTCTTCTCATTGCGCTCGACCAGCGCCCGCGTGGTGATCATCTCGCTGACGAACAGCCCCTTGCCCCCGGAGAACTCCCGGCACAGGGTGCGGAACGGGGCGTTGGTGATGCCGGCCATGGGGGCGAGCACCACCGGCGGCTGCACCGTGTGGGGGCCGATCCGGAGCAGCGGGAGCGAAGGGGCGAGCGTGGTCATTGCTCCATTGTCGCGTACGGCACGGAGCGGCACGTCGGCAGAGTTCGTTAGTTAACCGTACTATCCATGTATGCCCGAGCTGAGCCCCCGTCGACGGCAGCTGGTGCTGGCGATCTGCTGCATGAGTCTGCTGATCGTCAGTCTCGACAACACCGTCCTCAATGTCGCCCTGCCCTCCATGCAGAAGGAACTGCACGCCACCGTCGCGGGCATGCAGTGGACGATCGACGCCTACACCCTCGTCCTCGCCTCGCTGCTGATGCTCTCGGGCTCCACCGCCGACCGGATAGGGCGCCGGAAGATCTTCAAGATCGGGCTCGTCCTCTTCACCCTCGGTTCGGTGCTCTGCTCCCTGGCGCCGAACCTGGAGTCGCTGGTGGCGTTCCGGATGGTGCAGGCGGTGGGCGGCTCGATGCTCAACCCTGTCGCGATGTCGATCATCACCAACACCTTCACCGACCCGCGCGAGCGGGCCCGCGCCATCGGGGTGTGGGGCGGTGTCGTCGGCATTTCCATGGCGGCGGGCCCGGTGATCGGCGGCCTTCTGGTGGACTCGGTCGGCTGGCGGTCGATCTTCTGGATCAATCTGCCGGTCGGTCTCGTCGCGCTGCTGCTCACCTGGCGGTACGTCCCCGAGTCCCGCGCCCCGAAGCCGCGCCGCCCCGACCCGGTGGGGCAGCTGCTGGTGATCGGGCTGCTCGGTTCGCTGACGTACGCGATCATCGAGGCGCCCTCGGAGGGCTGGGACTCGCCGCGGATCCTGGTGTTCGCCGCGCTCGCCGGGTGCTCCCTGACCGGGCTGCTGCTGTACGAGCGGCGGCGTGCCGAGCCCCTGATCGATCTGCGCTTCTTCCGCAGCGCCCCGTTCAGCGGGGCCACCGTCATAGCGGTCTGCGCCTTCGCCGCGCTGAGCGGATTCCTCTTCCTCAACACCCTCTATCTGCAGAACGTGCGCGGGCTGAGCGCACTGCACGCCGGTCTGTACATGCTGCCGATGGCGGCCCTGACCTTTGTCTGCGCACCCCTGTCGGGCCGGCTCGTCGGCAGCCGGGGGCCGCGGCTGTCGCTGCTGGTGGCGGGTGTGGCCATGACGGCGTGCGGGCTGTTGTTCGCCGCGTTCGACGCGGAGACGGACGACGTCCTGCTGTTCACCGGCTATGTGCTGTTCGGTCTCGGCTTCGGCATGGTGAACGCGCCGATCACCAACACGGCCGTCTCCGGGATGCCGCGCTCACAGGCCGGTGTGGCGGCGGCGGTCGCCTCGACCAGCCGGCAGATCGGTGGAACGCTCGGGGTCGCCGTGATCGGCGCGGTGCTGGCGGCGGGCGTGGCCGGTACCGGTTCGCCGCGCGGCGCCGAGTACGCGGCCGCCTTCGTGGACGCGAGCAAGCCCGCCTGGTGGATCCTCGCCGGGTGCGGGCTGTGCGTCCTGCTGGTGGGGGCGCTGACCAGTGGGCGCTGGGCGCTGGAGACGGCGCGCCGTGCCGCGGAGCGGCTGGAGGCGCCGACGGGTGTCCCCGCCGGGAATCAGGCGTCGGCGGGCTCCAGGGCCTGAAGGCGCTGCAGCCGCTGCCTGGTTTCGTCCTGTTCCGCATCGTGCTCTCCAGCTCAGCAGGCTGCGCCGGCGCTGGGCCTGGCCACGCTCGGCACGCTGTTCCTCTCTCTGGCCCCGGGCTCGGGGATGCGGGACGCGCTGGCCGTGACGCTGCTGGTGCAGCTGGCCGCGGTGGTGCTGACGGTGCTGCTGAGTCTGCGGCTGCCGCGCAAGGTGGCGTGAGCGCGGGGCGGCAACGGGGCACGGACAAGGGCGTGGGCCCGGATCACTCCAGGTGATCCGGGCCCACGGTCATACGGGTGATGAGGGGGCGTCAGCTCTGTGCCGGGGCGTCCTGCTCGGGCGCGCCCGAGCATGCGGCGTCGTCCGACGACGGCTCCGTCTGCGCGGCGGAGGATCCGGACTGCGCACGCTCACGCATCTTGCGCAACAGCTCCTGCTTCTGGTCGGCTGCCGCCTTGCGGTCGGCATTGCGCGCAGGGCCCGCGCCCTGCTGCTCGGCGCGGGACAGCTTCTTGCGCTGTCCGCCCACACCGAGGAGGTTGTTGCGGCTCTTGGCCACGGCGTTCTCCCATTCGTGGTGAGAAGTGAGGTCTGAAGCGACCTGGAATCGATCCGATGGGCGGCGGGTGGTCGAACCCGCCGCGCTCTCACTCGTAGATCTGGAAGAACGAAGACATGCCGGAACCGTACCCCGGCCCGGCGGGCCCCCGCACCCGGTTTTCGGCCGGTTCGCGCGCCGGTCCCCGCGCCCGGGTCCTCAGGCAGTCGGGTCGACCGTCGCCTGGTGGGCCTCGGCGAGATGTTCCTCGGCCTTGAGCCAGGGCAGGAACTGGACGCCCTTGTGCCAGCCGCAGGTGTCGCAGCTCAGCTGCCGCTGCATCCCCGACTTCCGTACATGGACGACGTGTTCACGGCCGTGCTGATCCCATCTGCTGACCTTGCTCGTGGTCATGGACGGCATCCAAGCCTCCTGTTGACGCATTGACGCGTTGACGCAACTGCTCAGCGTGGACAGTGTGCAACGAAGCCCCCGGTTCCGTGCGAGGAACCGGGGGCTTCGCCGTGAAACCGTGGTGCGTCAGCAGCCCAGCAGTCGGGCGCCGAGGTAGGCCTGGATCTGGTCCAGGGAAACGCGCTCCTGCTTCATGGTGTCGCGCTCGCGCACGGTCACCGCGTTGTCGTCGAGGGTGTCGAAGTCGACGGTGACACAGAACGGCGTACCGATCTCGTCCTGACGACGGTAGCGGCGGCCGATGGCGCCCGCGTCGTCGAACTCGATGTTCCAGTTCTTCCGCAGGTCGGTGGCGAGGCCCTTGGCCTTCGGCGACAGCTGCGGGTTGCGGGACAGCGGCAGCACCGCGACCTTGACCGGCGCGAGGCGCGGGTCGAGGCGCATCACGGTGCGCTTCTCCATGACGCCCTTGGCGTTGGGCGCCTCGTCCTCGATGTAGGCGTCGAGGAGGAAGGCGAGCATCGAACGGCCGACACCGGCCGCCGGCTCGATGACGTACGGAGTCCAGCGCTCGCCGGCCTCCTGGTCGAAGAACGACAGGTCAGTGCCGGAAGCGGCGGAGTGGGCCTTGAGGTCGTAGTCCGTGCGGTTGGCGACGCCCTCCAGCTCGCCCCACTCGCTGCCGCCGAAGCGGAAGCGGTACTCGATGTCAGCGGTGCGCTTGGAGTAGTGGGAGAGCTTCTCCTTCGGGTGCTCGAACCACCGCATGTTCTCCTCGCGCAGGCCCAGGTCCGTGTACCAGTTCCAGCGCTGCTCCATCCAGTACTCCTGCCACTGCTCGTCCTCGCCCGGCTTGACGAAGAACTCCATCTCCATCTGCTCGAACTCGCGGGTGCGGAAGATGAAGTTGCCCGGAGTGATCTCGTTCCGGAAGGACTTGCCCATCTGGGCGATACCGAATGGCGGCTTCTTGCGCGAGGTCTGCTGCACCTGGCCGAAGTTGGTGAAGATGCCCTGGGCGGTCTCGGGACGCAGATAGGCGACCGAGCCGGAGTCCTGGGTCGGGCCGAGGTGGGTGGAGAGCAGACCCGAGAACTGCTTGGGCTCGGTGAAGGTGCCCTTGTTGCCGCAGTTGGGGCAGTTGAGCTCGGTCAGGCCGTTCGCGGGCGCGTGGCCGTGCTTCTCCTCGTACGCCTCCTCCAAGTGGTCGGCGCGGAAGCGCTTGTGACAGGAGGTGCACTCGGTCAGCGGGTCGGTGAACGTGGCGACATGGCCGGAGGCGACCCAGACCTCGGGGGCCAGGATGACCGACGAGTCGAGTCCGACCACGTCCTCGCGCGAGGTGACCATGTAGCGCCACCACTGGCGCTTGAGGTTCTCCTTCAGCTCGACGCCCAGCGGCCCGTAGTCCCAGGCGGCGCGCTGGCCACCGTAGATCTCACTGCAGGGATAGACGAAGCCACGGCGCTTGCTCAGGCTGACGATGGAGTCGATCTTGTCGGCGGCCACGGTGCTCTCTTCATTACGACGACGAAATTGGACAGGGGTGGCGCGAAGCGCCTCGGTGGGGGGTGGTGGTCGGGAGACGGGCGGGCGAATGCTTCAGATTACCGGCGGGCACGCCCCTTGGATCAAATCGGTATCGGCGCAGTCGGCCGAGGGGTCATCTCATCAGCCTTGTTGACAATCGTTTCCAGTTTTGTTGAAAATGACTGTCATGAACGTAAGCCGCCTCATACCCACCGCCACCGTCGCCGGAGCAGTCGTCCTCGGCCTCACCGCCCTCACGGCCTGCTCCACCTCGGACGCTGCCGACCATAAAAGCGGCGACAAGCTGAACGTGGTGGCCTCGTTCTATCCGATGCAGTTCCTGGCCGAGCAGATCGGCGGGAAGCACGTCTCCGTCACCACGCTGACCAAGCCGGGGGTCGAGCCGCACGATCTGGAACTCACCCCGCGGCAGATCGGCGGACTCGGCGACGCCGACTACATCCTGTACCTCAAGGGCATCCAGCCCGCCGTCGACGACGCCATCAAGCAGTCCGGCTCGAAGGACGTCGTCGACGCCGCGACCCTCACCGCGCTGGAAGACCACGGCACCGAGACCGGCGCCGACGAACACGGTCATGAGCACCACGGCGACGAGGCCGGAGCCGACCCCCACATCTGGCTGGACCCGGTGAGGTACGCCGAGGTCGCCAAGGGCGTCGGAAAGTCCCTGGAGAAGACCGACCCCGACCACGCCGCGGACTACCGCAAGAACACGGACGCGCTGGTCGACAAGCTCGACGCGCTGAACACGGCGTACGAGACGGGCCTGAAGAACACCACGACCAAGACCTTCATCACCACCCACTCCGCCTTCGGGTACCTCGCCGAGCGCTACGGCCTGACCCAGGAAGGCATCGCCGGCATCGACCCCGAGGCCGAGCCCAGCCCCGCCCGGATCAGCGAGATCCACACCGTCGCGAAGAAGAACAAGGTCACCACCGTATTCTTCGAGACGCTCGCCAGCGACAAGACCGCGAAGACCCTCGCCAAGGACACCGGCCTGAAGACCGACGTCCTGGACCCGCTGGAGGGAATCACGGACAGGTCCAAGGGCGATAACTACATCGAGGTCATGCAGTCCAATCTCGCCGCCCTGCAGAAGGCGCTCGGCGCGAAGTGACCCACGTAACACCCGCCACAGCAGCATCGGAGGCGCTCATGTCCGAGCCCGGGAGCACCACGACCGAACCCGTGATAGCCCTGCGCGGCGCCACGGCCACGCTCGGCGCGCGTCCGGTGCTGCGCGGCATCGACCTGACCGTGCACCGCGGCGAGGTCGTCGCCCTGCTCGGCGCCAACGGCTCGGGCAAGTCGACCGCCGTACGCTCCGTCATCGGCCAGGTGCCGCTCACCGGCGGCTCCATCGAGCTGTTCGGCACCCCGCTGCGCCGCTTCCGCACCTGGGCGCGCATCGGTTACGTACCCCAGCGCACCACGGCGGCCGGCGGCGTCCCCGCCACGATCCGTGAGGTCGTCTCCTCCGGACGTCTCTCCCGTACGAAGCTGGGCCTGCTCCGCAGGGCCGATCGGGCCGCCGTCGACCGGGCCATCGACCTCGTGGGCCTCGCCGACCGGGCCAAGGACTCCGTGAACGCACTCTCCGGCGGGCAGCACCAGCGGGTGCTGATCGCCCGGGCGCTGGCCGCCGAACCGGAGCTGCTGATCATGGACGAGCCGATGGCCGGCGTCGACCTGGCCAGCCAGGAGATCCTCGCCGCGACGCTCCGCGAACAGGTCGCGGTCGGCACCACGGTGCTGCTCGTGCTGCATGAGCTCGGCCCGCTGGAGCCGCTGATCGACCGCGCGATCGTGCTGCGCGACGGCTGCGTGATGCACGACGGGCCGCCCCCGAAGGCGCTGGGCCAGCACGCCCTGCCCGGACACGACCATGTACACCCCCACGCGGCCTCCGAGCCCGTCCGGACGGGACTGCTGAGCTGATCATGGAATTCCTCAACCCTCCGTTCATGCAGCGGGCACTGCTCGCCGCCGTACTGGTCGGCGTCATCGCCCCCGCCGTCGGCATCTATCTCGTCCAGCGCCGCCAGGCCCTGATGGGCGACGGCATCGGCCATATCGCGATGACCGGTGTCGGCCTCGGCTTCCTGCTCTCCACCAGCCCGGTGTGGATGGCCACGGCGGTCGCCGTCGTCGGCGCCGTCACGATGGAGCTGATCCGCTGGTACGGACGCACCCGCGGCGACATCGCGCTGGCCATGCTGTTCTACGGCGGTATGGCGGGCGGTGTCCTGCTGATCAGCCTCTCCGACACCGGCTCCAACGCCAACCTCACCTCGTATCTCTTCGGCTCCCTCTCCACGGTCTCCACCGAGGACATCACCGCGATCTGTCTGCTGGCCGCCTTCGTGCTGCTGGTGACGCTGGGGCTGCGGCGGCAGCTGTTCGCGGTCAGCCAGGACGAGGAGTTCGCCCGGGTCACCGGGCTGCCGGTGCGCGCGCTGAATCTGCTGGTCGCCGTGACGGCGGCAGTGACGGTCACCGTGGCGATGCGGGTCGTCGGGCTGCTGCTGGTCAGCGCGCTGATGGTGGTGCCGGTCGCGGCCGCGCAACAGATCTCCAGGTCCTTCAAGGTGACGTTCGTGCTGTCGGTCGTCATCGGTACGGCGGTAACCCTGGCCGGCACCGTGACCTCGTACTACCAGGACGTCCCGCCCGGCGCGACGATCGTGCTGCTGGCCATCGCGGTCTTCATCGGCCTGACGCTGCTCGCGACCCCGCTGGCCAGAAGGCGCGCCCGCCGGAGCGAAGTGGCGTCCGAGGAGTGCACTCTTGAGGTACCGGCCTCCCGCCCGGCCACGGACGAACTCCGGGTTTGACCGTGATGCCCGGACGGGCTGGCACAATGGCCCGACACAGGTACGGGCGACACGAGGAGGCTGCTGTGGCGACGGCGCCGATCAGTGGAACGAACGCGGCCCCGGTACGCGGCCGGTCGACCCGGCAGCGGGCGGCGGTGGCGGCGGCGCTCGACGAGGTGGATGAATTCCGCAGCGCCCAGGAGCTGCACGATGTGCTCAAGCACCGCGGCGACTCGGTCGGGCTGACCACCGTCTACCGCACGCTTCAGTCCCTCGCCGATGCGGGCGAGGTCGATGTGCTGCGCACCACGGACGGCGAGTCCGTGTACCGGCGCTGCTCGACCGGCGACCACCACCACCATCTGGTGTGCCGGATGTGCGGCAAGGCCGTGGAGGTCGAGGGGCCCGCGGTGGAGCAGTGGGCGGAGACGATCGCCGCGCAGCACGGGTATGTGAACGTGGCCCACACGGTGGAGATCTTCGGGACGTGCGCGGAGTGCGCGAGCACGAAGGGATGACGGTCCGGGGGCGGCCCCCCCGGACCCCCCTTCCTCAGCCCTTCGGCTCCTGGCCCGCCTCCACCGCACCGCCGAAGCGCCGGTCCCGCTGGGCGAACTCCAGGCATGCCCGCCACAGGTCGCGGCGGTCGAAGTCCGGCCAGAGCACGTCCTGGAAGACCATCTCGGCGTATGCGCTCTGCCAGATCAGGTAGTTGGACGTGCGCTGCTCGCCGCTGGGGCGGACGAAGAGGTCGACGTCCGGCATGTCCGGGTAGTAGATGTACTTCGCGAATGTCTTCTCATTGACCTTGGACGGGTCCAGCTTCCCGGCCGCGACGTCCTGCGCGATGCGCTGCGCGGCGTCGGCGATCTCGGCCCGGCCGCCGTAGTTGACACAGAAGTACAGCGTCATCCTGTTGTTGTCCTTCGTCTGCTCCTGGGCGACCTGGAGCTCCTGGACGACGGACTTCCACAGCTTCGGCATGCGCCCCACCCAGCGGATGCGGATGCCCAGTTCATCCATCTCGTCGCGGCGGCGGCGGATGACGTCCCGGTTGAAGTTCATCAGGAACTTCACTTCCTCCGGGGACCGCTTCCAGTTCTCGGTGGAGAACGCGTACAGCGAGAGGTTCTTGACGCCCATCTCGATGCAGCCCTTGAGGACGTCCATGACGACGCCCTCGCCGACCTTGTGGCCCTCGGTGCGCGGGAGGCCGCGTTCCTTGGCCCAGCGGCCGTTGCCGTCCATCACGACGGCGACGTGCTTGGGCACCAGCTCGCCGGGAATCTTCGGGGGCGTGGCACCGGAGGGGTGCGGCTCCGGGGTCTTGTAGTCGCGCCGGTTACGGCCGCCGAGAATCCCGCGTACTGCCATGAACTGTCTCGCTCCCTGTGCCTGATCTGCCTGTGTCACTTCTCTACGTACCGCAGTGAGCGCAGTCCGCGCTCCAGATGCCAGTGCAGATAGGCGGACACCAGTCCGCTGCCCTCCCTGACATGACGCGCCTCGCACGCGTCCGCCGTCTCCCAGTCGCCGGTGAGCAGCGCGCTCAGCAGGGTGACGGCCTCAGCCGAGGGTACGACGCTGCCGGGTACCCGGCAGTCGCCGCATATGACGCCGCCCGCCGCGACGGAGAAGAACCGGTTCGGTCCGGGCATTCCGCACTTCGCGCAGTCCTCGAAGCTGGGTGCGTAGCCGTTGACGGCGAGCGAACGCAGCAGGAAGGCGTCGAGGACGAGATGCGGCTCGTGTTCGCCGCGGGCGAGGGTGCGCAGCCCTCCGACGAGCAGCAGGTACTGCTGAACCGCGGGCTCGCCCTCGTGGTCGGTGAACCGCTCGGCGGTCTCCAGCATCGCGGTGCCCGCGGTGTAGCGGGCGTAATCGGTGACGATGCCGCCGCCGTACGGGGCGATCGTCTCGCTCTGGGTGCAGAGCGGCAGACCGCGGCCGATCAGCTCGCTGCCCCGGGCGAAGAACTGCACATCGACGTGGGAGAAAGGTTCCAGCCGTGCCCCGAACTTGGACTTCGTACGCCGCACGCCGCGCGCGACGGCCCGCACCCGGCCGTGGCCGCGGGTCAGGATCGTGATGATCCGGTCGGCCTCGCCCAGCTTCTGCGTGCGCAGCACCACGCCGTCGTCCCGGAACAAGCTCATGCGTCCATTGTCCGGTACGGGAACGGCTCATCGGGCCCGCCCCCCGGGCCGGGGTCGCTCACTTTCCGTCCGCCCCACCGGCGGCCGGTACGACCAGCCCCGATTCGTACGCGACGATCACCAGCTGGGCCCGGTCGCGGGCGCCGACCTTGCCCATGATCCGGCTGACATGGGGCTTCGCGGTGACAGGGCGTCGGCGACGCCTGCGACGACGAGCGGCACCAGCCACAGCAGCGGGCTGCGGTAGATGAGGATCAGCAGGATCGCCACGACGGCGACGGTCGTATAGAGCAGCGGGCCGCCCAGGGACTCGTAGACCTTCTGCGCGTCGGCGTTCAGCGCCCCGGGTCCGCCGACGTCGACGCTCAGTCCGCCGCCGCCCTCGGCGACCGCGCGCACCTCGTCGACGAACGCGGTCCTGGCGTCGTCGTCCTGTCCCGGCTCGGTGGAGGAGACCGGGTACATCAGGGTCGTACCGTCCTCGGACGGCACGGCTCGCGGCGTCCCGGTGAGTGTGTGACCGCGGGCGACCTCGGCGGTCTGCTCGGCGGCCAGGGTCCGGTCGGCGGCGGTCAGTCCGCCGTCGCGGTGGTAGACGAGGACGAGTTCGGTGGCCTCGCCGCCGGGCAGCGCGTCCTGGATCTTCGCCACCTGGGTGGAGTCGGCGCTCGCCGGGAGGTAGTCGGCGGCGCGGTTGGTCTGTACACCGCCGAGCTTGGCCGCCAGCGGCCCGGCGAGCGCGATCGCGGCGACCCAAAGGGCAAGGACCGCCCAGGGCAGCACGCGCCGCCGGTTGCGTGGCCGCGACCGCGTGCCATTTGGTTTCACTGCGGCCCTCATGACGGGCCCCCCTTTCCGCCGGGTGTCTGGTTCCTCTCCAGACTCCCGGCGGAAAGCGGACGGTACGTCGCGCCCGGGGCGGACTTCGCGGCTACTGCCACGGTGGGCGCACAGGGCCGATTACTCCCGCGGGAGTACGTGCCCGGTGCGGACGGGGCCGTTCAGGAGGGGGTACGTGCCGCTGCGGCGAGCAGCCGGGCCGTGTCCTCGGTACAGAACTGCAGCGCCGCGCCGACCGTGGCCAGCACCTCGCGCTCCGCATGCCCGTACGGGCCGTCGGCGAGGGCGATCCTGGCGCCCTGCAGCAGGATCGACTCGCGTCCGGCGGGGGCCAGATGCGGGGCGAGGGGCTCCAGCGCCTCGTGCAGTTCGATGGCGAGGGCCGCTCCGCAGGCTTCGGCCGCCGGGCCGAAGGCGGAGCCGTTGCCGACGTCGGCGGAGAGGACCTCGACGACGGTGGAGAGCTGTTCCTCCGTGCAGTCGTCGAATCCGGCGTCGCGCACGGTGGCGGCCGCGGTCTCCAGGACCGTACGCGAGGTGGTGCCACCGGCGGCGAGGATGCCGAGGGCGACCGTGTGGACGGCGTCCCGGAGCATGGCGGAGAACCGGGTGGTGGTGGGGTGGTCGAGCGCGTCGGTGTCGAAGTGCGCCCGGCAGGCGGCGCATTCGACGACGGGGCCCACGGTGCCGCGCCGCAGCATCGGCACGCCGAGCACCGCGAAGCGGCGACGGCCGGTGAGCCGACGGTAGTTGCGGTCGCCGCCGCAGCCGGGGCAGAAGAACTCGCCGTCACCGACGGTGTCCCAGATGGTGCGGATGCCGCAGATACGCAGCTTCATGGCGCGTTGTCCCAGGGCTGACCGCACGTCGCACACCTCCGTAACTCCCCCGTAGCCCTAAGGGCACGGGAGGTGCCCCCTCCGGCAGCATTGCCGTGTGGACGTGATGTTAACCACAGTCATGATGTGACGTCAGCACCTCGATCGTCACAACCGCCGGAGATGGCCGAACCCCGCCCCCCGGATACGGGTGGACGGGGTCTGCGGCCGTGCGACTTCATGCCCTTTCGGGCACCGGGTCAGCGGGTGGCGCGGTTGACGGCGGAGACGACCGCCTTCAGCGAGGCACGCGTGGTGTTCGCGTCGATGCCGATGCCCCACAGGACCCTTCCGTCGATCGCGCACTCGATGTACGAGGCGGCCTGGGAGCTGGCGCCCTCGCTCATGGTGTGCTCGGTGTAGTCCAGCAGACGGGCATCGATGCCGATGGCCTGCAGCGCTTCGAAGAACGCGGAGATCGGGCCGTTGCCGGTGCCGGTCAGTACGGTGTCCGCGCCGTCCACCGTCGCCTCGACGGTGATGGTGTCCTGGCCGTCGGAGCCGGTCGTGGTCTGGCCGGAGCGGATCTGTACGCGACCCCATTGAGCCGCAGCGTTCTCCGGGTTCGGCAGGTACTCGTCCTGGAACGTCGACCAGATCTGCGTCGGCGTGACCTCGCCGCCCTCGGCATCGGTCTTGGCCTGAATGATCCGGGAGAACTCGATCTGCATCCGGCGCGGCAGGTCCAGCTTGTGGTCGTTCTTCAGGACGTAGGCGATTCCGCCCTTGCCGGACTGCGAGTTGACCCGGATGACGGCCTCGTACGAGCGGCCGACGTCCTTCGGGTCGATCGGCAGGTACGGCACCGCCCACTCGATGTCGTCGACCGTCTTGCCCCGGGCGGCCGCGTCGGCCTCCATGGCGTCGAAGCCCTTCTTGATGGCGTCCTGGTGGGAGCCGGAGAAGGCGGTGTAGACCAGGTCGCCCGCGTAGGGGTGGCGCGGGTGGACCTCCATCTGATTGCAGTACTCGCTGGTGCGGCGGATCTCGTCGATCTGCGAGAAGTCGATCTGCGGGTCGACACCCTGTGAGAACAGGTTCATGCCCAGGGTGACCAGGTCGACGTTGCCGGTGCGCTCGCCCTGGCCGAACAGGCAGCCCTCGATCCGGTCCGCACCGGCCATGATGGCCAGTTCGGCGGCGGCGACGGCGGTGCCGCGGTCGTTGTGCGGGTGGACCGACAGACAGACGAACTCGCGGCGCGACAGGTTGCGCGACATCCACTCGAACCGGTCCGCGTGCGTGGACGGGGTCGAACGCTCCACGGTGGCGGGCAGGTTGAGGATGATCTCGCGGCCCTCCTCCGGCTGCCAGACGTCACAGACCGCCTCGCAGACCTCCAGGGCGAAGTCCAGCTCGGTGTCGGTGAAGATCTCGGGGCTGTACTGGTAGCCGAAGATCGTCTCCGGGCCCAGCAGCTTCTCCGCGTACTCCATGACCAGCCGGGTGCCGTCCACGGCGATCTGCTTGATGTCGTCCTTCGAGCCGCGGAAGACGACCCGGCGGAACGTGGGTGCCGTCGCGTTGTACAGGTGCACGGTCGCACGGTGGGCGCCGACGATGGATTCGACGGTCCGCTCGATCAGGTCCTCGCGGGCCTGCGTCAGTACGGAGATCGTCACGTCCTCGGGGATCGCGCCCTCTTCGATGATGGAGCGGACGAACGCGAAGTCGGTCTCGCCGGAGGACGGGAAGCCGACCTCGATCTCCTTGTAGCCCATGCGTACGAGCAGATCGAACATCTCACGCTTGCGGGCCGGCGACATCGGGTCGATCAGTGCCTGGTTGCCGTCGCGCAGATCGGTGGACAGCCAGCGGGGCGCGACGGTGATCCGGTTGTCCGGCCAGGTGCGGTCGGGGATCTCGACGGCCTCGTAGCGGCCGTACTTGTGGATCGGCATCCCGGACGGCTTCTGCAGCTGAGTCGCGTTGGTGATCGGCGTGGGGCGGCCGACGGCGTTCTCGGCGGGGCTCTGAGCGGGATTTGCGGCGGTCATGGCGTACGGCTCCTCGGGGGTCCAACCAATGGGACGGCCGACTGTGTCGCTGCAACACCAGACTCCGCGGGGAGGGGGTCGGCCTACGACTACAGGCCCTCGCCGCGGCAGCTAAGAAGAAGCAGCCCGAAACGCATGATGCGACGAGAGTAGCCGAGAGGCGTCTGATGCGTCCGTCCCGTATCAGTATGCGGGACCGGACGCCGGAAACGCCCAAGAGTGATCAATCACTCCATTTCATCAATCCTGGTCGCAACCGGTGACATCGCGGTTACCCGGTGCCACAGTCGGCTCCATGCAGCCTCAGTCTCAGCACGGGTTCCACCCCGTCTTCTGCACCATCGTGCCGCCCCATGTCCTCGACAAGCTGTCGCAGTCCGACAACCCCGATCTCGCGGGCCCCGCCCGCCGCACCCTGGAGAGCGACGCCGCCCGCCGCACCCGCCGCCAGATGGCAACGGTCACCACCTTGCCTGTCGCCCCCGCGACCGAGGGGGAGGCGTCCGACAAGCCCGACCGGACGCTGTACGACTGTCGTCACCGCACCCAGCTGCCCGGCACCGAGGTCCGCGCCGAGGGCCAGGAGCCGACGAAGGACGCAAGCGTCAACCGCGCGTACGCGGGACTCGGCGCCACTTTCGAACTACTGCTCAAGGCATACGGCCGCCGTTCGATCGACGGCAACGGGCTGCCGCTGATCGGCTCCGTGCACTACGACGAGAAGTACAACAACGCCTTCTTCGACGGCGAGCAGATGGTCTTCGGTGACGGGGACGGGGAGATCTTCCTGGACTTCACCGTCGCCATCGATGTGATCGCCCATGAGCTGGCGCACGGCCTGACCCAGTACACCGCCAATCTGAGCTACTACGGCCAGTCCGGCGCACTCAACGAATCGGTGTCCGACGTCTTCGGCTCCCTGGTCAAGCAGTACTCGCTGGGCCAGAGCGCCGACCAGGCCGACTGGCTGATCGGCGCCGGACTGCTGGCGCCCCGCGTCCAGGGCGACGCCCTGCGCTCGATGAAGGCGCCGGGAACCGCGTACGACGACGATGTACTCGGCAAGGACCCGCAGCCCGCGTCGATGGAGAACTACGTCCACACCAGCGAGGACAACGGCGGAGTGCACCTCAACTCGGGCATCCCGAACCGCGCGTTCTATCTGCTGGCGACGGCACTCGGCGGCAATGCGTGGGAGCGGGCCGGGCAGCTCTGGTTCGATGTGCTCACAGGTGGTCAACTGGCCGTGGACGCGGACTTCGCGTCCTTCGCCCGGCTGACGGTGGCCGCGGCCCGCAGCCGCTTCGGGGAGGGCGACGAAGCGGAGGCGGTCCTGAAGGCATGGTCGGAGGTGGGCGTCCCGACCGCGTAGAACAGTTCCGGCCCGTCCGGCGATGGAGGACACCGTATGCGGATTCAGGTCAGCAGGACCGGCGGCTTCGCCGGCATCGCACGCCACCGCGAGGTCGACACCACCGGACGGGCCGACGCCTCGGAGTGGGAGGCCCTGGCCGAATCGGCGCTCGCCGCGGGCCACCACACCCCGCCCCAGGGCGTACCGGACGGCTTCCGCTATCGGATCACGGTCGGCGACCGGACGGTCCACTGCGCGGACCCGAAACTGACCGAAGCCCAGCGCGCACTGATCTCACGCGTCCTGAAGGAGGGCGCGTGAGACAGGCGTACCGCTGAATCCACCGGGGCGGCGGTCAGAACCCCTGCTTCCGCAGCTGCTTCGGACCCCATCCACACGGCCGCCGTCGCACCCCTCGGCCCCGGGGGGCCTCAGCGGCTTCGGGCAACTGCGCCGGCCTCCGGCCGCCGGACTCGGGCGACGGTCAGAACCCCAGCTTCCGCAGCTGCTTCGGATCGCGCTGCCAGTCCTTGGCGACCTTCACATGCAGATCCAGGAAGACCGGCGTGCCGAGCAGTGCCTCGATGTGCTTGCGCGACTTCGTGCCGACGTCCTTCAGCCGCTTGCCCTTCGGGCCGATGATGATGCCCTTCTGGCTGGGGCGCTCGATGTAGACGTTGGCGTGGATGTCGAGCAGCGGCTTGTCCGCCGGGCGGTCCTCGCGCGGCAGCATCTCCTCGACGACGACCGCGATGGAGTGCGGCAGCTCGTCCCGTACGCCTTCGAGCGCGGCCTCGCGGATCAGCTCCGCGACCATGACCATCTCGGGCTCGTCGGTGAGGTCGCCCTCCGGGTAGAGCGGCGGGCTCTCCGGGAGCAGGGGGGCGATCAGGTCGGCCAGCAGGTCGACCTGGCCGGCCCCTCTCCCACCACCACCCTTGTTCGAGGGACTGCGTCCCGCCTCCTGCTCAGCCTTGACCGCGGAGACCGGGACGATCTCCGCCCACTCGAAGCCGAGCTCCTCGCCGAGGCGGGAGACGGCGAGCAGCTGTTCGGCGAGCTGCTTGGAGTCGACCAGGTCGGTCTTGGTGATGACGGCGATCTTCGGGGTCTTCTTGATGCCCGCGAGTTCCTTGACGATGTACTTGTCGCCGGGGCCGAGCTTCTGGTCGGCGGGCAGGCAGAAACCGATGACGTCGACCTCGGCCCAGGTGGTCCGTACGACGTCGTTGAGACGCTCGCCCAGCAGCGTGCGCGGCTTGTGGAGGCCGGGGGTGTCGACGAGGATCAGCTGCGCGTCCTCGCGGTGCACGATGCCGCGCACGGTGTGCCGGGTGGTCTGGGGCCGGTTGGAGGTGATCGCCACCTTCTGGCCGACCAGAGCGTTCGTGAGGGTGGACTTGCCCGCGTTGGGGCGGCCCACGAAGCAGGCGAAGCCGGCCCGGTGGGGGGCGTTGTTCGCAGCCTGCTGTGCAGCGGCTTCTGTGTCAGGTCGAACGCTCATGGCGCCCATTGTCCCCGATCCTGGCGGCCTTGCCGTACCAAGGGCCCCGGCGGGGCCTGTCGCGCGTCGTCTCAGGCCCTGCGGGTACGGCTCCGACGGGCCCGAATCCACATCCCCGCACCCCCGCCGACGATCACCAGCAGGACCCCGGCCACCAGCCAGGGCAGTGCGAAGTAGGAGACGGCGGCGGACTCGCGGGTGTCGCGGGCGCTCGCGGTCAGTTCTATCTCGCCCCATTCCAGCTGGGGCGCGTCGGCCCACTGTTCGGTCAGCCTGACCTGCTGGCGGGGCAGCAGTTCGGAGGGGATCTTCTTGAGATCCCGGGCGAGCAGGGTGCGGCCGAAGAGGCCCTCGGCCCTGAGAGCGACCTTGGGGTTGAGGGTGACATTGCCCCGGTTGTGGAGCGTGTACGAGATGACGGCCCGGCTCCTGCCCGTGCCCGGGACCAGCGGCTGGGTGTGCTCGACCTCGACGTCGTCGACGGAGAGCGCGGGCATGGTCGGTCCGTTGATCCGCAGATAGATCCGGGCGCCAACCGCCTTCTGAATGCCGACGGCGACGGCTCCCGCGTCGGCGGGGTCGATGCGTTCGTCGAGGGCGACGAGTGCGCCGGGGTGGTCGCCCGGCTCGGCGTCCTTCGGGACGGTGATGGTGACCGGGACGGTGACCGAGCCGTGCGGGCGCACGGTGACCCGTTCGCGGTCGGTCCTCGCCCAGGCGCCGACCGAGCGCTGTTTCTCGTTCTGGGCGCGGACGGCGAATCCGCCGTCGCGTGCGGTGTTGTAGGCGTCGGCCGCGTACAGCCGGAAGGTCTGCGGCCGGTCCGTCTTGTTGGTGACGGTGACCTTGTCGTCGAGCGTGGCGCCGGGGTCGGCGGAGAGGTAGAAGTAGGGGCGCTGCCCGGTCTGTGTGGTCGCCGGGTAGACCGACCAGCTGCCGTTGTCCGCGGCGTGGACCGCAGGGGCTCCGATCAGCATGAGGGCGCCGGCCACGAGCAGTACGTACAGCTTGCGCACGGTGCAAGGCCTCCGGGTCGGTCGGTCTCGGTTCGGAGCGGTCCGGGCGGGTGCGCGCCCGGTCCACCGGTTGATCGGGGCTGCTCGGTCACGTGAGGGTGAGGGTGAGCACGCCGGAGTACGCGCCGGGGGCGGTGTACGCCGGTACGTTCAGCGCGAGCCGGGCGTCGACGGTGAACTCGCCGCCGGTGAAGTTCCCGTTCGGCGTGGACGCCAGCGTGGCGCCCGCACTGCCGACCGGTCCCTGGGAACCGGCCGCACAGGTGCTGGGACTGCCGGCCTTTGTCGCGCAGACCGGGGTCCAGCCAAGTGCGGATGCGCCGATCGTCGCGCCGCCGGGGCCCTTGAAGTCGGTGACTTTTCCGGTCAGGGACCAGCCGGCGGGACCGCCGCGGTAGTCCTCGACCGTCACCGTCTGCAGGGAGCCGCGGGAGGCGCCGCCCTTCCCGAAGTCGACCGCCGACATCTCGACGGTGTCCCCGGCCTGGACCATGGACAGCGTGCCCGCCTTGACGGACGAGTTGAGCTGCTGGCTGCCGTCCGGGATCTCGCCGCCGCCACCGGTGACGGTGTAGGCCTGCGGGCCCGCGCCCTTGGCCGCGTCCCAGTTGCCGCCCTCGTAGGCGACGATGCCGGTGGTCGCCGGATCGTTGACGGTGAGACGGCCGCTGAAGCCGCCGGAGCCGTCCGCCTTGACGGTGGCCGTGTCGGCGGTCTGGGTGTCACCGGCCCGGCCCGCGAGCGTGATGTCCGCACCCGCGGTGAACTTCGACCCGGCCACGGTGACCGCGTCGCCCGCCTTGCCGGATGCGGTCCCGAGCTGGATGGCACGCTCGTTGACCTGGCCGCCGCCGTCCGTCGCGATGATCGTCTCGGAGACGGGAGCGGGCGGGTTCGTCACCGTGCAGAGGGTGTCCAGCTCCATGATGTAGCTGGTGTGGATGTTGTAGTCGCCGGGCGACAGCGTGATCTGACCGGGTGTGGTGACCGTGAAGGTGCCGGTCATCGAGAACGGCGGGAAGTCGCCCTTGCCGGGTACGGGGTCGTTCTTCTTCGGGCCCGCGACGGTGACGCTCGCGGACTGCGCGCCGCCGACAGTGACCTTGCCGGTCGGCGTCATGATGTCGGCGGGCAGCGCCAGATCGACCGGGTTACCCGCGGCCGGTTTGACGACGGTGTACGTGACCGTGACCGTGTCGCCCACCTCCGGGGCGGCGTTGTCGACAGTGATCTCGGCCTTCGTGGGCCCGTCGATCGGCGGGATGCCCGCGATGGCCGGCGGAATGCAGTGGGTGGGGAAGTCCACCGGTACGGAGGCTGTCGCCATGGCCTGCGCGGGGCCTGCGAGTCCCCCTCCCCCGGCGACGACGAGCGCGCCCACGCCCAGCGCGGCGGCCCAGCGGCGGCCGCGCGCGGGACATTTTCGGACATCGGATCTTCGCAGGCTGATTCTTCGAACGGTCGGACGCATGGAGCCCCCTCCTGCCGGATGCGGCGCAGCGGCTCTTCTGCGCCGACAGGGGGCCCATTGACGACTCCGGCCGAAGAGAAGTCAATGGAAGCGAAATGCACCGACTGATGGACCATCAGATGCTGTCAAGATCCTCATTCCCCTCACACGGTGTGCGAACGCCCCGCGCCGGTGGGGTGCGGGGCGTTCGTACACGGTGTGTGGATTCTGTCGGCGTCAGCCCGCCGTCACGCTGACCCGCAGCGCGCCGTCGGGTCCGGCGAGCAGTACCGGTGTGTCCGGGCCGCCCAGGTCCCGTACCGCGGCGCGGTCCGCGTCCGACGGGGTCTGCGCCTCGGAGACGACCGCGGCCGCCTCCAGCGAGGTGGCGCCGCTGGCCACGGCCATCGCCACGGCGGTCTGCAACGCGCTGAGCTTCAGCGACTCCAGCTGGACGGTGCCCGCGACGTACGTGCGTCCGGTCCCGTCCCGTACGGCCGCGCCCTCCGGGACACCGTTGCGGGCGCGGGCGCTGCGCGCCAGCGTGACGATCTTGCGGTCCTCGGGGCCGAGGTCGGTGCTCTCAGTCATGTGCCGAGCATACGAACCGGGTGGGCTTGTTCCCCGCCCCGCCCCACCCCCGCGGGGTCCTACGCCCGGTCCAGCCGCAGCCGTTCCGCCTTCGGCAGCCCCGCCACCACCAGGTCGTAGGAGTCCTCGATCAGCTCACGGAGCACCCGGTCCGGAACCCCGGACACCGTCACCGTGTTCCAGTGCCGCTTGTTCATGTGCCAGCCCGGCACCACCGCGTCGTACTCCTCCCGCAGCCGCACCGCCTCGTCCGGATCGCACTTGAGGTTCACCGTCAGCGGTCGCGCATCCAGCGCGGTGAGCGCGAACATCTTGCCGAGCACCTTGAAGACGGACACCTCCGGCCCGAACGGGAACTCCTCGACGCTCGCGTTGAACTCCAGGCAGAACGCCCTCAGCTGCTGCGGAGTCACCCCGCGTCCACCCCCTGGGGCCCCACGGGCTCCACCAGCACCGTGACGATCTTGTTCCGGCGGCCCGCCGGGGACTCCGCGGTCAGCCGCAGTCGGCGGCCGTCCGGCAGGTCGACGACCGACGACGCCCCGGCGATCGGCACCCGGCCCAGCGCCTTCGCGAGCAGTCCGCCGACCGTTTCCACATCCTCGTCGTCGTACTCGTCGAGGCCGAACAGCTCCCCGAGGTCGCCGATGTCGAGGCGTGCGGTCACCCGGAAGCAGTCGTTCTCCAGCTCCTGGACGGGCGGGAGTTCGCGGTCGTACTCGTCGGTGATCTCGCCGACGATCTCTTCGAGGATGTCCTCGATGGTGACGATGCCCGCCGTGCCGCCGTACTCGTCGATCACGACGGCGACATGGCTGCGGTCCTGCTGCATCTCGCGCAGCAGATCGCCGGCGTTCTTCGTGTCGGGCACGAACGCCGCAGGCCGCATCGCCGTGGAGACCGGATCGGCCTCCGACTCGCGGTTGATGTGCGTCTTGCGGACCAGGTCCTTGAGGTACACGATGCCGACGATGTCGTCCTCGTTCTCCCCGGTGACGGGGATCCGCGAGAAACCGGAGCGCAGCGCCAGGGTCAGCGCCTGCCGGATCGTCTTGTAGCGCTCGATGCAGACCAGGTCGGTCCGCGGCACCATGACCTCGCGTACGAGCGTGTCACCGAGCTCGAAGACCGAGTGCACCATGCGGCGCTCCTCGTCCTCGATCAGCGACTCCTGCTCGGCGAGGTCGACCATCGCCCGCAGTTCGGCCTCGCTGGCGAACGGTCCCTTGCGGAACCCCTTGCCCGGCGTCAGCGCGTTGCCGATGAGGATCAGCAGCTGCGGGATGGGGCCCATGACCCTGGCCAGCGGCAGCAGGACGTACGCCGCCGCCGTGGCCGTGTTCAGCGGGTGCTGGCGCCCGATGGTGCGCGGCGACACACCGATGGCTACATAGGAGACGAGAACCATCACGGCCATGGCGACGGCCAGTGCTTCCCAGGTCTCCGGGAACTCCTTCAGACAGGCGTACGTGACGAGTACACCGGCCGACATCTCGCAGGCGACCCGCACCAGCAGGGCGACATTGAGATAACGGGTCGGATCCGCCGCGACCTGTTCCAGCTTCCGGCTGCCGCGTCGGCCGGAACGGACCGCCTCGGCGGCCCGGAAGCTGGACGTACGGGCGATGCCCGCCTCCGCACAGGCCGCCAGCCAGCCGACGACGACCAGCAGGACGGCACCCAGGACGAGAGGAACGCTCACGACACGGTGGGCGCGGGCGACGGGCCGGTCAGGCCGTGCTCGGCGCGCCAGCCGTCGACGATCGCGGCCTGGAGACCGAACATCTCGGCCTTCTCGTCCGGCTCCTCGTGGTCGTACCCGAGCAGATGCAGCACTCCGTGGACGGTGAGGAGCTGGAGCTCCTCGTCCATGGAGTGCTGCGTCTGAGCGTCCTCGCCCTGCTTCTTGGCGACCTCCGGGCAGAGCACGATGTCACCGAGGAGCCCCTGCGGGGGCTCCTCGTCGTCCTTGGACGGCGGACGGAGTTCGTCCATCGGGAAGGACATGACATCCGTGGGCCCCGGCAGGTCCATCCACTGGATGTGGAGCTGCTCCATGGCGTCGGTGTCCACCACGATCACCGAGAGTTCGGAGAGCGGGTGGATCCGCATCCGCGCGAGCGCGTAGCGGGCGATGTCGAGGATCGCCCGCTCGTCGACCTCGGTTCCGGACTCGTTGTTGACGTCGATCGACATGGTGCGCTGCGACTACTTCCCGTTGTGGCTGTCTCGGCTGTCGTACTTTTCGTACGCATCGACGATACGGCCGACCAGCTTGTGCCGGACGACATCCTGGGAGGTGAGCCGGGAGAAGTACACGTCCTCGACGCCGTCCAGGATGTCCTGGACCTGACGCAGACCGCTCTTGGTCCCGTTCGGCAGGTCGACCTGGGTGACGTCACCGGTGACGACGATCTTCGAGTCGAAACCGAGCCGGGTCAGGAACATCTTCATCTGCTCGGCGCTGGTGTTCTGCGCCTCGTCGAGAATGATGAACGCGTCATTGAGCGTGCGGCCGCGCATGTACGCCAGGGGCGCGACCTCGATCGTGCCCGCCGCCATCAGCCGTGGGATCGAGTCGGGGTCGAGCATGTCGTGGAGCGCGTCGTAGAGCGGGCGCAGATATGGGTCGATCTTCTCGTAGAGCGTGCCCGGCAGGAAACCGAGCCGTTCGCCCGCCTCGACGGCGGGACGGGTCAGGATGATCCGGTTGACCTGCTTGGACTGCAGGGCCTGGACCGCCTTCGCCATGGCGAGATAGGTCTTGCCGGTGCCCGCGGGGCCGATGCCGAAGACGACCGTGTGCTTGTCGATGGCGTCGACGTACCGCTTCTGGTTGAGCGTCTTGGGGCGGATCGTGCGACCGCGGCTGGAGAGGATGTTCTGGGTGAGCACCTCGGCCGGTGTCTCCGGGCCGTCCCCCTCGCCGCGCTCACTCGCCCTGAGCATCGCGATCGAGCGTTCCACTGCGTCCTCCGTCATCGGCTGACCGGTGCGGAGCACCAGCATCATCTCGTCGAACAGGCGCTGGATCAGGGCGACTTCCGTCGCGTCTCCGGCGGCGCTGACCTCATTTCCCCGGACATGGATGTCGGCTGCCGGGAAGGCCGTCTCGATCACGCGCAGCAGGGCGTCACCTGAGCCCAGAACGGTCACCATCGGATGCTTGGCCGGAACGGTGAACTGGGCTCGCGCCTGCCCCGGCGCGGGGGTCTGGGCTGTGGATGTCTGAGTCATGGGCCGGCTCTGTGGCCTGCACATACCTCCCGTTGCAAGGTTCTCGCCGATCGACAACCTCTGGATTACCAAGCGTACGACTCCGCGCTGACAACACCGAGGGCTTTTTCGCACGGGCTGCGAACACATGTGCCCGGGATTACGCCGGGCGGCGGAAGCCGATCGTCGGGACGGCCCGGCGCAGCGGCCACGGCCGGGCGGCGGCGGGCAGCAGTTCCTCCAGGAACGCGTATCGCTGGAGCGCCGCCGGGTCCTGGTCGGCGAAGGTGCGGACCTGCTGCCACCAGGCGGCGATCTCCTCCCAGTCCGGCGCCGACAGCGATCCGCCGAACTCCTGCACCGAGAGTGCCGCGGTGAGTCCGGCGAAGGCCAGCCGGTCGGCCAGCGGCCAGTCCGCCAGCGTGCCGGTGACGAATCCGGCGACGAAGACATCGCCCGCCCCGGTCGGGTCCAGCGTCTCGACCTCGATCGCGGGCACCTCGGCGCTCGCCCCGGTCACCGCGTCCACCGCGTACGCGCCCTCTGCGCCCAGGGTGACCACGGCGAGCGGCACCCGCTCGGCCAGGGCGTGGGCGGCGGCGCGCGGGCAGTCCGTGCGGGTGTAACGCATCGCCTCCTCGGCGTTGGGCAGGAAGGCCTGGCAGTGCTGCAGGTCGACAAGGGCGTCAAGGTCCCAGCGGCCGGTCTCGTCCCAGCCGACGTCGGCGAAGATCCGGGCGCCGTTCCTGGCCGCCCTGGCGACCCAGGGCTCGCTGCGGCCGGGGACGAGCGAGGCAATGGCGGCCCGGGCACGGGGCGGACAGCTCGGGAACGCGGGCTCCTCGGCACGGATGGCGACGCCGGGGGTGCCCGCGGGGCCCGGGGCCTCGTGGCCGTGCGAGACCATCGTCCGCTCGCCCTCGTACGCCATCGAGACGGTCACCGGCGAGTGCCAGCCGGGGACGGTGTGCGACATCGACAGGTCGATGCCCTCGCCCTGCTCCAGGGCGTCCCAGCAGTACTCCCCGTAGTGGTCGTCGCCGAACGCCGCGGCCAGCGAGGTGTGCAGTCCCAGCCGGGCCAGCGCGGTGGCCATGTTGGCGACCCCGCCGGGGCTGGAACCCATGCCGCGCGCCCAGGACTCGGTGCCGCGCACCGGGGCGCTGTCCAGACCGGTGAAGATGATGTCGAGGAAGACCGTGCCGGTGAGGAAGACATCGCAGTCCGGGTCCTGCGGGGCGCGCAGTCCGTCCAGTGGGTCGATGCCTGGAATGTCTGTGCTCACCTTGCACTCCCCGGTCGTGGCAGATCTGGCCAGTGTGCCCGATTCACCCCCGTAACCGGAGGGTCCGCGCCGTCGCTTCCGGAGGGTCGGCGACGACCCCACACATACAGACGCTGACCTGCATAAACGACAGCTGCTACCCGGACGGTCAGAGGGTAAACGCACACGTGGCCCAGATCACACAGGGGCGCCTTTCGGTCAGCCTGGAGCAGTTGATACAAATTGGCCCGCGAGCCCCGTCGGCAACAGTCGCCGCCGTGTGCCCCGTCTCCCCCGTTTTCCCGCATTGCCCTCCCCTGCCTTCTCTGCCTCCTTCGGCATGTCTTCAGGAACGCCCATGTCCTCGCGCCCTCGCGCCGCGTGGCCCCTGGTCGCCGTGTTCACCGCCGGTTACCTCGCCGCCTATCTGCTCCCCACCATCGTCGGGCGGCTCTCCGTCTATCTGGGCCTCAGTACGGCCCAGGCCGGCCTGGTGGGCAGCGCCCTGCTGCTGAGCTCGGCCACCGCCGGGTTCACGCTGGCGGGCCGGGTCGAGACGTACGGACCGCGAAGGGCGGCCCGGACCGGACTGGTGCTGGCCATGGTGGGGTACGGCTGCGCAGCGCTGGCGGGCTCCGTGCCGCTGGTGGTCATGGGCGCGGTGATCGGCGGCTTCGGCTCCGGCACGGCGACCGCGGTGGCCGCGGCGGGCATCGCCGCCCAGCGCGATCCGCACCGGACCTCGTCGCTCGGTCTGCTCAGCGTCTCCGCGACGGCGGGCGCCCTCTATCTGACGATCCCGCACCTCGGCGGCGGCCACCGGCTGCCGTTCGCCTCGATCGCGCTGGCCGCCCTGCTCGTCTGGCCCGCCACCGCACGGCTCGGCGGTGCCGCGCCCAGCGGTCCCGCCGCCCCCGTCGCCGGCCGGCTGCCGCATCGCCGTTCCGGCCTGGTGCTGGCGGGCGGAATGCTCGTCTGGTCCATGGCGCAGAACGCGCTGTGGGGCGTCAGCGGCCGGATCGGTGTGGTCCAGGCCGGGCTCTCCGAGGTCTCCGTCGGTGCGGTGTTCGCCGCCGCGCTCGGTGCGGGTCTGCTCGGGGTGATGGGCGCCGGGGTGCTGGGCGCCAGGCTCGGCCGTGCGGTGCCGATCGGTCTGGGCACCGTGCTCATCGCGGTGAGCATCGTGCTCAGCTCGTCGGCCGGGAATCTCGGTTCGTTCGCGACCGGCGAGATCCTGTGGAACACCGTCTACCCGGTGGTCCTGTCGTATCTGATCGGCCTGGCCGCTTCCCTGGACGTACGCGGCCGCTGGGCGGTGCTCGCGGGCTCCGCCTCATCCGTCGGAGTGGCCTGCGGACCGGTCCTCGGCAGCGTGCTGTCCGAACAGGCCGGCTACCCGGTCATGGGCCTGATCCTGGGCGCCGTCACGCTCCTGGTCGCGGCCCCGGTCACGGCTGTCGCCCTGCACACCGGTGGCCGTCCGCTGGTGCCGGGATCGGTGCGCCGCAGGGGCGGCGCACCGGCCGCGCTGCTCGCCGTCACCACCGGAGCGGTACCCGGTGCCGTGCCCAGGCTGGGCGCGCCCGAGCAGGCCGTCACGGAGATCAGCCTGCCCGCGCTGCGTCGCAGGCGCCCGGTCAGGAACGCGTTCCGGACGGCCGGCCCGTCGGGTGCGGTCGGTCAGTCGAACTCGTACGCCTCGACCTCGGCCAGATAGCGCGTCCTGCGCTCCTCGTCGTGGTCGAGGAAGGCCGCCTCGAAGGAGTTGCGTGCCAGCGTACGCAACTGCTCGTGGTCCAGGCCGAGCGTCTCGTGGACGGCATGGAAGGTGTCCCCGACGTAACCGCCGAAATAGGCGGGGTCGTCGGAGTTCACCGTGCAGAGCAGTCCGGCGGCCATCATGGCCCGCAGCGGGTGCTCCTCCAGCGTGTCGACGGCGCGCAGCCGCACGTTGGACAGCGGGCAGAGCGTGAGCGGCATCCGCTCGGCGACGAGCCGCTTCACCAGGTCCGTGTCCTCCATGCAGCGCAGCCCGTGGTCGATGCGCTCGACCCCGAGGACGTCCAGGGCCTCCCGGATGTACTCGGGCGGGCCCTCCTCGCCGGCATGGGCGACCTTGCGCAGCCCGAGCGCCCCGGCCGCCTCGTACACCTCACGGAACTTGACGGGCGGGTGCCCGACCTCCGCCGAGTCGAGGCCGACCGCGCTGATCCGGTGCAGATACGGCTTCGCGGCCTCCAGGGTCTCCAGCGCCGACTCGGCGGACTGGTCGCGCAGGAAGCACATGATCAGCTGGGTGGAGATGCCGTGCTTCTCCTCGCTGCGCTCCAGCGCCCGGCCGAGCCCGTCGACGACGGTGCCGATCGGGACGCCGCGGGCGGTGTGTGCCTGCGGGTCGAAGAAGATCTCCGCGTGCCGGACGCCCTGGGCGGCGGCTCGGGTGAGATACGCGTCGGCGAGTTCCTCGAAGTCCTTCTCGGTCCGGAGCACCGCCATCAGGGCGTAGTACAGATCGAGGAAGGTCTGCAGATCGTCGAAGAGATAGGCGGTGCGGAGCTCTTCTGTGTTCGCGTACGGCAGCTGCACGCCGTTGCGTTCGGCGAGCGCGAAGGCCAGCTCGGGCTCGAGGGTTCCTTCGATGTGGAGGTGGAGTTCGGCTTTGGGGAGGTGCACGGGTTATTCACGCTCACAAATGGTGGTGCTGATGTGTTTCAGAGGTGCCGGGTGGGCACGGGAACCCTGCCGAGGTCCCGGGCGACGGTCAGTTCGCCCTCGAACCCTGCGGCGCGGGCCTGGGCCTCGAAGACGGCCGGGTCGTCGTAGCGCTGCGAGAAGTGCGTCAGCACGAGGTGCCGTACGCCCGCGTCCTGGGCCACCCGGGCCGCCTGGCCGGCGGTCAGATGGCCGTGGTCGGTGGCGAGTCGTTCGTCCTCGTCGAGGAAGGTCGACTCGATGACCAGCAGGTCACATCCCTCGGCGAGCACGTGCACGCCGTCGCAGAGCCTTGTGTCCATGATGAACGCGAACCGCTGCCCACGCCTGCGCTCGGAGACGTCGTCGAGCGTCACGCCGCCGAGGGAGCCCTCCCGCTGGATCCGGCCGACGTCCGGCCCCTTGATGCCGTGCTCGGCGAGCTTCGCGGGCAGCATGCGGCGCCCGTCGGGCTCGACGAGCCGGTAGCCGTACGACTCGACAGGGTGCGAGAGCCGGTGGCTGCTGAGCGTGTACGCGTCCGTGGCGGCGAGCACCCCGTCGGCGGCGACCGGTGCCTCGGTCAGCTCGACGGACTCGCGGTAGGCGGTCGCGTACCGCAGCCGCTCGAAGAAGCGCTGTCCGCTCGCCGGGTAGTGCGCGGTGACCGGGTGCGGGACCTGGTCGAGGTTGATCCGCTGGATCACCCCGGCCAGGCCGAGCGAGTGGTCACCGTGGAAGTGTGTGACGCAGATCCGGTTGATGTCGTGCGCGGCGACGCCGGCCCGCAGCATCTGGCGCTGAGTGCCCTCACCCGGGTCGAAGAGGATGCCCTCGCCGTCCCAGCGGAGCAGATAGCCGTTGTGATTGCGGTGCCTGGTCGGGACCTGGCTGGCGGTACCGAGGACCACGAGTTCGCGTACGGACACGGTGTGCGATCGACCGTTCTAGCCGGGGGGCCACTGCAGTCCGCGGCCGCCCAGGACGTGGGCGTGCGCGTGGAAGACGGTCTGGCCGGCGCCGGAGCCGGTGTTGAAGACGACCCGGTAGCCGCTGTCCACGATCTTCTCGTCGGCGGCGATGTGTCCGGCCTCGCGCAGTATGTCGGCGGCGATCCCCGGCTCGGCGGCGGCGAGGGCGGCGGCGTCCGGGTGGTGGACGCGGGGGATGACGAGTACGTGGGTGGGGGCCTGCGGGTTGATGTCCCGGAAGGCGACGATGGTTTCGGTCTCCCGGACGATGGTTGCCGGGATGTCACCCGAGACGATCTTGCAGAACAGGCAGTCGGGCTGCGGTTCTCCCGCCATGGGGTCGGCTCCTCGGTCGGTGGTGATCGTTGTACGGCATGGTATCGGGACGCCTGCGGCGGGCTGGGGGCAAGGCCCGCCGCAGGCGCACCCGCCCCCTACGCCCCCGGCCGCTCCGGTGCCCGCTTCGCCGGCGTCTGGGCCAGCGACGCGAGCGCGATCCGGATCGCCTCGTCCAGCTGCGGATCCCGCCCCGCGGCATGGTCCTGCGGCGCCGTCACGACCTCGACATCGGGATCGACCCCGTGGTTCTCCACACCCCAGCCGTAACCCTCGAACCAGAACGCGTACTTGGGCTGGGTGACCGACGTCCCGTCCACGAGCTTGTACCGGCTGTCGATGCCGACCACCCCGCCCCAGGTACGCGTGCCGACCACCGGCCCGATGTGCAGCGCCTTGATCGCGGCGTTCACGATGTCACCGTCCGAGCCGGAGAACTCATTGGCGACGGCCACCACGGGGCCGCGCGGTGCGTCCTCCGGGTAGCTGTACGGCTGCATCCCGCGCGGCAGGTCCCAGCCGACGATGCGCCGGGCGAGTTTCTCCACGATCAGCTGCGAGGTGTGCCCGCCCCGGTTCTCCCGGACGTCCACCACCAGCCCCTCGCGGGCCACTTCGATCCGCAGGTCGCGGTGGAGCTGCGCCCAGCCCGAGCCGACCATGTCGGGGACATGGAGGTAGCCGAGGCGCCCGCCGGAGTGCTCGTGGACGTAGGCCCGCCGGTCGGCGACCCACGCGTGGTAGCGCAGCGCCTCCTCGTCGGCGACGGGTACGACGACGACATGGCGCGGGTCGCCGCCGTCCACCGGTGAGACGGTCAGCTCGACCGGTTTGCCGGCCGAGCCGGTGAGCAGCGGTCCGGGCCCGGCCACCGGGTCGACCGGGTGCCCGTCGACGGCGAGGATCGCGTCCCCGACGCGCACCGCCACCCCGGGTGCGGCGAGCGGCGAGCGGGCCGCAGGGTCGGAGGTCTCCGACGGCAGGATCCGGTCGATGCGCCAACTGCCCTCGTCCGTGCGGGAGATGTCCGCACCGAGCAGCCCCTGCCGGGCCGAGTCGTCGCGCCATCCGCCGGGCGGCGTCACATAGGCGTGCGAGGTGCCGAGCTCGCCCTGCACCTCCCACAACAGGTCGATCAGGTCGTCATGGGTGGCGACGCGCTCCAGCACCGGGCGGTAGCGGTCCAGGACTCCGTCCCAGTCGATGCCGCCCATGTCGGGACGCCAGAAGTTGTCCCGCATGATGCGCCCGGCCTCGTCGTACATCTGACGCCACTCGGCGGCCGGGTCGAGGGTCCGGCGAATCCGGGAGAGGTCGACGGTGACACTGCTGTCGCTGCCGCCGTCGTGGTCGTCACCGGCCGGGACACGGCTGTCGGACGGTACGACGCGCAGCTTGCCCCGGGTGTGCAGGACGATCCGCTTGCCGTCGCCGCTGACCGCGAAGCCGTCGACGTCCGAGGCGAGTTCCTCGCAGCGCAGCTTCTCCAGGTCGTACCGTTCGAGGACGGTCTCGGGCCGGCGGGCGTCGGGCGTGGCGCCGCTCGTACCGAGCACCCCGGTCACCGGGTGGCTCAGCCACAACAGCCCGTCCTTCGCGGCGCACAGCGTGGAGTAGCTGGCGGCCTCGACGGGCAGCGGCACGATCCGGTCGGCGAGTCCGTCGAGGTCGATCCGGGTGACGGGCAGCGCGGTCGGGTTGTCCTCGCCCTCACCGCCGCTCTTCTCCTTCTCGGCCGGACGGCCGTGGCGCTGCGGCCCGAACGGGGAGGGCGTGGTGGCGGCGAGCGTCAGCAGGTGCGGACGGCAGGCGCCGATGAACGCCAGGTCGAAGACATGGGCGTCGTAGACCGGGTCGAAGGACCGCTCGGAGAGGAACGCGAGGTGCTTGCCGTCGGTGGTGAACGCGGGGGCGAAGTCCCGGAAGCGCAGCGGGGTGGCCTCCGCGACCGACAGATCGGCAAGGTGCGCGAGCTTGAGCTGTCTGAGCGGCTCGGGCCCGGGGTGCGACCAGGCGAGCCAGGAGGAGTCGGGCGAGAAGACAAGGCCCGAGGCGTCGCCGTGCTCGCTTCGGTCCACCTCGTGGACCTCGCCGCTCTCCCGCTCGACGATCAGTACCCGCCCGTCGTGCGCGGCGACGGCGAACCGGCTGCCGTCCGGGGCCGCCTCCAGGTCGAGGACCCTGCCGATACGGCCCGCGGCGAGGCGGCGCGGTACGGCGCCCGGCGCGGTGCCGGTGGCGGGTGCGCACTCAAGGGCGTCGTCGCCCTCGGCGTCGGTGACCCAGACGACGTGCTGGTCGCCGTCGGCCTGGAAGGTGCGAGGCATCCTGGCCCGTACGCCCGGTTCGACTGCGAGCGCCCGGGCCGGGCCCTCGCGGTGGGTGACCCAGTGGACGGCGCCGCGCGTCCCGACGGCACTGCCGCGGCCCGTACGGTCCGGGGACGCGGAGTCGAGGTGGCTGCCGGCGTGCACCGAGTGGGGCTGGAGGTCGGCGCGCTGGCCGCCGAGCCGGATGCCGATACGACGGGGCTCGGAGCCTTCGAGGTCGTCCAGCAGCCAGAGTTCACCCGCCGAGGAGTAGCCGACGCGGGTTCCGTCGGTGGTCGCGTGGCGGGCGTAGAACCCCTCGATGCCGGTGTGCCGGCGCAGATCCGAGCCGTCGGGGAGCGAGGAGTAGAGCGCGCCCACGCCTTCGTGGTCGGAAAGGAAGGCGACGCGGTCACCCACCCACATCGGGGATTCGATGTTCCCGTCGAGGTCCTCGTGCAGCCGTACGAACTCCGCCGGGCCGTCGGTCGTGCCCGCTTCCGCGATCCACAACTTGCCCGCGGTTCCGCCCCGGTAGCGCTTCCAGGCGGCGGCCTCGCGCCCCATGGTGGCCGAGAGCAGCAGGACCCGCCCGCCGGGCCCGTACGCGAGGGAGCCGACCGGCCCGTACGGCAGGGTCCGCGCGGGCCCGCCGTCGACCGGTACGGCCCTGGCCCAGCTGCGCCGCAGTGACGCCTGCCCCTGGGTGCTGATGACCAGTACGTCGCCCTCGGGCGTCCAGCCGCGTACGGAGGTCCGTGCGTCGCCCCAGTACGTGAGCCGCTTGGAGGGGCCGCCGTCGACCGGTGCGATGTGCACTTCGGGCGCCCCGTCCCGGGTGGACGTCCAGGCGACGCGGGTTCCGTCGGGAGATATCCGCGGGTTGGTGACGGGTCGGTTGTCGGCGCTGACGCGCCAGGCTCGGCCGCCGTCCAGCGGCGCCAGCCAGACATCGTCCTCGGCGGTGAAGGCGATCAAATCGCCCTGGACATGGGGGTATCGGAGGTAGGCAGGCTGCGTCACACGGATCACCCTAGGCCGCTGGTGTGCTCCGCGGAACCGGGTTGGCCGGAGTCCGCCGGGTGGCCCGGTGCCGGTCACACTCACTTACCCAGGGGCGATTCGGTCACCGTGACCGTCACGGTGACTGTCGGCCGGGCGCCGCCACTGCCGCCACCCCGGGACGGATTCGCCCCGACGGCCGGCAAAGCGGCGTTGCAGTTGCCGAGCACATCTGCCCGGAAGACGGCCTTCCCGCCGGTCCTGGCGGTCAGGTCGCCCCGCACACACCGCCCGTCGAGAGCCTGGGTCACCTTGCCGGTGATCGTGATGTCCTTGTCGCTCCCGGTCTTTCCGGTGCAGTCGACGTCCGCGATCCGACGCGCGGACGCGGAGGGCGACGCCCCCTGGAGCCGGTCCCCGTCGACGTCGGCCGTGCAGTTCAGCCACCGCACATCGACCCCGTTGCGCTCCAGGGCGCTGGTGCCGGTCAGGTCGGTGGTCACGGCGATGGATGTGGAGTTCAGGCTGCCCGTCGGCTCACAGGCCACGACACCTGCGACCGCCGCGCCCGCGAGCGCGGACGCGGCCAGAATGCGACGGGTTCTTCCCTGACCCCATGCCCTTGATGTCCCCATACGGGCAGCTTCCCACCGATCCCCCACGACGCGGTAGACGGCTTGCGGCCACAACGGGGCGGCGCAGGCGCGCCGGAGGGGGCTTACGCCCAGCGGCCGGTGCGCCCCAGCAGCAGTGCCGTCGCCGCCGTGCCCGCCGTCGAGGTGCGCAGAACGGACGTTCCGAGCCGGCAGGTACGGGCCCCCGCGGCGGCGAAGGCCGCCAGTTCGTCCGGCGACACACCGCCCTCGGGGCCGACGACCAGCACGATCTCGCCCTGGGTGGGGAGCTGGACGGTGGCCAGCGGCTCACTGTCGTGGCCCCGGTCCTCGTGCAGGACGGCGGCGAAGTCAGCCGCGGCCAGAAGTGCGCCAACCTGTTTGGTCGTCAGTGCGTCCGCCACCTCGGGAAAGCGCACCCGGCGCGACTGCTTGCCCGCTTCCCGGGCGGTGTTGCGCCATTTCGCGAGGGACTTGAGGCCGCGGTCGCCCTTCCACTGCGTGATGCAGCGCGACGCCTGCCAGGGCACGATCGCGTCGACACCGGTCTCCGTCATCGTCTCGACGGCGACCTCGCCGCGGTCCCCCTTGGGCAGGGCCTGGACGACGGTGATACGGGGCGTGGGCCACGGCTCCTCATGAACCGTCGCCAGGCCGCCGACCACGAGCCGGTCCTTGCCCTCGGCGGCCCTGACGACGCCCTCCGTCCAACGGCCTTGGCCGTCCGTCAGCACGACATCCTCACCGGCGTGCAGCCGCTTCACCGATACGGCGTGCCGTCCCTCGGGTCCTTCCAGGACGAACTCGGGCCCGTCGGGGACCTGTTCGACGACGAAGACCGGTGCGGTCACTGCGTACTCCCTGTGCTCACTGCCGTCCGTGCGGCGTCCAGTTCTTCTGCGAGCAGTCCGATCAGCCGGCCGGCGGGCAGCTCGCGTGCCATCCGGTGCCCCTGCCCCGCCCACAGTGCCATGCCCTGGGCGTCCCCGGCTTTTGCCGCCGCCGCGCGCAGCCCCGCCGTCAGATAGTGGACCTGTGGGTAGGCGGCGGGGGCGTACGGGCCGTGCTCGCGCATGAAGCGGTTGACCAGGCCGCGGGCCGGGCGGCCGGAGAACGCCCGGGTCAGGGCGGTCCGTACGAACAGCGGGTTGGTCAGTGCCTGCTTGTGCAGCAGATTCGCCCCGGACTCGGGGCAGACGAGGAACGCCGTGCCGAGCTGCGCCGCCTCCGCACCCGCGGCGAGCACCGCGGCGATCTGGGACCCGCGCATCAGCCCGCCAGCGGCGATGATCGGCACCTGTACGGTCTCGCGGACCTGGGACACCAGGGAGAGCAGTCCGATCCCGGTGCCGTCGGTCTGCGGGTCGTCGCGGTGGGTGGACTGGTGGCCGCCCGCCTCTATGCCCTGGACACAGACCGCGTCGGCCCCCGCCCACTGGGCGGCCTGGGCCTCCTCGGGCGTGGTGACCGTCACGACGGTGTACGTCCCGACGCCGGCGAACGCGTCGAGGGTGTCGCGTGTCGGGCAGCCGAACGTGAACGAGACTGCCGGGACCGGGTCCTCCAGGAGGATGGCGAGCTTGGCCTCGTAACCGTCGTCGCCGCCGCTGGATTCCGGGTCGCCGAGCGGGGTCTCGTACCAGGCGGCCTCACCGGCCAGCTGATGCCGGTACACCTCGACGGCGCTCGGGTCGGCGAGACCCGGCTGCGGCATGAAGAGATTGACGCCGAAGGGCTGACCGGTCAGCCCGCGCAGCTGTTTGATCTCGTTGTACATGCCGTCCGCCGTCTTGTACCCGGCGGCGAGGAAGCCCAGCCCGCCCGCTTCGGCGACGGCCGCGACGAGCTGCGGACAGGACGCACCACCCGCCATCGGGGCCTGCACGACCGGATACCGGCAGAGATCGGTCAACACGGATGACATGACCGCATCGTGTCACGTCCTGCATGCCTCGGCGTGCGCGGCCTGCGGTCCATTTTGTCCTCAAACGCCGGACGGGCTCGGCAGGCGAGCCCGTCCGGCGGCAGGGAACGGTGTGCGGGGCCGTCAGCGCCCGTTGAAGGCGTCCTTCAGCCGGGAGAACAGCCCCTGCTGCCCGGGCTGGAACTGGCCGGTGGGCCGCTCCTCGCCGCGCATCTTCGCCAGGTCCCGCAGCAGTCGCTCCTGCTCCGGGTCCAGCTTCGTCGGGGTCAAGACCTCGACGTGCACGATCAGATCGCCACGCCCGCCGCCCCGCAGATGCGTGATCCCGCGGCCGTGCAGCGGGACCGACTGGCCGGACTGGGTGCCGGGCCGGATGTCGACCTCCTCCAGGCCGTCGAGCGTCTCCAGCGGCACCTTGGTGCCGAGCGCGCCCGCCGTCATGGGGATGGTGACCGTGCAGTGCAGATCGTCGCCGCGGCGCTGGAACACCGAGTGCGGCAGCTCATGGATCTCCACGTACAGATCCCCGGCCGGGCCGCCGCCGGGGCCGACCTCGCCCTCGCCCGCGAGCTGGATGCGGGTGCCGTTGTCGACACCGGCGGGGATCTTCACGGTGAGCGTGCGCCTCGACCGGATGCGGCCGTCGCCGGCGCACTCCGGGCACGGGGTCGGCACGACCGTACCGAAGCCCTGGCACTGCGGGCAGGGACGCGAGGTCATGACCTGGCCCAGGAAGGACCGGGTGACCTGGGAGACCTCGCCGCGGCCGCGGCACATGTCACAGGTCTGGGCGGAGGTGCCGGGTGCGGCGCCCTCGCCGTTGCAGGTCGTACAGACGACGGCCGTGTCGACCTGGATGTCCTTGGTGGTGCCGAACGCGGCCTCGGCGAGATCGATCTCCAGCCGGATCATCGCGTCCTGGCCGCGCCGGGTGCGCGAACGGGGTCCGCGCTGCGACGACGTACCGAAGAACGCGTCCATGATGTCGGAGAAGTTGCCGAAGCCACCCTGTCCGAATCCGCCCGCGCCACCGCCGCCGGAGGCGGACAGCGGGTCGCCGCCGAGGTCGTAGACCTGCTTCTTCTGCGGGTCCGACAGCACCTCGTAAGCGGCGTTGATCTCCTTGAACCGCTCCTGGGTCTTCGGATCGGGGTTCACATCCGGATGCAGCTCACGAGCGAGCCGACGGAATGCCTTCTTGATCTCGTCCTGAGATGCGTCGCGGCGCACGCCGAGTACGGCGTAGTAGTCCGTGGCCACTTACGACTCCGCCAGGATCTGTCCGACGTAACGTGCCACTGCGCGTACCGCTCCCATCGTTCCGGGGTAGTCCATGCGGGTCGGTCCGACCACGCCGAGTTTGGCGACTGCCTCGTCGCCCGAACCGTAGCCGACCGCGACGACGGACGTGGAGTTGAGCCCCTCGTGGGCGTTCTCGTGCCCGATCCGTACGGTCATGCCCGAGTCCTTGGCCTCGCCGAGCAGCTTCAGCAGCACGACCTGCTCCTCCAATGCCTCCAGCACCGGCCGGATCATCACAGGGAAGTCGTGCCCGAAGCGGGTGAGGTTGGAGGTGCCGCCGATCATCAGCCGCTCCTCCGTCTCCTCGACGAGGGTTTCGAGCAGGGTGGAGAGCACGGTGGACACGGTTCCCCGGTCCTCGCTCTCGAAGGATTCCGGCAGATCCTGCACCAGCTGCGGGACATCCGCGAAACGGCGTCCGACGACCCGGCTGTTGAGCCGGGCCCGCAGATCGGCGAGAGAGGTCTCACCGAACGGAGCGGGGCAGTCGATCATGCGCTGCTCGACCCGGCCGGTGTCCGTGATCAGCACGAGCATCAGCCTGGCGGCTGCCAGTGACAGCAGCTCCACATGCCGAACCGTCGACCGGGTCAGCGAGGGGTACTGCACGATGGCGACCTGCCGGGTCAGCTGCGCGAGCAGCCGTACGGTGCGGCCCACGACATCGTCGAGGTCGACCGCGCCGTCGAGGAAATTGTGAATGGCACGACGTTCCGGCGACGAGAGGGGCTTGACGCCCGCAAGCTTGTCGACAAAGAGCCGGTAGCCCTTGTCCGTCGGAATGCGTCCCGCGCTGGTGTGGGGCTGGGCGATGAAGCCCTCGTCCTCCAGCACCGCCATGTCGTTGCGGACGGTGGCCGGGGAGACCCCCAGCTTGTGCCGCTCTGTGAGCGCCTTGGAGCCCACGGGCTCCTCGGTGCCGACATAGTCCTGGACGATGGCGCGCAGCACTTCGAGTCTGCGTTCGCTGAGCATCGCGCACACCTCCAGCTGTGTTTCCTCGGTGGTTCTCGGGCCGTTCCTGCTTCATTCCCAGGAATCCCCCTGGCACTCTGTCCTCACGAGTGCCAGCAATCCCCCGGCCAGTGTACGGCGACCGAGTGGGGGCCTAGCAAGGGCGACCGGTCACGCTACCGCGAGACTGCGCAGGTCGTTGCCGATAGCCTCGCGGTATGGACGCCTCTTGGGAAGAGTTCGGCTGGGAGCGACTCGGTCACGGAGTGGGCCGACGGCGCCTCCCCGGATGGGATGCGACAGTCGCACTGGTGGTCGGAGCGGATGGGGTGCTGCTCTACGACACCGGATCGACACTCCGCGAAGGTGAGGAAATCCGGACCCAGGCACAGGCCCTGCTCGGCCGGAAGGTGACGCATATCGCACTCAGCCACCCCCATTTCGACCACGTGCTGGGCACCGCCGCGTTCTCCGGCACCCAGGTGTACGGAGCGGTCGGCATGGCCGGGCTGATGAAGCTCGGGGCGGACGGTCTGCACGCCTCCGCGGTGCGCCACGGAGTGTCCGAGAACGATGCGGCCGCGGCCGTCGATGCGCTGGTGGCGCCGCACCATGAAGTGCGCGACGAGTGGACGCTCGATCTGGGCGGCGGCCGTCAGGTGCTGCTGGCGAATGCGGGCCCCGCCCACAGCGGCCACGATCTGGCGGTGCTCGTCCCCGGCTCCCCCGCGGTGGTGCTCTGCGGCGACCTGGTCGAGGAGTCCGGCGAACCGCAGGCGGGACGGGACGCCGTCCCGTCCCGCTGGCCGGCCGCGCTGGACCGGCTGCTGGCGCTGGGCGGCGAGGACGCGGTGTACGTTCCGGGGCACGGAGCGGTGGTGGACGCGACGTTCGTCAGGAACCAGCGTGACCAACTGACCGCCCTCTTCGGCGTGTCGTGACGTGTTGTCGTCTTATCGTCATCCGATGCGCAGCTACCAGCCGGACCTGACCCCACCGTGGAAGAGGTCCGCCCCCGTTCCCGAGGTTCCCGCCGATCCCGATCTGGTCGTGGAGGAGGTCTCCACGGGATTCTGCGGTGCGGTGATCCGCTGCGAGAAGACGGCCCAGGGTCCGACGGTGACCCTGGAGGACCGCTTCGGCAAGCACCGGGTGTTCCCGATGGAGCCGCGCGGCTTCCTGCTGGAGGGCCGGGTGGTCACGCTCGTGCGCCCGTCGGCGGCCGGTCCCGTACGCCCCACGCGTACGGCATCGGGTTCGGTCGCAGTCCCCGGGGCGCGCGCCCGGGTCGCGCGGGCGGGCCGGATCTATGTGGAGGGCCGCCACGACGCGGAGCTGGTCGAGCGGGTCTGGGGCGACGACCTGCGGATCGAGGGCGTGGTCGTCGAATACCTCGAGGGCATCGACGACCTCCCGGCCATCGTGCGCGAGTTCTCCCCCGGCCCGGACGCCAGGCTGGGCGTTCTGGTCGACCACCTGGTCCCGGGCTCCAAGGAGTCCCGGATCGCCTCCCAGGTCTCGGACGCGAACGTGCTGGTGGTCGGCCACCCCTACATCGACGTGTGGGAGGCGGTGAAGCCGTCGTCCGTGGGCATCGCCGCCTGGCCGGTGGTCCCGCGCGGCCAGGACTGGAAGACGGGCGTGTGCCGTGCTCTGGGCTGGCCGGAGAACACGGGCGCGGCCTGGCAGCGAATCCTGTCCACGGTGCGCTCGTACCGGGACCTGGAGCCGGCACTGCTGGGCTCCGTGGAGCACCTGATCGACTTCGTGACGGCGCCGCCCCAGTAGCCCCCTCCGCCGCCTCCGGCGTTCGGGGAGCGAGGGATCCGGGGGCGGAGCCCCTGTTACGGGAAGGAGCGGGCAGGGGAACAGACCCGCCGCAGGCGCACCCGCACCCCACCCCGCACCCGGCCTCTCAGTCCACCAGATCCCGCACCACCGCATCCGCCAGCAACCGCCCCCGCAACGTAAGCACCGCCCGCCCCTCCCCGTACGGCACCCGCTCCAGCAGCCTGTCCTCCACCGCCCGCACCGCCGCGGCCAGCCCCGCCGGTGCCAGCAGCGACAACGGACACCCGTCCGCGAGCCGCAACTCCAACAGGATCCGTTCGACCCGCCGGTCCTCGGCGGAGAGAATCTCGCGCCCGGCCCCCGGCGACCGCCCCTCGGCCAGAGCCTGCGCATACGCCCCCGGATGCTTCACGTTCCACCAGCGCACCCCGCCGACATGGCTGTGCGCCCCGGGACCGGCGCCCCACCAGTCGGCTCCGCGCCAGTACAGCTCGTTGTGCAGGCACCGGCCCTCGGGCGTGCGGGCCCAGTTCGACACCTCGTACCAGGAGAAGCCCGCCGCGGTCATCGCCTCGTCCGCAATCAGATACCGGTCCGCATGGGCGTCGTCATCGGTCATCGGGATCTCGCCGCGCCGGATCCGCCGGGCCAGCTGCGTCCCCTCCTCGACGATCAGCGCGTACGCGGACACATGGTCCGGCCCCGCACCGATCGCCGCGTCCAGCGAGGCCCGCCAGTCGTCGTCGGACTCCCCGGGTGTGCCATAGATCAGATCCAGGTTGACGTGTTCGAAACCCGCCTCCCGCGCTTCGGCGACACACGCCTCGGGCCGCCCAGGCGTATGCGTACGGTCCAGGATCTTCAGCACATGCTGCCGCGCGCTCTGCATCCCGAACGAGATCCGGTTGAAGCCGCCCTCCCGCAGCTCGGCCAGATACGCCGGATCGACGGATTCCGGGTTGGCCTCGGTGGTGATCTCGGCATCGTCCGCGAGCCCGAACTCGTCGCGGATCGCCCCCAGCATCCGTACCAGGTCTCCGGCGGCCAGCAGGGTCGGTGTGCCGCCGCCGACGAAGACCGTACGGACCGGACGCGGATCGTCACCGAGGACCTTGCGGGCCTGGCGGACCTCGCCGATCAGATGGGCTGCGTAGTTGTCCCGGGAGGCCAGCGCACCGCCGGAGCCGCGCAGCTCGGTGGCGGTGTAGGTGTTGAAGTCGCAGTAGCCGCAGCGGGTCGCGCAGTACGGCACATGCAGGTAGAAGCCGAGCGGCCGGTCGGCGGCGCCTTCCAGGGCATGGCGGGGCAGCGCCCCGTCGTCGGGTACGGGTTCACCATCGGGCAGTACGGAAGGCATACCGCCCATTGTCACTCGCCGCCGGGGACCTCCGAGCCACGTTCATGATCACGAAGGGGCCGCACCGCGGCACCCGGCCGCAGCAAGCGCCCCCGGCCGCCCCGCCGCACGCTCACCCCGCCTGCAGCACCAGCAGCGCCAGATCGTCATCGGGCGGCCGCTCGGCGAATTCGTGCACGGCCCGGTTGATCCGGTCCGCGATCCCGTCCGCCGACAGCCCGGCACAGTCGGCCAGCGCCCGGGCCAGGCCGTCCCCGTCGTCGAACATCAGCGTCCCTGAGCGCCGCTCCGTCACGCCGTCCGTGACGCACAGCAGGCTGTCGCCGGGCGCCAGCTCGAAGCTCTGGCTCTTGTACGCGACGTCGTCGAAGATTCCGAGCAGCATCTGCGGCTCGGCGGCCGGGCGCACCTCGCCGCCGGGGCGCAGCAGCAGCGGCAGCGGGTGGCCGGCGCTGGCGAGGGTGCAGCGCGCGCCGCCGCCGGGCAGCGGCACGAGTTCCCCGTACAGCAGGGAGAGAAAGCGGGACTGCCCGGTGTCCGCCGTCTGCTGGCCGCCCGCCGCGGCCACCATGAGCGCGGCAGCCTCGGCAGCCTCCATCGCATCGTCGAGGAGCAGCCGGTTGAGCCGGTCCAGCACCTCACCGACGCCGAAACCCTCACGGGCCAGCAGCCGCAGCCAGGGCCGGGCGAGGCCGGTGACGACGGCGGCTTCGGGGCCGCTGCCCTGTACATCCCCGAGGACGAAGCACCAGCGGTCGCCGGGGCACGGGAAGATGTCGTAGAAGTCGCCGCCGACGACCCCGTCGTCGCTGGGCTCGTACACCAGTGAGCTGGTGACGCCGGGTATGTCGGCGACCTTGCTGGGCAGTAGCGCGCGCTGCAGGATGCGGCTGATGGTGGCCTGCCGGGTGTAGGCGCGGGCGGCTCCGACGGCGAGGCCGACACGGCGTACGAAGTCCTCGATCAGGGCGGTCACTTCGTCGGGGACACGTGCCGCGCCCTCCCGGCCGAGGAGTACGGCGCCGAGTGTCCGGCCGCCCGATGTGATCCGGTAGGCGAGAGCGGATCCGGCGTGCCCGTCGGATTCCCCGCCGTCCTCCTCGCCGCCGGGCCAGGGCATGGAGACGGGCCCGGTGCCCACCCGCTCGGGCAGCCGGATCGGGTCCTGTTCCAGCACCGTACGCAGCTGCCCGGTCTCGGCCTCGTCCCGGTGCCAGGCGCTGGCGAGCCGGGGGACGGCCGCGGGGCCGCCGTTCTCGGGCTCCAGCCAGATCGCGCACCAGTCGGCGAGTCTGGGCACCAGTAACTGTCCGGCGAGGGCAGCGACGATGTCCTCGTCGAGCTGGCCTGCGAGCAGGTCCGAAGCCTCGGCGAGGAACGAGAGCGCGCCGCGGCCGGCCCAGTCCGCGTCGTCGCGCAGGGCGCGTCGGGCGGTGGGGGCGAGCAGCTCGGCCGCGCGCAGCCCCTGCTGGAATCCGGACTCGGCCGACGGTTCGGGGAACGGGTTCCAGTCGTCGACGGGAAGCCGGGCCCAGACGGTCTTGAGGCCGGTGCGGTAGGTGATGCCCCAGCGCTCGGCGAGAGTGCCGACGAGCTGGAGCCCGCGACCGTACTCGGCGGGCTCCTCGGGGCCGGTGGGGGCATCGCCCTCCGCCGTGTCCGCTGCGTCCGTCGCGCTGCCGGCCTCCGGGCGTTCGCTGCGTACGGCACGGGCCGGGTGGTGGTCGGAGACCTCCAGCACCAGGGCCGCGGCCTCGTCCTCGGCGGCCTCCTCGAGCCGGCAGAGCAGCTCGACGTTGGTCCCCGCGTGCACGACCGCGTTGGTGACCAGCTCGCTGACGACAACCGCCGCATCATCGGCCAGACGTTCGCTGAAGCCCACGGCCGCCGGCAGTCCCAGCCCGGTCCACTCGGTGAGCGCCGCCCGGATGAACCGGCGGGCGGCGGAGGGCGCGAGGAGGTTTCCGGGCAGGGACGTACGGGCGACCGGCCGCGCATCCGCATGGCCGACGGTGATACCGGGACGCTGAACGATGTCCCGCTGCAAGGGAATGGGCCCCACGGTGCAGCTCCTGACCTGTTCTCGCTCTGTCTGTCTGTTCTCGTTCTGTTCTCGCTGGGCGCCGCTGACGACACCGACAGAGTGACAGATGGACCATGCTCATAAGCAACGAGTTGCCGAAGTGAGCAGAGAAAGTGAGCAGAGAAAAACGGAAGCAGCCGCACCGTGCGGCCGGTCGGTGAGGACCCGTATTACGCCTCGCGGGCTCCCGCGTACATGTCGTCGAGGAGGCCCTTGTACTCACGCTCGACGACCGGCCGCTTCAGCTTGAGACTGGGCGTCAGCTCGCCGTGCTCGATGTCGAGATCGCGGGGCAGCAGCCGGAACTTCTTGATGGCCTGCCAGCGCTGCAGCCCCTCGTTGAGCCGCTTCACATAGCCCTCGATGAGCGCGACGGCCTGCGGGGACGCCACCACTTCGGCGTACGGCTTCCCGCCCAGGCCGTTCTCGGCGGCCCAGCCGAGGATGGTCGGCTCGTCGAGTGCGATCAGGGCGGTGCAGAAGTTGCGGTCCGCGCCGTGCACCAGGATGTTGGAGACGAACGGGCAGACCGCCTTGAACTGTCCCTCGACCTCCGCCGGGGCGATGTACTTGCCGCCGGAGGTCTTGATCAGGTCCTTCTTGCGGTCGGTGATCCGGAGATAGCCGTCCACGGACAGCTCGCCGATGTCGCCGGTGTGGAACCAGCCGTCCGCCTCCAGCACCTCGGCGGTCTTCTCCGGGAGCCCCTGGTAGCCCTGCATCAGGCCGGGGCCGCGCAGCAGGATCTCGCCGTCGTCGGCGATCCGTACCTCGGTGCCGGGGAGCGGCTTGCCCACGGTGCCGGTGCGGTAGGCCTCGCCCGGGTTGACGAAGGAGGCGGCGCTGGTCTCGGTGAGGCCGTAGCCCTCCAGGATGTGGATGCCGGCGCCCGCGAAGAAGTAGCCGATGTCGGGGGCGAGCGCCGCGGAGCCGGAGACACAGGCGCGCAGCCGGCCACCGAAGGCTTCGCGGATCTTGGCGAAGACGAGGGCGTCGGCGACCTTGTGCTTGGCACCGAGCGCGAACGGGACGGAGGCCGTGCCGGTGTGCCGGAAGTTGTCCTGCGAGACCGTCGCGTACTCGCGGGCGACCCCGGCCGCCCACTGGAAGATCTTGTACTTGGCCCCGCCACCGGCCCGCGCCTTGGCGGCGACACCGTTGTAGACCTTTTCGAAGATTCGGGGGACGGCGGCCATGTACGTCGGCTGGACCACCGGCAGATTCTCGATGATCTTGTCGACCCGGCCGTCGACGGCGGTGACGTGGCCGACCTCGATCTGGCCGGAGGTGAGGACCTTGCCGAAGACGTGCGCGAGCGGCAGCCAGAGGTACTGGACGTCGTCCTTGGTGATCAGGCCGGTCGCCACGGTGGCCTTGGCCATGTACGACCAGTTGTCGTGCGGCAGGCGTACGCCCTTGGGGCGGCCGGTGGTACCCGAGGTGTAGATCAGGGTGGCCAGCTGGTCGGCCGTGATGGCGGCGACCCGCTCCTTCACCGCATCGGGGTTCTTCGCCAGGTGCTCGGCGCCGCGGGCCTCCAGATCGGCAAGGGTGAGCACCCAGCCCTCGGGGTCGCCCTCGGCGGGTCCGGCACCTTCGGGGTCGATGACGACGACATGGGCGAGGTTCGGCAGCTCGGCGCGGCGCTCGCGGGCCTTGGCCAGCTGGCCGGCGTCCTCGGCGATCAGGACCCGGCTCTCGGAGTCCGAGAGGATGAACGCCGACTCCGTGGCGTTGGTCGACGGGTAGATGGTCGTGGTGGCGGCGCCCGCGCACATCACACCGAGGTCGACGAGGATCCATTCCACTCGTGTGCCGGCGGCGAGCGCGATCCGCTCCTCCGGCTGCACGCCCAGACCGATCAGCCCTGCCGCGACGGCGTACACGCGCTCGGCGGCCTGGGCCCAGCTCAGCGACTTCCACTCATCGGGTCCCTCGCCGGTGGCCGCAGGGACGGGGTAGCGGTAGGCCTCCCCGTCCGGGGTGGCCGCCACGCGGTCGATGAAGAGGTTCGCCACGGAGGGCGGTCGGTTCTCGATCAAGGTCTGTGTGTCGCTCACGACATCCTCCGGGCCTGCGGCAGTGCTTCACGACCGGCTGCTGATTGCTGCTTGTTTCCTACGTGTGTTCCCGCGCACCCCGTGCGCTCGGTCTTGCGTGACTTGGTCCTGCGGTGCTTGTCCTGCGGCGCTCGGCCCCGCTTGTTTAACTGGCGAGTAACTACGAGGCCGTGATCAGGGTAGAGCGCCCGCGTCCGCCGCGTAAGGGGCAATGGGCCGCCGCTTCATAACAAACGGGCCCCTGCGTCGCAGGGGGCTGCGACGCAGGGGCCCGTTGGGCTACCACCGGGTAGGAACGGACGGAACCGGGGTGGCGGCCGGGGCGGGAGTTACTTCTCGGCCTTGCGGCAGAAGCTACTTCTTGGCCTTGCCGTCCCCGCCCGACTCGTCCGTCGACAGCACGGCGATGAAGGCCTCCTGCGGCACCTCCACATTGCCGACCATCTTCATCCGCTTCTTGCCTTCCTTCTGCTTCTCCAGCAGCTTCCGCTTACGGGAGATGTCACCGCCGTAGCACTTGGCGAGGACGTCCTTGCGGATGGCGCGGACGGTCTCACGGGCGATGACCCGGGAGCCGATGGCGGCCTGGATCGGCACCTCGAAGTTCTGCCGCGGGATCAGCTCACGCAGCTTGGCGACGAGCCGTACGCCGTACGCGTACGCCTTGTCCTTGTGCGTGACCGCGGAGAACGCGTCGACCTTGTCGCCGTGCAGCAGGATGTCGACCTTGACGAGCTGGGCGGACTGCTCGCCGGTGGGCTCGTAGTCGAGGGAGGCGTAACCCCGCGTCTTGGACTTCAGCTGGTCGAAGAAGTCGAAGACGATCTCGGCGAGCGGCAGGGTGTAGCGGATCTCGACCCGGTCCTCGGAGAGGTAGTCCATGCCGAGCAGGGTGCCGCGCCGGTTCTGGCAGAGCTCCATGATCGCGCCGATGAACTCGCTGGGGGCCAGGACCGTGGCGCGCACGACGGGCTCGTGCACCTTGTCGATCTTGCCCTCGGGGAATTCGCTCGGGTTGGTGACGGTGTGCTCGGTGCCGTCCTCCATCTCGACGCGGTAGACCACGTTGGGCGCGGTGGCGATGAGTTCGAGACCGAACTCGCGCTCCAGCCGCTCGCGGATCACATCGAGGTGGAGCAGGCCGAGGAAGCCGACGCGGAAGCCGAAGCCGAGCGCCGCGGAGGTCTCCGGCTCGTACACCAGGGCGGCGTCGTTGAGCTGAAGCTTGTCGAGCGCCTCACGCAGGTCCGGGTAGTCCGAGCCGTCCAGCGGGTACAGGCCCGAGAACACCATCGGCTTGGGGTCCTTGTAGCCGCCCAGCGCCTCGGTCGCACCCTTGCTCAGGGAGGTGATGGTGTCACCGACCTTGGACTGCCGGACGTCCTTCACGCCGGTGATGATGTAGCCCACTTCGCCCACACCGAGGCCGTCGGCCGGGGTCATCTCCGGGGAGGAGACCCCGATCTCCAGCAGCTCGTGGGTGGCGCCGGTGGACATCATCCTGATGCGCTCACGCTTGTTGAGCTGACCGTCGACGACACGGACGTACGTGACGACGCCGCGGTACGAGTCGTAGACCGAGTCGAAGATCATCGCGCGGGCGGGGGCGTCGGCCTGGCCGATCGGGGCCGGGACGTCCTTGACCACCCGGTCGAGCAGCACGTCCACGCCGACACCGGTCTTCGCGGAGACCTTGAGCACGTCCTCCGGCTGGCAGCCGATGAGGTTGGCCAGCTCCTCGGAGAACTTCTCGGGCTGCGCGGCCGGCAGGTCGATCTTGTTGAGCACCGGGACGATGGTGAGTTCGTTCTCCATCGCCAGGTAGAGGTTGGCCAGCGTCTGGGCCTCGATGCCCTGCGCCGCGTCCACCAGCAGGACCGTGCCCTCGCAGGCGGCCAGCGAGCGGGACACCTCGTACGTGAAGTCCACGTGGCCCGGGGTGTCGATCATGTTGAGGACATGGGTGCTGCCCTGGCCCTCGCCCGTGGTGGGCGCCCAGGGCAGGCGGACCGCCTGGGACTTGATGGTGATGCCGCGCTCGCGCTCGATGTCCATCCGGTCGAGGTACTGAGCGCGCATCTGCCGCTGGTCGACCACGCCCGTCAGCTGGAGCATCCGGTCGGCAAGGGTCGACTTGCCGTGGTCGATGTGCGCGATGATGCAGAAGTTGCGGATCAGCGCCGGGTCGGTACGGCTCGGCTCGGGCACGTGGGTAGGAGTCGCGGGCACGCAGGGTCCTGATTCTTGAGACGCCGAACGCCGTGTCTCGGGTCGATGTCGGTTCGGTCGGATCGATACGTAGCCTCCATCGTCCCATGGTTGCGGGGCGGAGACCGGTTTGGGCCGGTCGGAGCGGGGCTGGTAACGTTGACAGCTGTGCCTCGCGACTCTCTCAGGCCGTGGGGCGCACATCGAAGATCCAACGAACCTGAAAAGGCTCTTTCGTGGCGAACATCAAGTCCCAGATCAAGCGGAACAAGACGAACGAGAAGGCGCGCCTGCGCAACAAGGCCGTCAAGTCCTCGCTCAAGACCGCTATCCGCAAGGCCCGTGAGGCTGCCGTCGCCGGTGACGTCGAGAAGGCCACCGCGGCCGCTCGCGACGCCTCCCGCGCGCTCGACAAGGCCGTCTCGAAGGGTGTCATCCACAAGAACGCCGCCGCCAACAAGAAGTCGGCGCTGGCCTCCAAGGTTGCCTCCCTCCAGGGCTGAGCTTTCTGATGTAACCGCCGGAACGGACCAGCGGGCCCTCTCTCCCGCCCCTGCCCGGCCCCCGCGCCGCACACCGAACCTGCGTTCGCCACGCGGGTGCGGCGCACCAAGCGTGAACCGAAGGCCCCGGGCCCCGCTCTCCCCAGAGCGAGGCCCGGGGCCTTCGGCGTACCCGCTTCGAGCTCGTCCGGTTTTGAGCTCGTCCGGCGCGTGAGCCCGGCCGGTTTTGAGCTCGTCCGGCGCGTGAGCCCGGCCGGTTTTGAGCTCGTCCGGCGCTTGAGGGCAGAGCAGCCGCCGGACGAACCCGGCGCCCTCGCCCCGCCCGGCTACCGCCCCGACCGTGCCGCCCGCGCCACCGCGACCACGGCCTTCTCCAGCGCGTACTCCGGATCGTCGCCGCCCCCCTTGACGCCCGCGTCCGCATCCGCGACCGCCCGCAGCGCCACCGCCACGCCGTCCGGCGTCCACCCACGCATCTGCTGGCGCACCCGGTCGATCTTCCACGGCGGCATGCCCAGCTCACGGGCGAGGTCCGCGGGCCGCCCTCCGCGCGCCGAGGACAGCTTCCCGATCGCCCGTACGCCCTGTGCCAGCGCGCTGGTGATCAGCACGGGCGCCACCCCGGTGGACAGCGACCAGCGCAACGCCTCAAGCGCCTCCGCAGCCCGCCCCTCCACTGCGCGGTCGGCGACCGTGAAACTCGATGCCTCCGCACGGCCCGTGTAGTAGCGGGCGACGACCGCCTCGTCGATCGTGCCCTCGACATCCGCGACGAGCTGCGAAACCGCACTCGCCAGCTCCCGCAGATCGCTGCCGATGGAGTCGACCAGCGCCTGGCACGCCTCGGGCGTCGCCGAGCGCCCCAGCGCCCGGAACTCCGACCGCACGAACGAGAGCCGCTCGGCCGGCTTGGTCGTCTTCGGACACGCGACCTCCCGCGCCCCGGCCTTGCGTGCCGCGTCCAGCAGGCCCTTGCCCTTGGCTCCGCCCGCATGCAGCAGAACGAGGGTGATCTCCTCGACCGGATCGCCGAGGTACGCCTTGACGTCCTTGACCGTGTCGGCGGAGAGATCCTGCGCGTTGCGCACGATCACCACCTTGCGCTCGGCGAAGAGCGACGGACTCGTCAGCTCGGCAAGGGTGCCGGGCTGGAGCTGGTCGGAGGTGAGGTCGCGGACATCCGTGTCGGGGTCGGAGGCACGGGCCGCCGCCACCACCTGTTGCACGGCGCGGTCGAGGAGCAGGTCCTCCTGGCCCACGGCGAGCGTGAGGGGGGCGAGCGGATCGTCGGTGGAATTCCTTCTGGTGGCCATCGCCGTCCAGCATCCCACGCGCCACTGACAGCCTGCCGGACTCCCTGCCCGCCTCGTGCGGGAGCCACCTCGTGCGGACACCTGGAGGCTCGGACGCCTGGCGCGAGGGTGTCGGGCATCCGATCACCGAAAACCGTCAAATCCTGGAGTTCTTCACTCGACAGGTCGGGAGATTCGGCATGTTGATACGATCCCGGACGCCACGCCAGAGCCAGTAAATATCAGGAGAGGTACCGAAATTGAGCTCGCCAGTGATCCCGTAGCGTCGGCTCGGCAACACCGGCCTGGAAGTCTCCGCTCTCGGGCTGGTATGCATGGGAATGAGTCAGACCTATGGAACTCCGGACGACACAGAATCCATCAGGATAATCCACCGAGCGCTCGACCTCGGCTGCAATTTCTTCGACACTGCGGAGTCGTACGGCCCGTTCGTCAACGAGGAGCTCTTAGGCAGGGCACTACAGGGCCATCGGGACGGCGCGGTTGTCGCGACGAAGTTCGGCTGGGAGTACGAGGGCACCCGGCGCGGCGCGCTCAACAGCCGGCCCGAGCACATACGCCGAGCGGTCGATGGAAGCCTGAGGAGACTGGATACGGACCGGATCGACGTTCTGTATCAACACCGGGTGGACCTAGAGGTGCCGATCGAGGATGTGGCGGGAGCGGTTGCCGAACTCATCGCGGCCGGAAAGGTTCTTCACTTCGGCCTCTCGGAGGCCGGTCCGGGCACCATCCGGCGGGCTCACGGTGTCTGTCCCGTCGCAGTTCTGCAGACGGAATACTCCCTGTGGGAACGTCATCTGGAAAAGGAGATTCTGCCGGTGCTCCGGAATCTGGGTATCGGTCTCGTTCCCTATTCTCCACTGGGCCGTGGATTCCTGACCGGCACAGCGGTCCGCGCGGAAGAATATCCGGAAAGCGACTACCGCAGGCACGATCCGCGATTCCAGAACGATAATTTCAGGATCAATTCCATGGCTGCCGACGTGGTCCGGGATGTCGCCCGTGGGTGCGGCGCGACCCCGGCCCAGGTATCGCTCGCCTGGCTGCTGCACAAGGGGGACGACATCGCGCCGATTCCCGGTACGAAACGCAGGCCGACGCTGGAAGAAAATCTCGCCGCGACGGAGCTCGTGCTCGGCTCGGATGACCTGCGACGCCTTGACGCGGCGCTGCCGCCGTCGGTGGTCGCCGGTAGCCGCTATCCCGAGAGCGTCATGCACATGAACGGCCGTTAGGCGCCCGACGCCACTCGCCCGGCGGGACGGTGCCTGCCGGACCGCACCTCTTACCCGGTAGGGGAGAATGGGCAGGTGAGCGATGTAAGGCATGTGCTGGTGCTGCCCGACCGCGATGCCGCGGAGGAGGTGGCCGCGGAACTCGGCGACCGCTTCGGGGTCGCCGAGGAACCCCAGCTCGTACGCGATGCACTGGCCGGCGAGGACGATGCCGAGGACGCCCAGTGGCTGGTGGTCGTGGAGGACCCGTCGGGGCTGCTGGACTCCTTGGCGCTCGATGCGTTCGCCGCGGAGTACGAGGGGTGGCTCGAGGCACCTTAGGGGGCGCCAGGGTACCCAGGGGCTCAGTCAGCCCTTGGGGACGATCTGGATGTCCATGTCGATGGAGATGCTGGAGCCGACAGCCGCGATGCCGCGGGCCAGCATGGTCTGCCAGGTGAGGGTGAAGTCCTCGCGGTGCAGCTCCGTGGTGGCCCGGCAGGCAGCGCGGGTCTCGCCCTCCAAGCCGTTGCCCACGCCGAGGTACTGGGTGTCCAGCGTGACTGTACGGCTGACGCCGTGCAGTGTGAGCGCGCCGGTCACACCCCAGCGGGTGCCGCCGCGGTGAACGAAGCGGTCGCCGTAGAACTCCAGCGTCGGATAGCGCCCGACGTCGAGGAAGTCGCTGGAGCGCAGATGGTCGTCGCGCATCTGGACATTCGTGTCGATCGACGCGGCATCGATGATCACGTGCATGGCCGAGTTCTCCATGCGGTCGGCGATCCGGACAGCACCGGCGAAGGTGTTGAACCGGCCGTGGATGCGCGCCATGCCGATGTGCCGGGCCGTGAAACCGATCTGCGAGTGCATCGGTTCGACCTCCCACTCGCCGGGGTCGGGCAGCTGCGGGGGCGCGGACAATTGCAGGGTCACATCGCCGAGGCTCGCATGGCCTCCCTCGACGACCGTGGCCGCGCCGTGGAACGGGGTGAAGCCCTCAGCCGTGACGGCCAGCCGGTATTCGCCGGCCGGGACGGTGGCAAGGACATTGCCGTACGGGTCCGTCTCACCGCCGAAGACCTTGCGGCCCACGCTGTCCGTGACCACGAACTCGGCTTGCCGCACGATCTCGTTGACGGTGTCGAGCACTCGGCAGCTGAGCACTCCCGCAGTGCGCGGCATCTCAAGTCCCGTGAGGGCGTTGCCGCGCGCGGCACCCGTCGCTCCCCTGCTTCCCCGCCAACGGCCGAACATCTTCTACCTACCCCCGGGGGAGATTCACCTTGGGGCCTGACGGCTGGACGTCCTCGTCGGAGCAGCGGCCCACCGACGAGCATTCATTCGATCACCATTGTGGCGTTCGAGGCAAACAGAGCAGCTCGCAAGGGCTTGAGTAGAGGTGTTACCGAAGGTCCGAATTGACCGTTCCACTTGTGCGCGTCACTCATTCGGACAGTGCTCATGACTGACCCACCGCCCGCAGCCCGGACCCGGCACCCGTCACGGCGATCGCGCCGTCCGTGTCCGTGCGCAGCACCACCGCGCCGCCGGCTCTGAGGGCATCGACGGTGCGCGTGGCCGGGTGACCGTACGGGTTGTCCCTGCCCACGCTCACCAGGGCGAGTCTCGGGTGCGCGCTGCGCAGCAGAGCGGGGTCCTGGTGGGCGGAGCCGTGATGGGCGACCTTCAGAACGTCCACCCGTGGCAGCGTGGGATACCTGTGCAACAGCCCCTGCTGGGCCGGAGGTTCGAGGTCGCCCAGGAGCAACAGGGTCAGCCCGCCGGATCGGACGTACAGGGTGACACTGGCGTCATTCGGCTCCTGCGGTACGGGGCCGGCCCCCGGGACCGCCGATGTACCACCCGCCCCCGTGCCGCCCGCCGGCCAGAGGACCCGCCAGTCGAGCGGCCCGATCCGGCGGCGTTCACCGGGGGCGGCCCGCACCAGGGGGACGCCTGACGCGGCAGCCGTTCTCCGTACGAACGCGACCTGGTCCGACGGTTCGTCCAGGCTCGTCGTCTGAATCGTCCCCACCGCTCTGCCCCGCAGCACACCGGGCAACCCCCGCACATGGTCCGCGTGGAAGTGCGTGAGGACCAGGAGCGGTACTTCGGTGATGCCCAGGTCGCGCAGGCACCGGTCGGCGAGCCGGGGATCGGGACCGGTGTCGACGACCACACCCGTGCCGTCCCCCGCGGCCAGCACCAGGGCGTCGCCCTGCCCCACGTCGCACATCGCGAACGCCCAGTCCGGCGGCGGCCATCCAGTCAGTACCCGGGTGAGCGGCACCGGGCGCAGCACCGCAAGGATCAGCAGCAGCGCGGCGGCCGAACAGACCCAGGGGTGGCGCACGATACGACGGGCGAACAGCACCACCAGAGCTGTCAGCACGGTGAGCAGCAGCGCGCCCTTCCCGCCGTCGGGCCAGTCGATCTCCGCCCCGGGCAGGGCCGCCCCGGTGCGGGCCACCGAGGCGATCCACCCGGTCGGCCAACCCGCGATCCGGGCGAGCAGCTCTGCCACCGGCATGGCCACCGGCGCCAGGGCGAGCGCGGCGAACCCGAGGACCGTGGCCGGCGCCACCGCGAACTCGGCCAGCAGATTGCACGGGATCGCCACCAGGCTGACCCTGGAGGCGAGCAGCACGACGACCGGTGCGCATACCGCCTGCGCCGCGGCGGCCGCGGCCAGCGCCTCCGCGAGCCTGGTCGGAACCCGGCGCCGTTGCAGCGCGTCGCTCCACTTCGGGGCGATGGTGAGCAGGGCTCCGGTGGCCAGGACGGAGAGGACGAAGCCGTAGCTGCGCGCCATCCACGGGTCGTACAGCACCAGCAGCAGAACCGCGGCTGCCAGCGCGGGGATCAGTGATCTGCGGCGCCCAGTGCCGATGGCGAGCAGGGTGATAAGTCCGCAGGCCGCGGACCGCAGTACGCTCGGCTCGGGTCGGCAGACGATGACGAAGGCGAGTGTGAGCCCGCCGCCGAGCAAGGCCGTCATTCTCAGCGAGATCCCCAACCGGGGCGCCAGACCGCGCCGTTCGACGCGCGACGCTGTGCCCGGCGGTCCGATCAGGATGACGAGCAGGATCGCCAGGTTGGCACCGGAGACCGCCATCAGGTGGGTGAGGTCGGCCGCCTGGAAGGCCTCGTGCAGTTCGGGAGTGACCCGTGAGGTGTCGCCGACCACGAGGCCCGGCACAAGCGCCCGCGCATCGGGATCCAGCCGCTCGGTCGCCTGCCGCAGACCGCCACGCAGAGCACCCGCCGTGCGCTGGAGAAAGGAAGGTGGCCCGGTGATGCGGGGCGGGCCTTTGCTCTCGGGCCGCAGTACGGCGGCGTTGCGCTCCCCTTCGTGCATCGGTGGCGCCAGTCGGCCACCGATGTGCAGTTGCGTGGAAGGGAGCAACTGCTGCCACCGGGCCATCGATCCGCCGGGCGAGACGATCAGCAGTACCGGCGTACGCAGCCGGGTGACCGCGCCGTCGGGTCCGCTCAGCCGCGTGATCTCGGCGGCCATGAGGAGCGAGGCGGGCGAGCTGTGGTCGCCTCTCACCCGGGGCTGGGTCTGCCGGGCGTCGGACGTCACCGTCACCTCCGCCTCGACCCTCGCGAACCGCTGGGCCAGCCCATGAACCGGCCCCTGCCGTACATCCGCGCCGTGCAACCCGGCCGACGCAGCCCCGGCTGCCGCACAGAGCAGCGCCGCAGCAGTGGCGGTAGCGGTGGTGTGCGGCCTCCGCCGGTTGCGCACCGCGCTCTCGTCGTCCGTCGCCCCTCCCCCGGCGTCGGCCGACAGCCTGCGCATCGCACGGGTCGCCGATGCTCCCGACATCGCCAGGAGCACCATGGCTGCGCCGATGCAGAGCATCACGCCCGCCGTCGTCCACCGTCCCGGCGCGCTCAACGCGAGCGCCGCTCCGGCCCATGCCGCCATGGCCGGCGGGACCAGCCGGAGGTCGACCGGACCCTCCTGCCGCGGGTCGGAGGCACCCAGCCTCCGGCCCGACGCCGCATGGACGTCCGGGGGGTTCATGGCCCCACCAGCGGTTGGAGGTCGGCGAACCGGCGGTCACCGATCCCGTTGACCTCGCGGAGTTCATCGACGGCACGGAAACCGCCGTGCTGTGTGCGGTAGTCGACGATGTGCTGGGCGAGAACCGGGCCGACGCCGGGGAGGGTGTCGAGTTGTTCCAAGGTCGCGCGGTTGAGGCTGACCGGTCCGCTCGTGGGGCTGCCGCTGCCGCCCGCAGCGGCTCCTCCCGTGCTGCCGGCGACAGGAGGGCCGGGCGGGGCGCCCACGACGATCTGCTCCCCGTCCATGAGCACCCGCGCCCGGTTGATCCCGGTGAGGTCGACACCCGGCCGGGCTCCGCCCGCCGCACGCAGCGCATCGGCAACCCTTGCACCGGACGGCAGTTGATGGATTCCCGGGCTTCGTACCTTCCCGCTCACATCGACCACGATGCGCCCGCCCGGCCCCGTCGTCGGTGGCGGCCCCGGTGACGGCTCGGGCACTCCGGCGTCATCCGTCACCGGGCCCGAAGTCCTGGCGCGCGCAGCCTCGTTGACCGGATCAGGAGCGCGTACGGAGTGGGGGCGCGCGGACCAGAAATGCACTGCGGCGAAGACCGCGGCCGCGATCAGGAGAACGGACAGCGCGGCAAGGGTCCTTGGCTCCAAACCGCATCTGAGCTGCAGCCACACCGGAATCCGCTCCCTCAGTGCCGGAGCCAGCCTCTCCCACCGCCCCGGCACCCTGGCGACCTGCGCCGGGGTCGGCGTCGAGAGCGAGGCCGAAGTCGACGCAGGAGCGGTAGCCGGACCGGGACTTGGCGTCGAGGACGGGCTCGGGGCCGAGACCGGAACGGGAGCCGAAGCCACCCCCAGCACAGGCCGCGCGACCCGCCCGCCGTACGCACCTCCCATGAGGGCGTCCGCCCGACGGCGCGAAGCCGCCGCTACGACGTCGGCACGCCCGCGCGACGACTGTCGCCGTCCGGGGCCGAGGCCGGGACCGCCACGGGCGCGCCCGTCCGAGGCCGGGGCGCGGCCGGGGCCGCTACCGCTTCCGCTGGTTGCACGATGTGATCGGGGAGCCATGCCTCACGACGGTAGGCACATCCGTCCGAACCCGCTGAGCAGGTCCAATTTCGGTGGACAACCGACCAGTTGTGGATAACTCGACCACTCCGAGGGGTGACGTCGGCCAACGGCTTCAGCGCGGCGAAACCACTGCCCCGAGCAGACCGGGCCCGGTGTGCGCACCGATCACCGCGCCCACCTCGCTGACATGCAGATCGACCAGACCCGGCACCCGCTCACGCAGCCGCTCGGCGAGCCGCTCGGCCCGCTCGGGTGCCGCCAGGTGATGCACGGCGATGTCCACCCGGCTGCTGCCCGCCCGTTCCGCGACGATCTCCTCCAGACGCGCGATCGCCTTCGAGGCCGTCCGCACCTTCTCCAGCAGTTCGATACGGCCGCCGTCCAGCTGGAGCAGCGGCTTCACGGCGAGCGCCGATCCCAGCAGAGCCTGCGCGGCACCGATACGACCGCCGCGGCGCAGATAGTCCAGCGTGTCGACGTAGAAGTACGCGGAGGTGCCCGCTGCCCGCTTCTCCGCGGCTGCGACGGCCTCGTCCAGGCTTCCGCCCGCCTCTGCCGTCTCCGCCGCCGCCAGGGCGCAGAACCCGAGGGCCATGGCGACCATCCCTGTGTCCACCACCCGTACGGGAACCGGTGCGTCCTTCGCCGCGAGCAGAGCCGCGTCGTACGTACCCGAGATCTCGGCCGACAGGTGCAGCGAGACGATGCCGGTGGCTCCGGCCCCGGCCACCGCCCGGTACGCGGCGGCGAAGACCTCCGGGCTGGGCCGGGAAGTCGTCACGGGGCGACGCTTCTGGAGCGCCACCGCGAGGGAACGGGCCGAGATCTCGGTGCCGTCCTCCAGAGCCTGATCACCGAGGACGACGGTCAGCGGCACCGCGGTGATGCCGTGCCGCTCCATCGCCTCGGGCGGCAGGTAGGCCGTGGAATCGGTGACGATCGCGACATGGCGGGACATGAGCGGGAGGTTACCTGGCGAGTCTGCGGCTCGGCAGTCCGACCCCGACCGAATGATCGCTCCCGATCGCTTCGGACCGCTTCCTGTCACCACCGGTCATCGGACGCCGCACCGCCGGTCATCGGACGCCTCAGTTCGTCGTTTCGGGCCGAGCCGCCTTCTGCCACGGGTATTCGGTCTGCCGTCGCGGATCCGGAGCCGTGATCGCCTGTGCCACATCATCGGCCGGCCCACGTCCCTGGCCTTGCCGCTGCTCCTGGTCGCGCCCGTCGCCCTGCGGCTTCCCCTGCCCGCGGGCCGGCTCGTCCGGCTCCACCGTCCAGTGCCGCAGCGCCCCGGCCTCCACATCGATCTGCGCATTCAGTGCGTCCAGATCGTCGTCGTTGAATTGCCGCGCCCGGTCCCGCGCGGCCCACCGCAGCGAATCCGCAGAGTGCGTGATCCGCTCCGTGCGCTGCTTCAGTCCCGGCAGCAGAGAGGCGACCGTCGCCCGGTCGGGCTCGCGCTCCAGCTTCCTCAGCTCGTCGTCCAGCTCGCGCCCGTGCACACTCAGCCGCTGGAAGAGGCCCAGTGACTCCGAGAGCGAGGCATCCTCGGCGACTCTCGACTGCAACGCCTCCTGCGTGGCCCGCATGGATGTGCGCAGCGCGAGCCGCAGCTGTGCCAGCTCTCCGCCCACACCCGCCTGGCCATAACTCTTCGCCCGCAGCGTGGTGTCCTCGACGGTTCGGCGCGCCTGGGTGATCGTACGGTCGACACCCCGCTTCGCCGCGCCGATGGCCTTGACGCCCGCGTACACGCCCAGGGCCATGAAGGCGAAAAAGAGCAACCCCAGAATCAGGATCACGGCTTCCATGAGCGCCCCTCGGATGTCGTTTCGGCTGCCGGGTGCCGGCCCCTTCACCGTAAACGGAAAGGGCAGGCCGAGGGTTCCTTCGGAACCCCCAACCTGCCCGTAGGGGAAGGCCCCCACACCGCCGTACCGCAAGCAGCGGTTACGCGACGACCGTCACGCGGGGACGATGAGCACCCTCGCGCGGGACGATCAGCGGCGTCACGCCGGGACGATATTGACCAGCTTCGGCGCGCGCACGATCACCTTGCGGATCCCCGCGCCGTCCAGCGCCGCGACCACGGCCGGGTCGGCCAGGGCCAGTGCTTCCAGCTCCTCGTCCGCGATCGACGGGGAGATCTCCAGGCGTGCCTTGACCTTGCCCTTGACCTGCACGACGCAGGTCACGGTCTCGTCCACGACGTACGCCGGGTCGGCGACCGGGAAGTCCTGGTGCACGACCGACTCGGTGTGGCCCAGCCGGCGCCACAGCTCCTCGGCAATGTGCGGCGCCAGCGGCGCCACCAGCAGCACCAGCGACTCGGCGACACTCCGGGACAGCGGGCCGCCCGCCTTGGTCAGGTGGTTGTTCAGCTCGGTGACCTTGGCGATGGCCGTATTGAAGCGCATCCCGGCCATGTCCTGGCCGACCCCGTCGATCGCCTTGTGCAGCGCCCGCAGCGTCTCCTCGCCCGGCTCCGTGTCGACGACGGTGACCTCACCGGTCTCCTCGTCCACGACGTTGCGCCACAGTCGCTGCAGCAGCCGGTACTGACCGACGACAGCACGTGTGTCCCACGGCCGCGACACGTCCAGGGGGCCCATCGCCATCTCGTACAGGCGCAGCGTGTCGGCACCGTACTCGGCGCAGATCTCGTCCGGCGTGACAGCGTTCTTCAGGGACTTGCCCATCTTGCCCAGGACGCGGCTGACCTTCTCGCCCTGGTAGTAGAACTTTCCGTCCCGCTCCTCGACCTCGGCCGCCGGGACCGCGATGCCGCGGCTGTCCCGGTAGACGAACGCCTGGATCATGCCCTGGTTGTACAGCTTGTGGAACGGCTCGGCGGACGAGATGTGCCCCAGGTCGTGCAGCACCTTGGACCAGAAGCGGGCGTACAGCAGGTGCAGTACGGCGTGCTCGGCGCCGCCGACGTACAGGTCGACACCACCGGTCGGCTGCCCCTCGCGCGGGCCCATCCAGTACTGCTCGATCGCCGGGTCGACCAGCTGCCGGTCGTTGTTCGGGTCCAGGTAGCGCAGCTCGTACCAGCAGGACCCCGCCCAGTTGGGCATGGTGTTGGTCTCGCGGCGGTACTTCCTCGGGCCGTTGCCGTCGCCCAGGTCCAGGGTGACGTTGACCCAGTCGGCGTTCCGGGACAGCGGGGTCTCGGGCTGGGTGTCGGCGTCCTCGGGGTCGAAGGTGCGCGGCGAGTAGTCGTCGACCTCCGGCAGTTCCAGGGGCAGCATCGACTCGGGCAGCGGGTGGGCGATGCCGTCCTCGTCGTAGACGATCGGGAAGGGCTCGCCCCAGTAGCGCTGGCGGCTGAACAGCCAGTCGCGCAGCCGGAAGTTGACGGTGCCCTCACCGACGCCGTGCGCCTTCAGCCACTCGGTGATCTTCGCCTTGGCGTCGACGACGCCCAGACCGTCCAGCGAGATCTCGTCATTGGCGGAGTTGACCAGCTTCGCTTCGTACGAGGCGAAGGCGTCGTCCCACGTCGAGGGGTCCGTGCCGCGGTCGTCCGACGGCTCGACGACACAGCGCATCGGCAGCTCGAAGGCGCGCGCGAAGGCGAAGTCGCGCGCATCGTGCGCCGGTACGGCCATGATCGCGCCGGTGCCGTAACCCATCAGGACGTAGTCGGCGATGAAGACGGGCACCTTCTCGCCGCTGACCGGGTTGGTCGCGTACGCACCGGTGAAGACACCGGTCTTGTCCTTGGCCTCGGCCTGCCGCTCCACGTCGGACTTGGCGGCGGCCAGCTTGCGGTACGCGGTGACGGCCTCGGCCGGGGACGCATGCCCGCCGGTCCACACCGGGTGGGTACCCTCGGGCCAGGCGGCCGGAATGATCCGCTCGACCAGCTCGTGCTCGGGCGCCAGCACCATGTAGGTGGCACCGAACAGGGTGTCCTGGCGGGTGGTGAAGACGGTGATGTCACCCGCACCGTCGACCGGGAAGTCGACGCGTGCGCCTTCGGAACGCCCGATCCAGTTGCGCTGCTGCAGCTTGATGGCCTCGGGCCAGTCCAGCCCGTCCAGGTCGTTCAGCAGCCGGTCGGCGTAGGCGGTGATGCGCATGTTCCACTGGCGCAGCTTGGCCTTGAAGACGGGGAAGTTGCCGCGCTCGGAGCGGCCGTCGGCCGTCACCTCTTCATTGGCCAGTACGGTGCCCAGGCCCGGCGACCAGTTGACCGGCGCGTCGGATGCGTACGCCAGTCGGTACTCGCCCAGGACGTCCGCGCGCTCGGCGGCGCTCAGCGCGCTCCAGTCACGGCCGTCCGGGGTGGGACGCGAACCGCTCTCGAACTGCGCGACCAGCTCGGCGATCGGGCGGGCCCGGTCGGCCTCGGTGTCGTACCAGGAGTTGAAGATCTGCAGGAAGATCCACTGTGTCCACTTGTAGTACTCCGACTCGATCGTGGCGAACGAGCGGCGCTTGTCGTGGCCCAGGCCCAGCCGGCGCAGCTGGGCAGTCATGTTCTCGATGTTGGCCTCGGTGGAGACCCGCGGGTGCGTGCCGGTCTGCACGGCGTACTGCTCCGCGGGCAGGCCGAAGGCGTCGAAGCCCAGGGTGTGCAGCACGTTGTGCCCGGTCATCCGCTGGTGGCGGGCGAAGACATCGGTGGCGATGTAGCCCAGCGGGTGACCGACGTGCAGGCCCGCACCCGAGGGATACGGGAACATGTCCATGATGAACTTCTTCGGCTTGGCGGCCAGCTCCGGATCGCCCGCCAGGTCACCGGTCGGATTCGGCGCCTCGTACGTGCCCTCGGCGTCCCAGAAGTCCTGCCAGCGTGCCTCGATGTCGGCGGCCATCGCCGCCGTGTAGCGGTGCGGCGCAGCCGTCTCGGCTGCGGAATTCGTCTCGCTCATGATCCTCAAAGCTCCATCGATCGTCATCTGCCGGCGCCCACGTCTACGGACACGCGTCTACGGAAACGAAAAATCCCCTCGCACAGGAGGGGACGCCGCGCCGATTCCGACCAGGCATTCTCACCGGTCGGGACTGATCAGCGCGGCTCGCTAAGCAGAAGGCGTACGGCACGCATGGCGTCAGGGTACCGCACGGGCCCGGAACCGGTCCGGGCCCGGCCGGTCCGTGGACGGGACGGGGGAGCGACCGCACGACGGAACGTCCGGGAAGCGGGGGTTACTCCGCGTACCACCCTGTACCGGGCCACCATGAGCCCGGGCATGAGCCGCCCCATGCAGGGCGGACTGACCGTCGCCGTGCTGGTTCTCATCCCTCTGCTCGCCGTCGCGGGGAGCGACGACTTGCGCGCCGCGCTCGACTTCACGACCGGCGTCCTCTCACTGGTCTCGCTCACCGCCGCGGTGGGCTGGGGTCTGCTGGCCACCGACCGGCTGTTCCCCCTCCTCGCGGCAGCGGCTGCTCGCTCAGGGCGTGCACCGGGCCGCTGCCGCTGCCTCGCTCGGCTTCCTGCTGCTCCATGTCACCGTGAAGGTCGCACTCGGGCATGCGGCGCTGATCGGCGCGCTCATACCGTTCGGTCTCGATGTGCGCGGGACGGCGGGGCTGATCGGTTTCGGCTCGCCGGCCGGGCTGTTGATGGTGGTCTCCGCCGCGACCGGCGCACTGCGCAGCGCCTTTGCGGCCCCCAGCAGGATCGCGGGCCGCTGGCGTGCTTCTGCATGCGCTGTCCTATCCGGCGTGGTGCGCGGCGTTGGTGCACGGCCTGTACACGGGCCGACCGCCGGCGGCCCTGGGTCGTGGTGATGTACAGCCTCTGCCTCCTCTCGGTGGCCGGCGCCCTGTGCCTGCGCCTGCTCCCGCCCTCGGCCAAGCGCCGGATCACCGGTCTGATCACCGCTCTGATCAAGCCGGACACTCCCCCTGCCGAACCGGAACCGGTGGTACGTACGGCATCGCTTCCCGCGACGGAGGACATACGTCCGCTCGTCGCAGGGGCGAACCCGGAAGCACCGGGCCGCGACGTATTCGGCCGGAGTCTGCGCGGCACCCTGTTGCCGTCGTCCTTCGAACGCCCCCGCACCGCCCCCTCCGCGCCTGTCCCGCCGTTGTACGAGGCCCCGCCACGCAGCTCCGGCCGCCTCCCGACGGGCCCGGCCACCTATACGGAAACAGATGCGGACACAGTCGTGGCAGGCCCCCCGAGGCCCCGACCCCGGGATCGCCACCGCCTACCGTGCGGTCTCGCCGGCCACCGAATCCCCGGTTCCGGCCCCTGGGCAGAGCCCGCAGCAATCGGCAGGCCGGTGGCCCACGCCGTCCCCCGCACCACCGACACAGGCACTCCGGCCGCCTCCCGGCTCCACGCCCGCGCAGGCATCGAGCCCCGGCAGGGCCTGGAGGAGTCCATTCCGAGTGGCGGGCGGCTGGCGGTGGACTGGACGCTCTGCCAGGGCCACGGGCTCTGCGCGGACATCGTCCCTGAGTTGATCGGGCTGGGCCCCGACGGTTACCCGGCGCTCGCGGACGCAGCGGTTCCGATGCATCTGAGGGGGCGCGCACAGCGCGCAGTGCGCCGGTGTCCCGCGCTGGCGCTCCGCATCGAGCAGGAGGCGGCGGAACGCCCGGCGCTGCCGCCGGTCATCGGCTGGTAGGCCCTTGGCAGCGGCCGCAATTGACGTACGTACACGAGAAGCGGGTCACCCTGTGAGGATGACCCGCTTCTCATTTCTTCACTGTGGAGCTAAGGAGAATTGAACTCCTGACCTCCTGCATGCCATGCAGGCGCTCTACCAACTGAGCTATAGCCCCGTGCCGTGTGCCTCCCGGTTCCCCGTGGCGACATCCAGAACATTACCGGTGACCCCGCCACTCCACCAAATCGTTTCCCGCCTGCACGGCTTTGACCGAAATTGCGGCATCTTGGTCAAGTGATCGCGAGGCGGTTCACGCGGTGGCGAAGGAGTAGAAGCGCTTGAGCGTGCAGTGCTCCTCCAGCAGCCGCCCGTAGATCGGCTCCCCCTCCAGCTCCCGGTAGGTCTCGATCGGGTCGCCCTTTATGATCAGCGCCCGCGCACACTCCTCGCACCAGTACTGGTACTCCGGATTGATCGGATCCATGTCCCTGACGATGGGCGTACCGCTGCCGCACCAGTCACACTTCCGCCTGTGTGCACCCATGGGTCAGCTCCGGCTTTGGCCGCGGGCGGTACACACGCAGGAGACTCCGCCGTTCCCGCCGCGCACTTGGACCACAGGGGACGGATCACCAGCAGGACAACCGGCGCGGACGCGGCGTTCGGGAACAAGGAGCAGGTCCGGGACCTCGTCGCGGCTCGCAGGCATCGCGCGCTCCCTCCCGTTCGGTCCGTCGCCCCCTCCGGCGGTCCGATTCTGCCATGACGCCGCAAGGGGGCAGCCCGCCGGACATCGGGCCGGTCACCGACGCCGCACGAGACCCACCGACGCGCCTGCGATCGCGGCCACCGACAGTGCGAGAGCGCATTCCCACAGGGCATGTCCAGACCCCTGCACCCCTGACGTATCAAGGCGGTTGAGGAAGAGCGTGCCGAATGTCGCGACGCCGGTCAGCTGGCCGAGCTGGGTGACGGTCACCAGTTACACCACTTGCATCAGCGGCATTCTCCGGACGTACGTTCGCCAACGCCCCCGTAAGGGTGGGGCTGAAGCCCAGCGCCATACCGCTGCCCGTGATCGCAAAGGCCGCGTACAGCCAGGGCCCGCCGTCGCCGCCGTCCCGCATCAGCAGTCCGATGGCCACGGAGGCGACAGCCACCAGGGCGAACCCACCCGGAACCAGGGCCCCTTGGAGCCTCGCGGGCCACCGGCGCCAGGTCAGCCCGATCGCACCGAATACCAGCGCGGTCGGTGCGAACATCAGCCCCGTGCGCAGCGCCGAGTAGCCAAGACCGCCCTGGACGTGCAGCGTCATCGCAAAGAGGAAGCCCGCGTTGATCGCCATCACCACAAGAATGCGCAGCGCCGCCCGCGCCATGCCGGGGATGCGCAGCACCCTGGGCGCGATCAGGGGCGCACCACCGCGCGCGGCCAGCCGTGACTCATAACCGACGAACCCGGCGAAGAACCCCACGGAGGCAATCAGGCAGACCCGGGACCAGACCGGCCAGTCCAACTCCCGCCCGAGCACCAGCGGGACGGTGAGCAGCGTGACGGTTGCGGCGAGCAGCACCAGCCCCGGCAGATCGAGTCCGCGGGCACGCGCCTGGGCCCTGGCGTCCCCCGTGCGCGGTTCGCCGGGCAGCACACGGATGCCGAGCACCAGCAGAACCAGCCCGATCGGCACATTCACCAAGAAGACCGGCCTCCAGCCCGCGCCGAACAGATCGGCGCTGACCAGCACCCCGCCGACCACCTGCCCGGCGGCCGCCCCGGTGGCGAGCACCGCGCTGTAGGCGCCGAGCGCACGGATCCGCGCCTCGCCGGCGAAGTGGCGCTGAATGAGGCTGGGCACCTGCGGAATCATCACTGCCGCACCCGCCCCCTGGATCAGCCGGAAGGCGATCAACTGCCCGGCTCCGGCGGCAAGTCCGCAGGCCGGCGAGGCGGCCGTGAAGACGGCGAGTCCGGCCAGATGAGCCCGGCCGTGTCCGAGCAGACCGCCGAGCCTGGCACCGGTGATGAGCAGCACGGCGTACGTGATGGTGCAGCCGGCCACGATGAGCTGCAACCCGGCTCCGGAGGCGCCGAGTTCACTCCGGATCGTCGGGGCGGCGACGTTGACGATGAAGATGTCGAGCAGCGCCATGAAGTGAGCCGCGAGCACCAGGGCAAGCACTCTGCCGGGGCGTTCGACAGTGGTGGCGTCTTTACTGGTTACGGAACGTGGAGTTGCCTCTGAGGTCGTCGTCATGGCAAAGAGCCTGACCCCGGTCGAATACGGGTAACGAGAGCCCGCCGATGCTGGTACTGACAGCACCTGGCAACTCCCGTGCGGGGCACCGACGATGGGGGCGTGACAATGGTGACGGCACATCAGCAGGAGCAACACCGGCGGCGTCCGGAGCTCGCGGCCTTTCTGCGCAACCGCCGGGCGCGGGTGACACCCGCCGATGTGGGCATGGCGCCCGGGCTGCGCCGCCGCACCCCGGGCCTGCGCCGCGAGGAGGTCGCACAGCTCTCCGGCGTCGGTGTCACCTGGTACACCTGGCTGGAACAGGGCCGTCCGATCAACGCCTCACCACAGGTCCTGGACGCCGTGGCGCGCACCCTGCGACTGGACGCGCCGGAGCGCGAACACCTCTACCGCCTGGCGGAGGTGGCCTGCGCCCCGGGCAGACAGACCGACGCGATAGAGGTGGGGCCCGAGATCCAGGGCATCATCGACGCGCTCGATCCGCACCCCGCCGTGGTCTACAACACTCGGTACGACGTCCTGGCCACCAATCCCGCCTACCGCAACCTGTTCGGCGTCCCCGAAATAGCGGGAACGGGCATACGCAATGTGCTGTGGACGCTGTTCACGGTGGCCGAGGAGGCCTGTCCCGTCGTCCACCGGACCCAGGAACCGCCGATCATGGTGGCGACGCTGCGGGGAGCCTACGGACGCCATACGGGCGATCCCGCCTGCGAATCGTTCGTCGAACAGCTCTCGTCCGCCAGCCCGTACTTCGCCGAACTGTGGCGCAGTGGGGATGTCGCCCCGCCGGGACCGCGGGTGAAGGCCTTCCGGCACTGGGCGGCGACCGACGAGATACGGATGACCTCGGTGTCGCTGTCCGTCAACGGACTGCCGGATCGTGGCCTGCACCCCGGCCGACGAGGAGAGCGGCGAGCAGGTGGCGGCGCTGCGGCGCCGGGAGGCGTGACCGGACGCACGGTCAGGGCGGTCGGACGGGATCCCAGGCCGGGCAGTCGGGGGGAAACGCAAAGATCCCGCCCCCTGACGGGGACGGGATCTTGATTGTGGAGCTAAGGAGAATTGAACTCCTGACCTCCTGCATGCCATGCAGGCGCTCTACCAACTGAGCTATAGCCCCGCTGCTCGCCGTGTTTCCCTGCGTTTCCGCGCTGCGAACAAGAAGAACTTTAGCGTGTGACCAGCCAGAAAGTGAAATCCGGCCGACGCCGCCCGGAGGTGGCCTCCGAGCGCCGTCCGGGCCCGCCCCGCAGGCAGACCCATGGCACTCCCAGGCAAGGCCCCGGCGCTCCTACGTGTCGTCGCCGAGCACCGGCTCCGGCAGCGTGCCGGCATTGTGCTCCAGCAGGCGCCAGCCCCGCGCGCCCTCGCCCAGCACGGACCAGCAGCAGTTGGAGAGCCCGCCGAGCCCTTCCCAGTGGTGCGCCTCCAGACCCAGCAGCCGACCGATGGTGGTGCGGATGGTGCCGCCGTGGCTGACCACGACGAGCGTGCCGCTGTCGGGCAGCTTCTCGGCGTGTCCGAGTACGACCGGGGCGGCCCGGTCGGCGACCTCGGTCTCCAGCTCACCGCCGCCGCGGCGCACGGGCTCGCCGCGCTTCCATGCGGCGTACTGCTCGCCGTACAGCTCTACGATCTCCTCGTGGGTGAGGCCCTGCCAGGCGCCCGCGTAGGTCTCGCGCAGTCCCGCGTCGTGCGCTACTTCGAGGCCGGTGATCGCGGCGAGCTCGGCGGCCGTGGCCGCCGCCCGCTGCAGATCGGAGGCGACGATCACAGCCGGCTTCAGCGAGGCGAGCAGCCGGGCGGCCCGCTGGGCCTGCCCGACGCCGGCCTCGGTGAGCGCGATGTCCGTGGAGCCCTGGAACCGGCGCTCCAGATTCCATGCCGTCTGGCCGTGTCGCCAGAGGACGATCCTGCGGCCCCTGCCGCTTGCGCTGCCGTTCAGCTCTGCTCACCTTCCGTGCTGCCGGTGAGCTGGGCGTGCTCCGCGGCCTTGCCTCGGGTCTTGACGGCGTCCTCGGGGAGCGCGATCTCGGGGCAGTCCTTCCAGAGGCGCTCCAGCGCGTAGAAGACCCGCTCCTCGCTGTGCTGGACATGGATGACGATGTCGACGTAGTCGAGGAGGATCCAGCGCGCGTCGCGGTCGCCCTCACGGCGTACCGGCTTGGCGCCGAGTTCCTTCTGGAGCCGCTCCTCGATCTCGTCGACGATCGACTTGACCTGGCGGTCGTTGGGGGCCGAAGCCAGCAGGAAGGCGTCTGTGATCGACAGCACGTCGCTGACGTCGTACGCGATGATGTCGTGCGCGAGCCGGTCGGCGGCCGCCTGAGCGGCGGCGTTGATGAGCTCGATGGAGCGGTCCGTGGCGGTCACAAGCAGGCTTTCGTCGGCGGTCAGATCAACCTCTAGGGTCTCACGGACCGCCGACAGCCCACGCAGCGAACGTTCGAAGATCGAATCGCCGTCATCCGGGCGGTGCGGTCCCGGTCATTTGATCTTGTAGTTCTGGCCGAGCACGACGGACACATCCGCGTTCGCGGCGGGCTTGCCCTGCTTCAGCGCGCTCGTCGGCAGGCCCAGGGTCTTGGCGACCTGCGTCGCCTTGTCCTTGTCCGCCGCGGTCTTGTAGACGACCTCGGACAGCGCCGCCGTCTCGGTTGTTCCGCCGCCGACGAAGGCATAGCCGCCGTTGACCAGCTCGATCCGGGCGGACTCCGTGCCGTCCTTGTCACCGGTGGCGTTCTTGATCCCGACCCGCACCGCCGCACCGGCGTCCGGAGCCTTCACCGTGCCGCCCAGGATGTCCTTGACGACGCTTTCGGTGGCCCCGTCGGTGAGGGTGCCGTCGGCCTGCACCGGCAGCAGTGCCGTCTTGTAGTCGCCGCCCTTGGCATGCTGGGCGAGCTTCGCCAGCGAGGCACCGAGATCCTTCTCGGGGAGCGACGGGTCGAGGATCTGCCCCAGCGTCTGCACGGTGACCGTTGCGGCCTTCGGATCGTCCGAGATCTTCCGCAGAACGCCCCGCATGACCTCCCCGAACCGCATGAGCTGCTTCGCCTCGGCCTCACCGGGTGCCCGGTAGGTGGCGTATGCAACGGCCATCTGGCCGCTCAGGGTCTGCGCCTCCCCCTTCTTCACCAGGGGGGAAGCGTCCTTCTTCGTGTCGGGCACCTCGGTGTCGGTGTCGACCTCGATGCTGCCGACCAGATCGACGAGAGTCTCCAGATAGGGGGTGTCGAGCCGCCACGTGCCGCTGATCTCGGTGCCGAGCAGTGTGTCGATGGAATCGCGGGTGCCCGTGGTGCCGTCGTCCTCGACGGACTTGCCGAGGGTGGTCGTGACGCCCTCGTCGTCGGCGACCGCGAGCGAGTTGGGGAGCAGGACCGTGGTCCCCTGTTTGGTCGTCACATTGTCGACGAGCAGCGCCGTGGAGGTGCCGCCCTTCTTGGTGTTGCGCAGATGGACCACGACGACGTCCCGCTGCTGCGGGCCCGTCGATGCGGTGTTGTCCTTCTCCGAGCCGGAGAGGCCGGGGATCTTTCCGGCGGACCAGAGGTAGCCGACACCGCCGACCACCACCAGGACCACCACGACTATCAGCGCGACCATGCGGTTGCGGCCGCGACGCCGTGCCTCTTCGCGCCGCTCGCTGCGGCTCTCGGTGAACTTCAGCCAGTCGATGACGTCTTCGGAGTCCTCGTCGGGCTCCTCGATGAAGGAGAACTGCTCTGTGCGGTAGTCGCGGTCGGCTCGGCGCTGCCCGGGGACGGCCGGTTCCGGGCCGGCCTCGAAGTCGGGCTCGGGCTCGGGTTCCTGCCGGGCCGGCGCGGGTGCGGGCGGGGACGGCTGTGCGGCGGCCTGCTGCGGGATGTTCCACTGCTGAGTGGTGTCGACCGCGGCGGGCTGCCGGCCGGTGTCGTAGCCATAGCCGTCGTAGCCGCCGTATGCCTGTTGTTGGGGCTGTTGCGGCTGCTGGGGGGCAACGTACGGGTCGTACAGCTGCGGCTGCGGCTGCGGCTGCGCGGACTGCGGCTGCTGAGGCTGGGCGTACGGGTCGTATCCGTACCCCTGGTCGGCCTGATGCGGCTCCTGCTGGGACTGCTGAGGCGCATACGGGTCGTACGACTGCTGTCCTGGCTGCTGATACACCGGCTGCCCGTACTCGTCGTAGCCGATGATCTGCGGCTGCTGGTAGTACGGGTCGTACGGGTTCTGTCGGTCGTTCACCGGTGCCCCTCTGCGTGGCTCATTCGCCGCGGTACAGCTGGCGCTTGTCGATGTAGCGGACCACACCGTCCGGCACCAAGTACCAGACCGGCTCCCCCTGCGCGACCCTCTCACGGCAGTCCGTGGACGAGATCGCGAGCGCGGGCACCTCTACGAGGGAGACCCCGCCCTCCGGCAGCCCGGGGTCCGCGAGCACATGCCCCGGCCGCGTCACACCGATGAAGTGTGAGAGGGAGAACAGTTCGTCGGCGTCCCGCCAGGTGAGGATCTGGGAGAGCGCGTCGGCGCCGGTGATGAAGAAGAGGTCCGCGTCGCCGTGGATCGCGCGCAGGTCCCGCAGCGTATCGATGGTGTACGTCGGCCCGCTGCGGTCGATGTCGCTCCGGCTGACCGAGAACTGCGGGTTGGACGCCGTCGCGATGACCGTCATCAGATAGCGGTCCTCGGCCGGGGAGACGTGCTTGTGGCTCTTCTGCCACGGCTGCCCGGTCGGCACGAAGATCACCTCGTCGAGGTGGAACTGGGCGGCCACTTCGCTGGCCGCCACCAGGTGTCCATGATGAATCGGGTCAAATGTCCCGCCCATCACGCCGATTCGGCGCTTTCCGCGGCCGGTAGGCACTTCCTGCTCTCCCATGCGTGCAGAGCCTACTGGCACAGCTGTACGCCTTCGCCTCAGCGGTCGCGGTTGAAGCGAGTGGTGATCCACAGCAGGAGCAGCAGCACGACGAATGCACCGCCCCCGGTGAGATACGGGCTGAGGCTTTCGTGGTTGCCACCGTGCTCGCCGCCCTCGGCGGCGAGAGTGACCAGCTGGTGCGCGGTGCTCGTGAGGCTCATCTTCGGCAGGACCTATCGATCGGGAGTCGGAAGGAAGACGTCGCGCACATCGTATGCGGGCGCCCCGGGCGCGCTCACGCCGACTCAGTCGTTGTTGTCGTCGTTGCGGTATCCGCGGAGCAGGAACCAGCCGAGCAGGACAGCTCCGACGAGCGAAGCGAGCAGCACGATGCGGAGCGTGTTGCCGGGCCCCTGATCCTCGGATGCGGCGGCGAGCAGAGCAACGGTATGCGGCATGTCGGGCGTCTCCTCAGTTATCCACAGCCCCCGGCACACCGTAGCCCCAGCGCCTACGCTGGGACTTGTCAGGGGGCGAGCGACGTCTCGTACGAACAGGGGGCCCATTCATGACCGAACGCAGCCACGAAAGCCACGAGAACGTGCCGAGCAGGCAGCGCAGGCGTTTCGCAGGGATCTCGTCCCGGGCCTATGAACATCCGGCTGACCGCTCGGCCCTGGTGGCCCTGCGCAAGCTGAGCGGTTTCGACACCGTGTTCAAGACACTGAGCGGTCTGCTGCCCGAGCGCAGCCTGCGACTGCTCTTCCTCTCCGACTCCGTCCGGGTGAGCGACGCGCAGTTCGTCCACCTCAACGACATGCTGCGGGACGCCTGTTACATCCTGGACCTGGAAAAGGTCCCGCCGATGTACGTCAACCAGGACCCGCAGCCCAATGCCATGTGTATCGGTCTCGACGAGCCGATCATCGTGGTGACGACGGGGCTGGTGGAGCTGCTCGACGAGGAGGAGATGCGGGCCGTCGTCGGCCACGAGGTGGGACACGCCCTCTCCGGCCACGCCGTGTACCGCACGATTCTGCTGTTCCTCACCAATATCGCGTTGAAGGTCGCCTGGATCCCGCTCGGCAATGTCGCGATCATGGCGATCGTGACGGCACTGCGCGAGTGGTTCCGCAAGTCGGAGTTGTCGGCAGACCGGGCGGGGCTGCTGGTTGGACAGGATCTGCAGGCATCGATGCGCGGCCTGATGAAGATCGCGGGCGGCAATCATCTGCACGAGATGAATGTGGACGCCTTCCTCGCCCAGGCCGACGAGTACGAGAAGGGCGGCGATCTGCGCGACTCAGTGCTCAAGATCCTCAATCTGCTGCCCCGCTCGCACCCCTTCACCACGGTGCGCGCGGCCGAGCTGAAGAAGTGGTCCGAGACGCGCGACTACCAGCGGATCATGGACGGCCACTACCCGCGGCGCGACGAGGACAAGGACACCTCGGTGACGGACTCCTTCCGGGAGTCCGCGGCGCACTACGCGGACACGGTGCGCACCAGCAAGGATCCGCTGATGAAGCTGGTAGGCGACATAGCGGGGGGCGCCGGGGACCTGGGCGGCAAGCTCCGCGACAAGTTCACCGGTCAAGGAGGCGGGGGCGCAGCCGGCAAGGGCGGTGCTACGGACGGCTCTGCGGGGCCCCAGGAGCCTCGGAACCCTGATGAGCCCGGGGCTGCTGGGAGCTGACCGTCAGCGTCCCGCAGAGCGCCGCAGTGGGCCGGCCCGTCGCGTACGGGTCGGTGCCCGCGGGGCCGCGGGAGACGGCGTGCTGCCCGGCGAGCAGTGGCCGCAGCGCACCGGTGGTGTCCGCCGGGCATGCCTGCGGTCCGGCCTGTACGTAGCTGGTGCGCAGCTCCAGCCGGTGCAGCCGCAGGTCTTCCCGGTCGAAGCGGAAGTGCAGCTCGCGCCGTACGGTGAAGAGCGAGGCGCCGCCTGCCCGTTGGGGCCCCGAGACCGCCGGGCGGAGCGTGTATGTGAAGGTGTGGTCCGACACCACCTCCAGGGTGTCGGACCCCGCCTCCGTGTAGCTCAGGGTGCCCCGGACCCGTATGTCCGGAACGGCCAGTGCCACCTTCGCCGGGTCGAAGCGCACCAGCCAGCCGGTGGCGGCATGCTGTCCGTCGTCGTCCGGCCGGCTCATGCTGCGGTCGAACTGGGCCATCTGGTCCGGGTCGAGCAGCAGTTCCACCGGCCGCACCGCGTTACCGGTGAGGACGTCGGGGTCGAGCGAGGACGCCACCAGGTAGTCCTTGACCGTGGTCAGGGCCGTCGCGACCTGGCTGTCCGAGAAGTTGTCCGTCCCTCGGATCGCCGGCAGGTTGATGCCTGCGGCACCTGTTTCGAACTGTGCGGCGGGGCTCTTGGCGAGGAGGCCGGCGGCGGTTCCGCCGGGTACGGCACCCTGGGGAGCCAGGGGGACGACGGTCGACCTCAGAGGTTCGGCCCTTCTGCCTACGGGCGCCTGGTAGGGGTGGCGGAAGCCCATGTACACGGCCGTTCCGAAGGCCAGGGCGATCAGGAGGACCAGGGCGATGGCTGCCTTGGAGCCGGCGCGGAAGCCCCGGGCCGGGAGGCTGCGTACGGCACGGGCGTGGTCCCCCATGCGTTCCTGGGCGGAGAATTCCTTCAGCCGGGCAGCACGCACGAACGACTCGTCGAAGACGAGTGACCGGTACTCGTCCTCACCGCCGCCCGGCGCGCTCTCGGGCGGACCTTCTGGTGGTTCTCCGCGGTCTGCCATGACTTCTCCCGACTCCACGTCACCGACCGGGGCCGAAACGCTTCGCTCTGCTTCGGCCGAATGGCTTCGGACAGGGCCTGCCCGTCATGAGTTCGCATGACTACGCATGTACGGACGAGTGAGAAGCCCCCTCGGAGAGAGAGGGGGGTCACACCTTCAGGGTAGGTCGATTACGACCGGGGTAAACGCCCAGCCGCGAGAGAACCGCCCGAGAGTTGCCCCGGGCCCCGGCCGGCCGCCCTCAGGACGGGCGCGGGACCGCTGAGACCGTGGGGCGGGGGTAGCCGGCCGAGCCCGACGGGACGGCGCTGGGGACGGGGCCGGGTGCACTGTCCACGCCGGTGGTGGCGGGTGGCGGGGCGGGGTCCTGGCGGTTGCCCGAGGTGTTGCGGTAGACGGCGCTGAAGGCCAGCGCGACCATTCCGATGCCCATCAGCACGGCGAGCAGCCAGGCCACCGGCCGGTGCCAGCGCGCCGCACCCCGGTAGGGGCGCAGGACACCGCCGTGGCGCCCGTAGGGGCCGCTGCCGTACGCGTCGTCGTCATCGGGGTCCAGCGGGTCGCCGCAGGCGCTCCCGCGGCCATATGCGCCGCCCGGCCCGTATCCCTCGTCATAGAGCTCGTCATCCGGCGGACCGCCGCCCGCCCTCGCCCTGGACGCCTCGGCCTCGGCACGCGCCTGCGCAGCAGCCAGCAGTCGCTCCACGGCGGTGGGTTCATGGATCTCGGCGGCCCGTACGAAGTCCTCGTCGAACACCACGGAGGCGAAGTCCTCGTCCGCGCCCCCGCGGTCGTCGTCGGGCTCCCAGCCGTCCGGGAACGGCCTGCCCCCCACGTCGTCCGGCACGGCTCCAGACTAGCCCTGCCGGGTCGTTCTGGGCAGGGAGCCCGCAACATTCACCGCACCCGGACGGTCACCGCACGTGGCCGTCGCCCGTGACGATGTACTTCGTCGAGGTCAGCTCCGGCAGGCCCATCGGGCCCCTGGCATGCAGCTTCTGCGTGGAGATGCCGATCTCGGCGCCGAAGCCGAACTGACCGCCGTCGGTGAAGCGTGTCGACGCGTTCACGGCCACCGTCGTGGAGTCCACCAACTGGGTGAAGCGGCGGGCCGCGGCCTGGGAGGTGGTCACGATCGCCTCGGTGTGACCGGAGGACCAGAGCCGGATGTGCGCGACGGCCGCGTCCAGCGACTCCACGACGGCCGCGGCGATGTCGTACGAGAGGTACTCGGTCTCCCAGTCCTCCGGCGTCGCCGCCACCACGGTGGCCTCGGACCCCTCGGCGTATTCGAGGACCCGCTCGTCGCCGTGCACGGTCACCCCGGCGCCGGCCAGCGCGTCCAGTGCCCGTGGCAGGAAGTCCGCGGCGATGTCCTTGTGGACCAGGAGCGTCTCGGCGGCGTTGCAGACGCTCGGGCGCTGCGCCTTGGAGTTGATCAGGATGTCGACGGCCATGTCGAGGTCGGTCTGCGCGTCCACGTACACATGGCAGTTGCCGGTGCCGGTCTCGATGACCGGGACGGTGGATTCCTCGACCACTGTGCGGATCAGCGAGGCGCCGCCGCGCGGGATGAGGACGTCGACGAGGCCGCGCGCCCGCATGAGTTCCCGTACCGAGTCGCGGTTCTCGCCCGGCACCAGCTGCACCGCGTCGGCCGGGAGGCCGGAGCCGCCGACCGCATCGCGCAGCACCCGTACGAGCGCGACATTGGAGGCGTACGCGGAGGACGAGCCGCGCAGCAGGACGGCGTTGCCCGATTTCAGGCAGAGGGCAGCGGCGTCGACCGTCACATTGGGCCGGGCCTCGTAGATGATCCCGACCACGCCGAGCGGTACCCGGACCTGTCGCAGGTCGATGCCGTTGGGCAGGGTCGAGCCGCGGACGACCTCGCCGACCGGGTCGGGCAGCGCCGCGACGTCCCGCACATCGGCGGCGATGGCGCGGATCCGTTCCGGGGTGAGGGTGAGCCGGTCGACGATCGACTCGCTGGTCCCGGCCTCACGGGCGCGGGCGACATCCTCGGCGTTGGCCGCGACGATCTCGCCCGTCCGGACTTCCAGCGCGTCCGCGATCGCCAGCAGCGCGTCATCCTTCGCCGCGCGCGGCAGTGGCGCGATGTCGGCGGCGGCGGAGCGTGCCCGGTAGGCGGCCTGGGCGACCGGGGACATGTTGTCGTACGGCGAGAGCGTGGTCATGCCCGCAGGGTAGTGCGCACACTGCGGGCATCCGTCACGTATCCCGTGATGCGAGACAACTGCCCCGGGGGCCGCCGCCGCGCTCAGTACGGGTGCACGCCGACCGGGGCGGCCGGGGGCGGCCCGTATCCCTCGGCGACGCGCTGGTGGTACGTCTCCCGGTCGATGACTTCCAGGCCGACGATCTCCCAGGGCGGAAGCCCGGCGGTGGAGCGGTGTTCCCCCCACAGCCGCAGCGCGACGGCCGCCGCATCGTGCAGGTCACGGGCCTCCTCCCAGTAGCGGATCTCCGCGTGGTCGTTGGCGTACCGGCTGGTCAGCAGGAAGGGATGGTCGTGCGCGAGCTGTTCGAGACCCCGCCTGACCTCCTTCAGCGGAATCGCGGCGCCCGAGACGCTGAGCGTGACGTGCCAGAGTCTCGACGCGGTGCGCTCCTCCTTCGCCACCGTCGGCTCGGGCCCGGTGGTCCGGTCGTCCCTGCGGTCCATGGACCGGCTCTCGTCGAAGCCGGCACCTGCTCCGACACTGGTCAGGGCCCGGCCACCCGTTCCTCGGGGCGGCGCCCCCGGGCGCGCTCGTCTCACCGGCGGCCTCCTGTGAATGCGTTTGCTGTGCTGTACCCCGCTGTGTCCCCGTTACAAAGTTGACCAGTCCGCGGCCGACGATGGGGCGCTTTTCGTGAAGGTCCCTGCCCCGAGGCTGGACTTTCAGCCGTTTCAGGGGGTCTGTCAGGGGTGCAGGACGACGAGATCGTCCCTGTGTACGATCTCGCGCTCATATGCCGGACCGAGTTCACGTGCCAGATCGCGGGTGGATCGGCCGAGCAGCTGCGGAATCTCCTTGGCATCGAAGTTGACGAGTCCGCGAGCCACCGGACGGCCTTCGAGGTCGCGCAGTTCCACCGGGTCCCCCGCGGTGAACTCGCCCTCGATCGCGGCGATTCCTGCGGGCAGCAGCGAGCTGTGCCGCTCGACGACCGCCTGTACGGCCCCGTCGTCGAGGGTCAGCGAGCCCTGCGGGGTGGAGGCGTGGGCGAGCCAGAGGAGCCGGTCCGCCGAGCGGCGTCCGGTGCGGTGGAAGTACGTACCGGTGTCGCGTCCGGCCAGCGCGTCGGCGGCCCGGCTCGCGGAGGTGAGGACGACCGGGACTCCGGCGGCCGTGGCGATCCGGGCGGCCTCGACCTTGGTGACCATGCCGCCGGTGCCGACGCCTGCCTTCCCCGCGCTGCCGATGGTGACACCCGCGAGATCCTCGGGGCCGGCCACTTCGGCGACCCGTGAGGTGCCCGGGGTGCTGGGGTCGCCGTCGTAGAGGCCGTCCACGTCCGAGAGGAGGACCAGCAGATCAGCGCGGACGAGATGGGCGACGAGCGCGGCGAGCCGGTCGTTGTCGCCGAACCGGATCTCGTCGGTGGCGACGGTGTCGTTCTCGTTGACGATCGGGAGCGCGCCCATGTCCAGGAGCTGGTCGAGGGTGCGGTAGGCGTTGCGGTAGTGGGCGCGGCGGCTGGTGTCGTTGCTGGTGAGCAGCACCTGGCCGACGCGTACGCCGTAGCGCGCGAAGGAGGCGGTGTAGCGGGCGACGAGCAGTCCCTGTCCGACGCTGGCCGCGGCCTGCTGTCTGGCCAGGTCCTTGGGCCGGCGGTGCAGCCCGAGCGGGGCGAGCCCGGCCGCGATGGCGCCGCTGGAGACGAGCACGATCTCGCGCTCCCCGCCGCTCCTCACCTTGGCGAGTACGTCGACGAGCGCGTCGACGCGGTCCGCGTCGAGGCCGCCCGCCGCGGTGGTGAGGGATGAGGAACCGACCTTGACCACGATCCTGCGGGCCTCTGCGACGCCCTGCCTTGCCCCTGACACGTACATCCCCAATGATTCGGCCTCGCCCAGCCCTCGCAATCTACGCGAGCGGTGGAATCGGCGCCTGCGCGTTCCGGCCCGTGGACGTGTGAGCGGCTCCATGGCCCGTGCGCCGGGCCCCGTCGCCAAAGAGATCGATAGTCATATCAACAGTCAAACTCATTACTCACATCGAATGATCGGCTTCTCGACGTGGTGCACCGGCACCGACACCGGGCGAACGGGCGCGGGAAAATCGAAGCGCACCAACCGGCGCAACCATAGGAACGCCTCGCTCATCTAACAACCGATAGGGTGCGTGGCGGCGGCCCTCCCCCGTTTTTCGGCAGTGTGCAGTGTCGGCCCCGCATCCGCCACCATCTCCAGGGACCTCTACGAGACATGGGACAGCAGCGATGCCAGTCAAAGTAAGTGTCGTTATTCCGGTATACAACCCGGGTAAGTACATCGACCCCTGCATCGACTCACTTCTGCGACAGACCCTCCCTGCAGGGGAGTTCGAAGTTCTCTTTGTCAACGATGGCTCCACGGACGACACTCCTGAACGACTCGAAAAGCTGGCGGCGGAACACCCTCATTTCCGGGTGATCACCATCCCCAACTCCGGATGGCCCGGAAAGCCCCGCAACGTCGGTGTGGACGAAGCGAAGGGCGAGTACGTCCAGTTCGTGGACCAGGACGACCATCTCGCCTCCGACGCCCTGCGCCGGCTGTACGAGATGGGGCACCGCAATGGCTCGGACATCGTCATCGGCAAGGTGGCCAGCAACTTCCGCGGTGTCCCGCACGGCGTGTTCAAGAAGAACCGCGAGAAGTGCACCCTGCGAGACGCACCGCTGTACGACAGCCTCACGCCGCACAAGATGTTCCGGACGGAGTTCCTCCGCAAGAACGGCATCGCCTACCCCGAGGGCAAGCGCCGCCTCGAGGACCAGCTCTACATGATGCAGGCGTACTTCCCGGCCGAAGTCGTCTCCATCCTGGGCAACTACACCTGTTACTTCTATTCCCGGCGCGACGACGGCAAGAACGCCGGATCCACCAGGATCGTTCCGGCCCACTACTACGGAAACCTCCGCGAAGTCCTGGACGTCGTCGTGGCCAACACCGAGCCGGGCAAGTTCCGGGATCTGCTGCTCCGCCGCTTCTACCGGGTCGAGATGCTGAGCCGGCTCAGCGAACCCGCGGTGGTCAAGTACCAGTCCGATTTCTTCGGCGAGATGTGCGACGCGATCAGGCCGCTGGCCATCGACTTCATGGGCGACGGTGTGCACGACGGCCTCGGCCCGCTGTTGCGGATCCGTTCCGCACTCCTGCGCAGGGACGACCGGGAGGGGCTGCTCCGGATCGCCCGGTTCGCCGGGTCCGTCAAGGCGTCGGCACGTCTGGAGGAGTTCGCCTGGCAGCCGGACGGCCGCGTCGCTGTCACCGTCACCGCTCGGCTGGTCCAGGGCGACGACGAGGCCCCCGTGAAACTGCTGCGCCGGGACGGCCGCTACTTCCTGCACCCGGACAACGGCGGCGGGCTGCTGGCCGAGGACGAACTCCTCGACGTCACCGACGACATCGACGGCTTCTCCGCCGAACTGTCCCTGCGCAATCGCGAGACGGCCGTCGAGTGGCCCTGCCCCGCGATGTTCACCACTCGGACCGTTGAACTCGGCGACGGAGCCTGCGAGATCGTCCTGAGCGGCAGTGGCCATGTGTCTTCGGAGGCGGTCAAGGGCCGCGGCCGGGTCTCCCGCGGCTTCTGGGACATCTGGGTGCCGCTGCGCGGCCTGGGCCTGGTCCGCAAGGCAAGGCTGGGCGCCGACCGCGCACCGGAGGTGGACGCCGCCTGCCTGCCCGCCTCGCTCGGCTCGCCGGCCCGTGCCGTCATCCCGTACTTCACCGACCCGCACGGCAACCTCACGCTCGATGTCGCCCGTCGCAGCAAGAAGCTCGCCGGCTATCTGGGCGGCCGTCCCGTTCTGCGGACCCCGGGTCGGCGGCCCGAGCTCCGGTTGGAGCTCTTCACCGCTACCACGACCGTCGCCTCCGACGCCCAGCTGGTCCTGAGCCCGGCCGACGGAACCGGCTCGGACGTGCACACACTGCGTACCGTGCTGCAACCGACGGAGGGCAGGACCCACCTCACCGTGCCCGGCCGCGCCCCCGGTGTCGCGGCGGGCGCCTGGAAGCTCTCCGTACGGCTGGACGGCGAGAAGGGCCCCGCACTCGGCCTCTGCGACGTCACCGTCGACAAGGGCGGCAGGATCCAGCTGGATCCCGAACTGCCCCAGGCCGCGGACACGATCATGGTCGGGGCGGCCTCGCAACGCCGGAAGGCGACTCTGCGTCGCGCGCTGCGCACCGTCGGCGGCCCGATCGTGCGCAGGCTCCCGCCGCAGGGCCGGAAGCGCGCGCGCCGTCTCGCCGCCCGGCTCACCGGCTGATCCGCTGCCGACGACGGTCCCACCAACACCAGCATCAACCACATCGGAACAAGGACGTGATCGCATGCGGCAGCTCTCCATCGCAGGATCCTGGGTTCACGAACCCAAGGTCTTCCCGGACAGCCGCGGCAGCTTCCACGAGTGGTTCAAGGCGTCGGAACTCAGCGAGGCTGTCGGACACACCCTGCAGCTCGCGCAGGCCAACTTCTCCCTCTCCAACCGGGGAACACTGCGCGGCGTCCACTTCGCCGACGTGCCGCCGAGCCAGGCGAAGTACGTCAAGTGCGTACGCGGCGCGGTGCTCGACGTCATCGTGGACATCCGGGTCGACTCCCCCACGTACAAGCAGTGGGAAGCCGTCCGGCTCGACGATTCGAACCATCACACCGTCTATCTCGCCGAGGGTCTCGGCCATGCCTTCATGGCCCTGACGAACGATGCGTCGGTCGTCTATCTGTGCTCCGAGGGCTACGCGCCCGGCCGTGAGCACGGCATCAACCCGCTCGACCCCGAGCTGGGCATCGAGTGGCCGGAGGGGATCACCCCGCTGCTGTCCGACAAGGACGCCACGGCCCCCTCGCTGGCCGAGGCCGAGGAACAGGGCCTGCTGCCGTCGTACGAGGTGTGCCAGGCGTACTACGCGCAGCTGCGCGCCCGCGGCTGAGCCCGGGCGGGAACGCCGAAGCCCCCTGGAATTCGCCGTACGGATCAAGGGGCTTCGTACTGTCTCGGTCCGGTCAGCCCGTCACGGCCTCGATGCGTCCCCGCAGGGGTGCGAACGCCGAGCGGGGGCGGCGCAGGTTGCGGGCACGGGCCAGGGCCGGCCAGAAGTCGGCGCCGAGCAGCGCCTCGGGCTGGACGGCGTTCTTCCGCACCAGCACCTCCTCCGGCACATCCTGCGGATCGGGTACGACGTACTCCTCGATGATCTTGTCGTACGCGTTCTTCAGGATGTCGCTCTCCGGGTTGGCGCCGAACACGGCAACCACACCCGTCGGCGCCGTGTCCACCTCGACGACCACCAGGTCCGGACGGTAGCGGCGCAGCACCTGCACCACCTTGTACACATCGCCGGTCCAGAACTTGGTGTGCCGGTCCCGGGCCGCCTCGTCGACATCGCGCGGCAGCATGTCGTCCAGCACGATCACGCTCGACCAGCGGGCGTGCTTCTCGACGTTCATGAAGTCGCGCAGGGCGTACTCGAAGAGGTGCATGCCGTCGATGAAAGCGAGCTCCAGCTTCGGATCCCCGCCGAGCACATTGAGGGGATCGCGGCGGGCGAGGGCGCGGAACGGGTTGCGGCCGTTGCGCAGGTGCAGCAGCGGGTCCTTGCGGGCGAAGAAGGCGTCGCTCGTCGCCTTGACCAGGTGGACGTCGCAGCTGATGTCCGTCACCACGCGGAAGGCGGGGTCGACGGCGACGGAGGGCACTCGCGAGAGGGCCAGGCTCCTGCCGTCGTTGACCCCGATCTCCAAATAGTTCCGAGGCCGGTAGGCGCGGTGCAATTGACGCAGAAAGTCATGGCGGTTCACGTGGAGCAGCCCTTCAAAGGAAACCAACTGGTCTGGTCCCCGGCGAAGTTACCCCATGACCGCACCGTGATGTAAGCGTTCTCCCCTATGTAAACCTTCATTGTTCACGTCTTTGGAATTCGACGGGATTTAACTACCGATACGATTATTTGACGATCGTGACCGCTCCGCTGCGAGGAGTGCCGGGAATGCCTCTTCCAGTGCCGCCCGCCAGTCCCGGATCGGTTCGATCCCGGCCTCCGCCCAGCGGTCGTGTCCCAGCACACTGAAAGCGGGACGGGGAGCCGGCCCTACGAAGGCCTCGCTGGTGGTGGGGCGGACGCGCGCAGGGTCGGTGCCGAGCAGCCGGAAGATCTCCCGGGTGAAGCCGAACCAGGTCGTCTCGCCGCCGCTGGTGCCGTGGTAGACACCCGCGGGGGCGGTGCCCGCGAGGGCGCCCTGTCCGAGCCGGACCAGCCGGTCGGCCAGATCGACGGTCCAGGTGGGCTGTCCGCGCTGGTCGTCCACCACGTCGAGGGTGTCCTTGACGCCCTCCAGCTTGATCATCGTACGGACGAAGTTGCCGCCGCCCGCGCCGTACAGCCAGGCGGTACGGACCACGTAACCGGTGTCCGGCAGGGTGTCGAGCACGGCCTGCTCGCCGGCCAGTTTGGTGCGGCCGTAGGCGCTGCGCGGTCCGGTGGAGCCGCCCTCGGCGTACGGCTTCTCGCCGTCCCCGGCGAAGACGTAGTCGGTCGAGACCTGGAGGAGGACGGCACCGTGTTCACGGCAGGCCGCGGCGAGGACCTCGGGGCCTGTGCCGTTGACCCGCAGCGCGGCGTCCTCCTGGGACTCGGCGTCGTCGACAGCGGTCCAGGCCGCGCAGTTCACCACGACGGCGGGGCGGTGCTTGTCGAAGCCTGCGCGCACCGATCCGGGGTCCGCGATGTCCATGGCCGCACGGTCCGCGGCGACCACGGTGACGTCCTCACGGGCGAGCCGGGCCAGGACGTCCTGGCCCAGCATCCCGGCGGCTCCGGTGACCAGCCAGACGACGCTCACAGCGCGGTCCGGTCCTTCAGCGGCTCCCACCAGGCGCGGTTGTCGCGGTACCACTGCACAGTCTCGGCGAGACCGGTACGGAAGTCCTTGCGGGGCTCGTAACCGAGCTCCTCGCGGATCTTGGTGCAGTCGACCGAGTAGCGTCGGTCGTGGCCCTTGCGGTCCTCGACATAGGTGACGCTGGTGTCCCAGTCGGCCCCGCAGGCGTCCAGCAGCAGACCGGTCAGCTCCTTGTTGGAGAGCTCGGTGCCGCCGCCGATGTTGTAGACCTCACCGGATCGGCCCTTCGTACGGACCAGTTCGATGCCCTGGACGTGGTCGTCGATGTGCAGCCAGTCGCGGACGTTGGCGCCGTCGCCGTACAGCGGGACCGTCTTGCCGTCCAGCAGGTTGGTGACGAACAGCGGGATGACCTTCTCGGGGAAGTGGTGGTGCCCGTAGTTGTTGGAGCAGCGGGTCACCCGCACGTCGAGACCGTGGGTACGGTGGTACGAGAGCGCGATCAGGTCGCTGGACGCCTTGGCCGCGGAGTACGGCGAGTTGGGCGCGAGCGGATCGGTCTCGGGCCAGGAGCCCTCGTCGATCGAGCCGTAGACCTCGTCGGTGGAGATGTGCACGAAGGTCTTGATGCCGGCCAGGTGCGCGGCGTGGATCAGGGTGTGGGTGCCCACGACGTTCGTACGGACGAATTCGGCGCCGCCGTCGATGGAACGGTCCACATGGGATTCGGCGGCGAAATGCACCACCTGGTCGTGCTCGGCCATCAGCTTGGAGACCAGCTCGGGATCACAGATGTCGCCCTGTACGAACCTGAAACCGGGGTGGTCACGCACCTCGTCGAGGTTGGCCGGGTTGCCCGCGTAGGTGAGCTTGTCGAGCACGGTCACGGCGATGTTGCCGGGACCCTCGGGGCCGAGCACCGTACGGACATAGTGCGAGCCGATGAAACCGGCGCCGCCGGTCACCAGGATGTTGGTGGTCATGAAGAGATCTGCACCTTGCTGTGATCGCCGAGTACGAGTCGGTGGGCGGACGGGGAACGGGGCGCAGGGGTCACCTCGACGTCACGGCCGATGAGCGACGCCTCCACTCGGCGGACACCGGCGATGGAGGCGCCCCGCAGAACGATGGAGTACTCGATCTCGCTGTCCTCGATCCGGCAGTCCTCCGAGACCGAGGTGAACGGGCCCACGTACGCGCCGCTGATCACCGACCGGGCGCCGATGATCGCGGGCCCGACGATGCGGCTGCCGCTGACCTTGGCGCCCGCCTCGATCCGCACCCGGCCGATGATCTCGCTGTCCTCGTCGACCTCGGCCTCCTCGTGGGTCGGCTCGATGGACTCCAGCACGGTGCGGTTGACCTCCAGCATGTCGGTGACATTGCCGGTGTCCTTCCAGTACCCGCGGATCGTGGTGGAGCGCACGTCGCGCTTCTGGTCGATCAGCCACTGGATGGCGTGCGTGATTTCCAGCTCGCCCCGCCAGGACGGCTCGATCGAGCGGACGGCCTCGTGGATGGCGGGGGTGAAGAGGTAGACACCGACGAGCGCCAGATCGCTCTTGGGCTCCTTCGGCTTCTCCTCCAGGGCCGCCACCCGGCCTTCGGCGTCGAGCTCCGCGACACCGAAGGACGTCGGGTTGGGCACCTGGGTCAGCAGGATCTGCGCATCGGGCCTGTCGGTGCGGAACTCCTCCACCAGACCGGCGATCCCGCCGACGATGAAGTTGTCACCGAGGTACATCACGAAGTCGTCGTCCGCCAGGAAGTCACGGGCGATCAGCACCGCGTGGGCGAGGCCGAGCGGCTCGTCCTGCGGGATGTACGTGACCTCGATGCCGAGCCGCGAACCATCGCCGACCGCCTCGCGGATCTCCTGGGCGGTGTCGCCCACGATGAGGCCGACCTCGGTGATACCCGCTTCCGCGATGGCTTCCAGACCGTAGAACAGCACGGGCTTGTTCGCCACAGGCACCAGTTGCTTGGCCGAGGTATGCGTGATGGGACGCAGGCGGGTGCCGGCCCCTCCGGACAGTACGAGAGCCTTCACGTGACCAGTCCTCATGGTTGAGATATCGGTCGTGTCGCGGCTGCGACCTGCTAGGCGACTTTACTGAGAATTGCTGCGCAATTCGTAGTGCGTCAACTCTGTGAACGAGATGCGGACACACATCCGGAGCAAAGGCAGTGGCGGGACTGCTCAGCCTGCGCTGATCCGCAACTTCCAGCGCCGCACGTCCCGCCGCATACGCCGGACTATGCGCCGCGACAGCGACGCCCTGCGGGCTACGGCCTCGGGCTTCTCGATGCGCTTGCCGTCGTGCCAGTCGGGCACGGTGACCTCGAAATCGGAGTCCGAGAGTCCGCTCGAACGGTCCCGGAAGTGCGGGTACGCGAGGAAGAGCTTGTCACCCTTTCGTGAACTGACGACATCCGGAACGGACTTCTCCCGCAGGTACGTCAGCAGGTCCACCAGGACATCGGACCGGCCGCGCGCGACAGCGGCGAGCCGCAGCCTCTCGGCGACCTTGATCAGGCGCGCCACGCCGTCGTTCCAGTACGTGTCCATGAGCGGCGCCGCGAGCTCCATCTTGTGGCGCCGGACCTCTTCCGAATCCCGGAGGAAGATCGGCCCGAACTGCTGCAGCATCCCGACCGTGAAGGGACGGACCATCAGGAAGTCGCGCTTCGGTCCGGCGGGTTCGAGCCGGTGGATGAGCGCCATCATGGCCCGCATGGAGTCGAAGCGCCATATATAGGTGCCGCTCTTGGTGACGTGCTTTCCGTCGTCCCGGCCGACCAGGTGATAGCAGGTGTAATTGGAGATGACGGAGACTCCGGCGCCGCGCAGATATGTCTCCATGGTGAAGAGCGCGTCTTCACCGGTCTTGAGTTCCTCGTCGAATCTCAGACCAATTCGCTCCAGCAGTTCACGCCGGAAGAGTTTCTGCGCGCTCAGCGTGTAAATGATCTTGGAGTTGTATACATTGACCCGGTCCTTGGTGGCTGTCCACATCGACCGGGGTGCCCCGCGATTGACCCCGACCACCTTGCCGAGCACCACGTCGGTGTGCGCCCGGTCGGCCATCGCGACCATGCGCTCCAGAGCCTCGTCACCGAAGTAGTCGTCCGCGTCGAGGAAGAAGACGTAGCGGCCCCGCGCCAGCCCGAGGCCGACATTGCGCGGCCCGCTGGGGCCGCCGGAATTCGCCTGCCTGACCACCCTGGTAGGAACCGCGGACCGGGCCGCGAACTCCTCCAGGTACTCACCGGTGCCATCGGTCGAGCCGTCGTCGACCGCCACGATCTCGATCCGGTCGGCACCGATGGTCTGTGTCTCCACCGATTCAAGACAGCGGATGAGGTAGGGCATCGCCTCGTATGCACCGATGATCACGGTTACGTCAGGGATTGGCTTCTCGTTCACATCAACAGAAGACAGTCGCCCCCTCCCGTTGGTTGCCCGAGATCACACACCTAAAGAGTGAGCATCATCACAAATGACCCGGCACGGCCCTCTTGGGCTATGCCGGGCCGGGTGAATCGTGTAAGTGAACCAGCTGGCTTTTCAGCCGCCCACGCGTTCGGCGAGGTTTCTCGCCAGGCCCGCGTTCCGGGCCTCCGACTTGACCGCGAGCGCCTTCACGGCCGTGTCGAACCGCACGATCGATGTGGGCTCGCCCGGGCCGAGGAGGTACTCCTTCAGCACACGCCTGTCGACCGCAAAGGTGTCCGCGGCAGGATCCACCACCGCAGTGAGCAGGGCGTCCAGCTCGGTCGCGGCATTGGACAGGATGACCGCGGCACGGACCGCGGTGTTCTGCCTACGGAATTCGTCCTCACCCAGCGCAGCCGAATCGGTGACCGCGTACGGCTTGCCGCTCGCGATGAAGTCCGACACCACGCTGGAGATGTCCGAGACCATGGCGTCCGACTCGTTGAAGCAGTCGTACAGACGCATCCGGGCGCCCGTGATGACCTTGTGCTCCCACCAGCCGAACGCGCGCCAGGAGGCAGCGTTCCACTCGTCCTTGAGCCGCGCGATCTCGGCCTCGCGCGCCGGGTCGGCCAGCGAGTCGCGGGACATCTCGGCCTCGTCCCCGGCGACGTGGCCGCCGCTCGACAGCACCTCGAGCCGCGCTTCGATACGGGCCAGGTCGGCCCGTGCCTCGGCCTGCACCGGCTGGAGCGCGGCCGATTCCTTCGCCCAGCGGGGGTCGGTGGCGCGCTCGACGCCCGCCTTCTCGATCATCGCGGCGATCCGCTGGTGCGCGGCCTTGGCCTTGGCACTGCGGGTGCCCGTGAAGGGGTGCGGCTTGTAGAGCAGGCGGACCGGCTTCTCGGAGTTCAGCAGCCGCTTGACGATGTTCTCGCCGGCCAGCAGCAGCGAGGTGTTGCCCGGGTTGTCGTCCCAGCCTTCCCAGGTGGGGGCGTACAGCACGGTCGGGATCGGGTTCTTCTGCGCACCGGTCCACGACTGGATGGCGGCCAGCTGCGGGCGGCCCACCTCGACGATGTCCTCGTCGCGCACACCGACATCGGCCAGCGCGTAACGGTCCCGGCCGGCCCGGCCCGCGGTCCACACCTCGTCGTAGGCCTTGCTGTAGGGGTTGACGCTGGCGAGCTTGTCGCTGTCGCCGTGGCCGATGAATACGTGCTTCATCGTCGGCACCCGGAGCAGGTGGATGTTCTTGCCGACGTTGGCCGGGTAGAGCGCGACCCGAACCGACGAGAGGTCCAGATTCATCAGGTGCACGCCGCCGGCCACACAGAGCACCGGCACCGATGTCGTGTTCAGCTGAGGAAGTATCGCGCGCTCGCGCAGCAGGATCAGCGGGCGCCCGTCGAGCTGCGCCATGGTCTCCAGCCACATGTTGACCTGGTAGGCCGAGTCCTTGGAGCCGGAGAAGTAGAGAACCACGGTCGGCTGGTACTCGCGCAGCCAGGCACTGACCGCGCCCAGCACCTTGGCGTCGGGCGCCACGAGGCGCTTGGGGCGGATGTACGGGAGGAGCGCTGCCAGGTAGCAGGCCGCGAGAACGAGCGTGGTGGCGAGACCGACGTAGGCGATGCCGTGCCGATCGGTCTCGACCGCGACCAGCACGCCCGCCATCGCGAAGATGTCCAGATGGAGCATCTTCTCCGCGGAGCGGTTCATCAGCAGCGCCGGCGGGGCATCGGGGATGCGCGCCCCGTCCAGGTCGACGTTGCGCGTGATCACCGGGAGCTTGCGGCGGAGCTTGATGAAGGTGACCGCCGCACTCTGCGGCGCCTGGAGACCGTAGAAGGCCAGCAGGCAGGCGACCGTCACGTAGAACAGCGTCTGCTCTCCGTACCCCATACGGGAGAGCAGCAGGATCAGCAGCAGCTGGCGGACCAGGAAGCGGATCGAGAGCCCCGCGCGGACCGCGGCGAGCCGGTTGACCAGGTAACTGCCACAGTGATGCAGATACTGGTCGGCGAGATAGGTCACCGCGGCAGCGCCTGCGAAGAACCACAGATTGGGGATTATTGCCGCGAGCATTATGCACGGGAATCCCAGGGCCATGAGAAGAGCGGCGGCCAGCTCCGAACCACTGCCCACTCGAGCCATGCGAATGGCTTTCGAAATCACGAAGTACCGCTCCCGAGGATGCCGACTGATTACCTTGCGGGGAAAATGTGAAGCCTGAGCTTCACGAATTCGGACCCCTGCAGTTCGCACGCGGCGTCCACAGAGGTCCGAATAGTCGATTGTCAATTCAGTATTACACATCGGCCTGTCGGTCCAGGACAGCGGCCAGCGCCTGTTCGAAGCCGGATGCCTCGGAGGCACCTCGGGTCGGGTCCTGCTGCCGTACGTCGATGACATGGCCGGTCATCTCGGAGAGCAGGACGTCGAGGGAGGTCCTGGCGACCGCCTCGGAGGAGAGCAGCGTGCCCGCGGGCTCGTCGCCGAACGCCTTGGTACGCATCGGGGTGGCGGTGCGCTCGGGGTTCACGCAGTTCACCCGCACTCCGTCGCCCGCCCACTCGTCCGAGAGCGCCTGGGTGAGGTTCACCATGGCGGCCTTGGTCGACGAGTAGAGGCTGTACTCGGCACGGCCCCGGGTGTAGCTGCTGGAGGTGTAGAGCAGCAGCTGCCCCTTGGTCTCGGCGAGGTACTTGTACGAGGCGCGGGCGATCTGCACGGGCGCCAGGTAGTTGACGTTCAGCGCTTCCTGGATGGTCGTGTTGTCCGTCTCGGCCAGCTTGCCGATGCGGAGCACGCCCGCGGTGTTGATCACGTAGTCGACGCGGCCGGTGTCCGCGTACGCCTTGGAGAGCGCGTCGTCGACGTGCTCCGGGTTCTCCACATGCGTACCGGTGGTGGAGCGGCCCAAGGCGTAGACGGAGGCGCCGTAGGACTCGGCGAGCGCCGCGATGTCCGCGCCGATGCCGTACGAGCCGCCGAAGACGACGAGGGTCTTGCCGGTGAGCAGCTCACGGTAGGCGGCGTCGTCGGTCGGCTGCGGGACGGCGGTGGAGGCCAGCTGGAAGAGCTTGTCCGCGATGAAGACGTCGACCGGCTGGGTGACCTTCATGTTGTACTCGTCGCCCGCGACCACGTAGATCGGCACGTCGGGGAGGTACTTCAGGACGACCGAGCAGTCATCGGTGGCCTGGAAGTTCGGGTCGCCCGCGGCGACCTCGTACGCCCGGCGGATCGTGGAGAGCTTGAAGGCCTGCGGCGTCTGGCCGCGGCGCAGCCGGGAGCGGTCGGGCACGTCGGTGATGAACTCGCCGTCGCCGCCGTGGGTGCGGGTCACAATGATCGTGTCCGCGGACGGGATGGCGACGTCGACCGCCTGGTAGCGGTCCAGGGCGTCGACGCAGTCCGTGATGACACGCTGCGAGAGCAGGGGGCGCACGGCGTCGTGGAAGAGGACGTTGCGGTCCTCTCCCTCGGCCAGGCCCTCGCCGAGGGCCGCGATGGCGCGCTCGGTGGTCTCGTTGCGGGTGGAGCCGCCCTCGATCACCTTGGTGACCTTGGTGAGTCCGGCCTTGGCGACGATCTTCTCCACGTCGGGCACATAGCCCGGAGCCATCAGCACGATGACGTCGTCGATGGAGTCGGCCTGCTGGAAGATCGACAGCGTGTGCTCGATGACAGCCTTGCCTGCGATCTTCAGCAGTTGCTTGGGAATGGACAGACCCACGCGCTGGCCGGTACCGCCGGCGAGCACGGCTGCTGTGGTTCGGGCTTTGGCTATGTGCTGAGCAGACACAGACGACCTACCTTGAGGGCTGGGAGATAGAGCGATGGTTGCACTCTCCGTTACCGTCTCGCAAGGCGGACGTCGGCTGCCGCACGCCGTATCGACACCTTCTGTTGCCCTGCGATCAGGGGGGATACCGGAATTGGCGCTTCCCTGCCGGGTGACCGACGCCACACGGCTGAGCGGCATGAATCACCCTTGAGCGGGTTCGGTTACGCCGGTCACACGGCGCACAGAACGCGCCCGGCACCGGACGGGCTCGCAGAACAAGTCCGTCCGGCGCCGGTCCACGGTCTAGAACGGGTTGAAGTCGTCGAACTCGCGCTGCACCTCGTCGCGGTCCGCCTCACGGTCGCGACGGCGCTGTGCTGCCGGGCGCGGCGCTTCGAGACGGTGGTCCTCGCCACGGCGTCCGAGCATCTCCGCACCCGCCGCCATGGTCGGCTCCCAGTCGAAGACGACCGCGTTGTCCTCGGCGCCGATGGCCACGCCGTCACCCGCCCGGGCGCCGGCCTTCATCAGCGCGTCCTCGACACCGAGACGGTTGAGACGGTCCGCCAGATAGCCGACGGCCTCGTCGTTGTTGAAGTCGGTCTGCCGTACCCAGCGCTCCGGCTTCTCGCCGCGCACGCGGTAGATGCCGTCCTCCTCCAGAGTGACGGTGAAGCCCGCGTCATCCACGGCCTTCGGGCGGATGACGATACGGGTCGCCACCTCCACGGGCTTGGCCGCACGCGCCTCGGCGATGACGCCCGCGAGCGCGAAGGAGAGCTCCTTCAGGCCGGTACGGGCGACGGCGGACGCCTCGAAGACGCGGTAGCCACGCGCCTCCAGGTCCGGGCGGATCATGTCGGCGAGGTCCTGGCCGTCCGGGATGTCGATCTTGTTGAGGACCACGATGCGGGGCCGGTCCTCCAGGCCGCCGTACTGCTTCAGCTCCTCCTCGATCATGTCGAGGTCGGAGACCGGGTCGCGGTCGGACTCCAGCGTCGCGGTGTCCAGTACGTGCACGAGCACCGAGCAGCGCTCCACGTGCCGCAGGAACTCCAGGCCGAGGCCCCGGCCCTGGCTGGCGCCCGGGATCAGGCCCGGGACGTCGGCGATGGTGTAGACGGTGCTGCCCGCGGTGACCACGCCGAGGTTGGGGACGAGGGTCGTGAAGGGGTAGTCGGCGATCTTCGGCTTGGCCGCCGACAGGACGGAGATCAGCGAGGACTTGCCGGCGCTCGGGTAGCCCACCAGCGCGACATCGGCGACGGTCTTGAGCTCCAGGACGATGTCCCGGGCCTCACCGGGCTCGCCGAGCAGCGCGAAGCCGGGGGCCTTGCGCCGGGCGGAGGCCAGCGCGGCGTTGCCGAGACCGCCGCGGCCGCCCTGGCCGGCGACGAACGTGGTGCCCTGGCCGACCATGTCGGCCAGCACGTTGCCGTTCCTGTCGAGCACGACCGTGCCGTCGGGAACCGGCAGGACGAGGTCCTGGCCGTCCTTGCCGGAGCGGTGGTCGCCCGCACCGGGCTGGCCGTTGGTGGCCTTGCGGTGGGGACTGTGGTGGTAGTCGAGGAGCGTGGTGATGTCCTGGTCGACGACCAGGGTCACATCGCCGCCACGGCCGCCGTTGCCGCCATCCGGGCCGCCGAGCGGCTTGAACTTCTCACGGTGAACGGAGGCACAGCCGTGGCCTCCGTTACCCGCGGCGACATGCAGCTCGACGCGGTCCACGAAGGTGGTCATGGTTGGAACCTCCAGTTACATGCATGCAGAAATGTCTCACTCGCGCTGTCCCCGCATGGGAGAAAGCCGTCTCTCATGGGAGAAACACGCGAAAGGCGGACCCGCTTCCCGTACGGGAAGTGAGGTCCGCCTCCGCAGAAACCGCTCGACGAGCGCCGAAAATCAGCCGGCGATCGGAACGATGTTCACGACCTTGCGGCCACGGTGCGTGCCGAACTCGACCGCACCGGCGGCGAGAGCGAACAGCGTGTCGTCGCCGCCACGGCCGACGCCCGTGCCCGGGTGGAAGTGGGTGCCGCGCTGGCGGACCAGGATCTCACCGGCGTTGACGGCCTGACCGCCGAAGCGCTTCACGCCGAGCCGCTGAGCATTGGAATCGCGCCCGTTCCGGGTGGACGATGCGCCCTTCTTGTGTGCCATGTCTCCTCAGTCCCTTACTTCGCAGCCGCGGGGATACCGGTGACCTTGATCGCCGTGTACTGCTGACGGTGACCCTGGCGACGGCGGTAGCCGGTCTTGTTCTTGTAGCGAAGGATGTCGATCTTCGCGCCCTTGTGGTGGTCCACGACCTCGGCCTGGACCTTGATCCCGGCCAGCACCCACGGGTCGCTGGTCACGGCGTCGCCGTCGACCACGAGCAGGGTCGAGAGCTCGACCGTGTCGCCAACCTGGGCAGTGGAAATCTTGTCAACCTCAACGATGTCACCGACAGCAACCTTGTGCTGGCGGCCACCGCTGCGCACGATGGCGTACACGCGGATCTCTCTCTCGCTCGGAACGGATCCCCTGATGCCAGCCGCCCGCACAGGCCGAAGCCCGCGACGATCCGGAAGGATGAGCGGCCTCTCCCGACGGACGAGTCCACCAGGAGGAATGTGCTCAGGGAGGGCGCGCATGGAAACACGCCGAGGGTCAAGGTTACGGGGCCACCCCCGGGCGGTCAAACCGGGCCTCCGTAGGCCGGTCCACCCGCCCCCGCGTGCTAACTTCTGCATTTTCGTTACTCTCTGTACACCTTGAGGCCACCGATGCCCCGCTCCGCCCTGCTCGGTCGTACCTGGCTGTTAGCCCTCCTCGTGTCCGCTGTCTACGTGCTGGCGCAGTTGACCGCCGGGACCTCCTGGACGCTCTTCCCCGACTCGTACCGGTACGCCCGTGCCGCCGAGGAGTACCTCGGAGCCGACCGGGACGAGGCGCACCGGGCGGCGCTCTCCGCCTTCTGTACGAGCCGGGCGGAGGAGATCGCCCGGAGCGGGAGGCTCGATCCGCTGACCGCTGAGGCCGGGCCCGAAGCGGCCGGGGCGGCGAGCCGGGCCACCTGTCTGGCGCGGTGGTCCCACGCCCCCGACATCACCACCGGAGACTCCCGCTACCAGTCGATCTTCTCGTCCCGGCCCGGCTATCCCATGCTCGCCGCTCCCTTCGTCGGTGCGCTCGGAGTACTCGACGGCATGCGGACGCTCGGACTGCTGCTGGCCGTGGGCGGCTCCCTGAGCGTCTGCGGGCTATTGCGCGGAGCCGGGCTCTCCCCCACCGCGGCCGTGACCGGTCAGATCGTCTTCCTCGCCTCGCCGCTCGGCCGGTGGAGCCTGCAGGCACTCGGCGAGGGGCTCGTCACGATCTGTGTACTCGGCGCGGTGTGGGGCGGCGTGCTCATGGCGCGGGACAGACGGGCGGCGGGTGCGGCGCTGTTCGTCGGTTCCCTGACCGTCTGCGCGGTCACCCGCTACTCGACAGCACTGGTGCTGGCCGCTGTGATCGCGATCGCGATGCTCGCCTCCGGGTTCTTCCGGCGGCGCCGGGCCGACCTGTTGCTCGCCGCAGTGGCCACGGGATGCGCCACCGCCGTGGCACTCGCGATGAAGCTGCTCTCGCTCCCCTCGTCGGAGGTCACGCTCCAGGACACGTTCACCCACCACTTCCGCGCCCCCGCGGTCCCGGACCCCTGGGCCCGGCTCATCGATCTCGACCTGACGTATTGGAGTCACTGGATCGGCGGGCAGGCCTCGATGCCGCTCTTCCTGGCGGCCACCGCGCTCTCGTTGTGGGTGCTGCTGCGTCATGGCGGGGTGCTGGGCCCACTGGCCTGCGCGGTGGCGCTGACCGGCGCCGCCCAGATCGCGGCTCATCCTCTGGTCCAGGAGGCCGACCGGCTGGGGGTACTCATGTGGGTCCCGGTGGCTCTCGGAATTCCCTTGATCGCAGGAGCAGTTCGGGACTTCCCCTCGCTTGCGTCCGACCGTGCGGTCCGAGTTCCTGACCCAGCAGTGGAGCCGTCCCGTGCCAACACCACAGATCCCTGACGAACTTCTGGCCAAGGTCGCCCGGCCGGCCCGTACCGACCGGCCGTTCGTCGACGATGTCGTGTTCATCGCGAAGCGCATGCGCGAGCTGACCACTGCTGCCGTCCCCCGGCTGCTGGGCCCCGACGCACCACGACTTCGCTTCCTGCATATCGCGCTGGATCCGCGGCGGTTCGACCGCCCCAAGAGCGATCAGGCGCGGTTCACCGTCGGGCTGGTGGGGATCGGGCAGATCGCCAAGGACCCGCGCTGGGCTCTGGAGGTGATCAGGCTGCTTCGGGCCCGGGACGAGCGGTACCGCCTGCTCATGGTCGGCGGCCGATCGACCCGGCGCCGAGCGCGGCGGCCACGGCCTACCACGCGGCCCTGGAGAAGGAGAGGTGCCGTGCGCAGGCTCGGGCCGAGCGACGACGTACCCTGCGTCCTCACCGAAGTGGGAGTGATCCTCAGCAGCTCGGTCCGTGCGGGATGTCATGTCGGTCTGATGGAGGGGGCGGCAGCCGGTGCCGTGCCCGTCGACCGGGACTGGCCGTTCGTTGCCGGGCGCCCGCACAGCACCCGCACCCTCTTCCCCCAGGACTGGATCGTCACCACACCGCAGCAGGCCGTCGAGCGCATCCTCGCCGTCACCGCGTCCGAGGAGATCCGCGCCGCGGCCGGGCGCGAGGCGTCCCTGCACGCACTCGCGGCCTGGGAGTGGGAGACCGTGCGTAACGACTACGACCGCCTGCTGCTGGGCGAGCGCCAGGACGTATGCTCACCGGGCGAAGACGCGCTCCGGAAGGCACAGATGTGAGTTACAGAGTCCAGCCCACCGCCCAGGTCGACGACACCGCCGAGATCGGTGACGGCAGCAGCGTCTGGGAGCTCGCCCAGATTCGCGAGGGAGCCAGGCTCGGCAAGGGTTGCGTGGTGGGCCGCGGCGCCTATGTGGGAACCGGCGTGCAGATCGGCGACAACGTCAAGCTGCAGAACTACGCCCTGGTGTACGAGCCCGCCGAGCTCGGCGACGGCGTCTTCGTCGGCCCCGCCGTGGTGCTCACCAACGACCACAACCCGCGCTCCGTCGACCCGGAGGGCAAGCAGAAGCGCGGCGGCGACTGGGAGGCCGTCGGCGTGAAGGTCGCCGAAGGCGCCTCGCTCGGTGCCCGGTCCGTGTGCGTCGCGCCGGTGCAGGTCGGCCGCTGGGCGATGGTGGCGGCCGGAGCCGTCGTCACCAAGGACGTGGCGGATTTCGCGCTGGTCGTCGGTGTGCCGGCGCGGAGGGTTGGCTGGGTCGGCCGGTCGGGGGAGAAGCTGGTAGAGCACGCTGGGGCACCCGGCACGTGGGAGTGCCCGAAGACGGGGGCGCTGTACGAGGAGAAGGACGGCGTTCTCAGCGAGCGCTGACCTTCGTTCCCGCCGTGGCCCATCCGTCGGCCTCGGGGCGAACGATATGTCACACGCCCTCTACAACAGTGCAACAATTCGCGAACAAGTCGACCGGTAAACCCAACATGGCTGCGTCGCCAGGATAGGGGGGATTACACCTCGGGTAGGCTTATCGCCGCAGCATCTCGAGGAAAGGTCTCCCACCGCCATGCCGCCAGGATCACGCGAACGCCGACCACGCGTTCTCTACCTCGCGTATTATTTCCCGCCCAGCCGAGCGAGTGGGGTATTCCGGGCCAGAGCAACGGCAAACCACTTCGCTGAAGCCGGCTGGGACGTGACCGTCTACACAGCCCCCCGCGAATTCTTCGAGACATACCTCGAGAATGCCTGCGACCCCTCCCTCGAGGAAACGGTCGACCCTCGCGTCAATGTGGTCAGGCCGCCCATGTCCTATTACGCGTGGGAAAAAGATATCCGACAGTTCAGTGCATTGCGCCGAAACTTCCCGACTGTGGCCGCAAGCCTGTACAAACTGCTTCAGAGCAAGGTATTTCCCGAGCACTATCTGACCTGGATTCCAGGGGTTCTCTCCAGTGCTGTAAAAGCACATTTCAAGGAGAAGTTCGACCTCATCATAGCCACAGGCAACCCCTTCGTCTCATTCGCGGCGGCACAAGCGCTGGGACGACTGCTGAGGATTCCATACGCGGTCGACTACCGGGATTCGTGGACCTTCAATCAGTTCACCGAGGAACTGAAATTCAAGGAAGACAGCAAAGCGTTCGAGTGGGAGGCCAAAGTCCTCCGCGGCGCCTCCGAGATCGTTTTCGTGAACGACGGAATGCGGCAGTGGCACATCGATCGCTATCCGTACGCCGCTGAGCGCATGACCGTGGTGCCGAACGGCTGGGAGCCCGAACTCCTCGGTGAAGGGGAGTACCACCCTCCGGCCGAGGACCAGCCGCTGCGCTTCGGCTATCTGGGGACGGTCACCTCCTATCTGCCACTCGAAGAGTTGTTCGACGGCTGGCGCCTTGCCCGCAACCACCCGCTGCTACGGGACGCCGAGCTCAACATTCATGGTCATCTCGGGTTCTTCCCCGCCGATGTGGCGCCTCTGATGCAGCGACTGCCGCTGGAGGAGAACATCGGCGTGAACTACTGCGGCGCCTTCAGCAAGACGGAGGGCAGAGATCTGTACGCGCAGACCGATGCACTGGTCTTCTGCGTTCCGGGCGCACGCTACGTCACCTCCGGCAAGGTCTTCGAGTACATGGCGTCGGGCAGGCCGATCGTCTCGGTTCACCGGCCCGACATCGCAGCCGCCGAGGTCCTGGAGGACTACCCACTCTGGTTCCACGGCAGCAAGCTGACCGCCGAGGATGTCGCCGCGTCGTTCATCGCGGCGGCCGAGGCTGCCCGCCGGGGGGACCGCAGCCGGTACACGCTCGCGGTGAAGCACGCTCACACGTACACCCGCGCAGCCACCCTCGGGCCGTGGGAACAGCGCATGCGCAAGCTGGTGGAGGGATCTCGATGAGCACGAACACCCACGTCCTCTACCTCGCGCTCGGCGAATACCGGGTGCGGGCCACCCGTGCGCATGTCGAGGCCCTGGCCGCCGAGGGGCGCGATGTCGTCCTGGTGATCGCTGATCGCGAGGAATGGGACGACCTGCCCGAGATCCCCGGAGTCCGGGTCGTCCGGGCGGCGCGGAACAAGAAGGGCTCCGCCTGGCGCGCCGCACGCCACATCATCATGTCCAGGAACGGACCCCTGCGGGACGCCGACCTGCTCGTCGCGGGTGATGCACAGGCTCTCCCGGCAGCATGGGCCGCCCTGCGACGGCGTCCGGACCTCGAATTCCGCCTGGAACCGTACGAGAACTCCGGCCGGGTGACCGAGCCGGCCGACCTGGCCGTCGTGACGCCCTGGTACCCCTCGCCGAACAACCCCTTCGCCGGATCGTTCGTGCAGGCGGCGACCGAGGCCGTGGCAGGCAACTACGAGCGCGTCTCGATCCTGCACACCGAGGACTGGGCCGGCAGCGCGGACGCACTGCTCGAAGACGCCATCAAGGTCACAGCCGACCGCTTCCTGGAACGTCGTCAGCTGATTCCGGTGCTCGACACTCCAGAAGGTGTCGTCACCCGCGTCCCGGTCCCGCTGACCACCCGCCGCCGCTATGCGAGCTGGGTCGCGGCTCAGACGACGGCGCTGGGCAAGGCCCTGCCCACCGGCCGTATCGAAGCTCCCGTCGTCCACGCCCACACCGCGATCTACGGCGGAGTGCTGGCCATGCGCCTCGCCCGTCCCGACGCGCGCATCGTGGTGACCGAGCACTCCACCTTCCTGGCCAAGATCTTCAAGCAGCCGGCTGGCCGCAAGCTGTACGACGAGGTGTTGCACCGCGCGGACGAGTTTCTTTGCGTGGGCAGCTACTTGCGCGACCAGATCGTGAAGGAGTTCCCGCACCACGCAGGCAAGATCCGTATCGTGCCGAACGTCATCAACTTCGAGCAGTTCACTCCCGAGGCGAGGCCCTCGGAGAAGCTGCTCAGGTGGCTCTACCTGGGCCGACTGATCCCGCACAAGGGCGTACGCGCACTGCTCGAAGCCTTCGCGGAGGTCGCCGCCGACGAGCCGAAGGCCACGCTGACCATGGTCGGCTCGGGCAACCTGGAGGCAGAACTGCTCACTCGGTCCCACGAGCTCGGCCTGGGCGACCGCTTCCAGATCCTGCCGCCGGTGCGGCCCGAGGAAGTCAACGGGGTGATGCACCAGTACGACCTTCTGGTACATCCCAGCCACTTCGAGACCTTCGGCATGACGATCGTCGAGGCCAACGCGGCAGGGCTGCCCGTTCTCGTCACGCGCAGCCACGGTCCCGAAGAGACTCTGGACGGCATCGAGGATCTCGCGGGCGCGCTCATGGACGTGAGCGAGGACCCGAAGGTGATCGTCACCGCCTACTGGGGTCTGCGGGAGCGCTATTCCGAGCTCGACCTGGCGAAGGCGCGCGCGGTGCTGTTCGCGAAGTACAGCCGTGAGGTTGTCGGCGACCAGCTGATGCAGGTGTACGAGGACCGAGCGCCGACCATCGAGCCTGTGGTGGCCGAGGAGCGGGAGACGAAGCCCTCGGCCGCATCCGTGGCGACTGAGAAGGCCATCGTGGCGAAGTCCGTGACGGACGCCATCGGGACGACTTCCGGCCCCGGCCGGGTCGTCATACTCGCCTTCACCCCGGGGCGGCCGCGTCGGATCGCGGACTTCGCGAACTTTCTGGTCGCACGAGGGGTGGAGGTCGACCTGGTGACCGCGCGGGAGAGCGCCTGGACCCGTGCCGCACTCGACAGTCGTGTGACGGTACTGAACATCGAGTCCGCCGAACAGCGGCTTGTGGTCCCCCGGGGGGAGCGATTCGTGGTCTACCGGGCGCCCCGCGCCGTTCTCAGACGGGCCGACCGGCTGGCCAGCAATCGCCGGGACAAGGCCGCGCCGGAGGTCGCTGTGAGAGCCGCCAGGCGTGCTCACAACAAGGTCGCTCACGGCTTCCACAAGAAGGTGTTCCAACCCGGCTACAAGATGATACGTCCGCGTATCTTTGCCAAGATCGCGCAACGTGATGCCGTGCCGCAGTTGCAGCTCGACCGGACGGACCATGTAATCGTCTGCGACACGAACGCGACGGCAGCGGCGTGGCGGATAGCCCAGGCGCACCCGCACCTGAACGTCACCAGCAACATGAGCCGCGCCCCGTTCGAGCACCTTCCGGTTCTCGAGGGTTCCTGATATCAGCACACCCGTACGGCCGGTGGCCGGTTCCCTCCTGCACGGGACGGAACCGGCCACCGGCCGTATGCGCACAGTGGGGGGGGGGGGGGGGGGGGGGGGGGGGGGGGGGGGGGGGGGGGGGGGGGGACG
>NZ_JBVJWD010000001.1:435014-517297 GCF_055602785.1 Streptomyces sp. NPDC037301
TCCCCCCCCACAACCCACCCCACCCCCCCCCCCCCCCCCCCCCCCCCCCCCCCCCCCCCCCCCCCCCCCCCCCCCCCCCCCCGCACTCAGTCCGTGAGTTCCTCGGCGACATATCGCCGCAGCCAGGCCCGGAAGTCCGCCCCCAAGTCCTCACGCTCGCACGCGAGACTGACGATGGCCCGCAGATAGTCCCCGCGGTCACCGGTGTCGTAACGGCGCCCCTTGAAAATCACGCCATGCACCGGGCCGCCCAGGGATGCGTCCGCCGCCAGCCTCTGCAGGGCGTCCGTCAGCTGAATCTCTCCACCGCGTCCCGGCCCCGTACCCCGCAGCACGTCGAAGACCGCAGGATCGAGAACATAGCGACCGATGATCGCGTAGTTGCTGGGTGCCTCGTGCGCGGGCGGCTTCTCGACCAGGCCGGTGACCGCGACCACGTCAGCCTCCGCGGAGGTGGGTTCGATGGCGGCACAGCCGTACAGGTGGACCTGGGCCGGCTCGACCTCCATGAGCGCGATGACACTGCCGCCATGCTGTTCCTGGACCTCGACCATGCGGGAGAGCAGCGGGTCACGAGGATCGATCAGGTCGTCGCCGAGAAGCACCGCGAACGGCTCGTCCCCCACGTGCGGCTCGGCGCACAGCACCGCGTGCCCCAGGCCTTTCGGGTCCCCCTGGCGCACGTAGTGCATCGTGGCCAGTTCGCTGGATTCCTGGACCTTGAGCAGCCGTTCGGCGTCGCCCTTGCGCGTGAGGGCGGACTCCAACTCGTGGTTGCGGTCGAAGTGATCCTCAAGCGGGCGCTTGTTGCGGCCTGTGATCATCAGGACGTCGGACAGGCCGGCCGCCGCTGCCTCCTCGACGACGTACTGGATGGCCGGCTTGTCCACGACCGGGAGCATTTCCTTCGGTGTGGCCTTGGTGGCCGGCAGGAAGCGGGTCCCGAGGCCCGCTGCGGGAATAACTGCTTTCTTGATCATGTGGTGCCCGATGCTCGCTTTCCTTGGGCAGACGTGAGACCCCGACGGCTGCCGTCGGGGTCCCAGGAGAGTCGGTGTGTTCCGGCCGGACTCAGCCGCCGATGACGACGCGGCGGACGCCCTCCCAGCGGGCCGGGTCCGTCGTGCGACGGCCGTCGACCAGGACGCGGACGTCCGGGAGATCGGCGGCGGCCAGCTCGCGGTACTCGGCGTGGTCGGCCTGGAGGATGGCGGCGGTGACGGTCTGGCCCTCGTGCGGGACGAGACCGTGCGCGGTCAGCTCCTCGGCCGTGTACATCGGGTCCGAGACGAACGGCACCGCACCGCGTGCCTTCAGCGCCTCGACGGTCGGGAAGACGCCGGAGAAGGCCGTCTCCTTCACACCGCCGCGATAGGCCGCGCCCAGCACCAGCACACCGACCCCGTCCAGGTCGCCGTAGGCGGCGGCGAGCAGATCGACCGCGTACTCGGGCATGGCCGCGTTGGCCTCGCGTGCCGAACGCACCACGGTCGCCGAGGGGTCGTTCCAGAGGTACATCCGCGGGTAGATCGGGATGCAGTGCCCGCCGACGGCGATGCCCGGCTGGTGGATGTGGCTGTACGGCTGGGAGTTGCAGGCCTCGATGACCTTGAGGACGTCGATGTTCTGCTGGTCGGCGAAGCGGGCGAACTGGTTCGCCAGACCGATGTTGACATCGCGGTAGGTCGTCTCGGCGAGCTTGGCCAGCTCGGACGCCTCCGAAGTGCCCAGGTCCCAGACGCCGTTGGGGCGAGGCAGGTCCGTACGGTCGTCGAAGTCCAGGACCGACTCGTAGAACGACACACCGTGCGCGGCCGATGCCTCGTCGATCCCGCCGACCAGCTTCGGGTAGCGGCGCAGGTCCGCGAAGACCCGGCCGGTGAGCACCCGCTCCGGGGAGAACACCAGGTGGAAGTCCTCGCCGGCCTTGAGACCGGAGCCCTCTTCGAGCATCGGCGCCCAGCGGGTACGGGTGGTGCCGACCGGCAGCGTGGTCTCGTAGCTGACGAGGGTGCCGGGCTTGAGACCGGCGGCGATCGCCTTGGTCGCGGAGTCCATCCAGCCGAAGTCCGGCGTGCCCTCCGCGTCCACGAAGAGGGGTACGACGACCACGACGGCCTCGGACTGGGCGACCGCCGACGCGGTGTCCGTCGTCGCGGTCAGCAGCCCCGCCTCGACGGTCTCCTTGAGCTTGATGTCGAGGTCGTGCTCGCCGGGGAACGGCTCGACGCCGGCGTTGACCAGCTCGACGACCTTCTCGTTGACGTCGGCGCCGATCACCCGGTGGCCCTTGGCGGCGAACTGCACGGCAAGCGGCAGACCGATCTTGCCCAGGGCGACTACACAGATGTTCATGGTTACTTCCTCTTGGAGCGCTTGGCGCGGGTCAACTTGGAGCGCATGGCGCGGGTCAACTTGAAGCGCTTGGCGCGGGACAACAGGGATCGCAGCCGCGAGCCCAGCGGTTTCTTGGGCGGATGGAGGGGACCGGTGCCGATCACCATGCGCCCCTTGGGGTTGAGGCGCGCCGCGGCCCGGTACGGGTCCGTCTCACGGCTCCATCTGCGCGCCAGCGGCATGGGCCGGCCATCGCCCCGTACCGGGATCTCGTACGTTTCTCCGGCCACGTCCACGAAGACCCGCACACCTCGCTTGGCCGTACGGCGCGCGAGCGGGATCCGGGCGTGCAGCAGGGTGGCGTTGCCGTCGGGCGCCGGTTCCCTGGTCAACTCCCCCTGTGCCGGGGGCAGATCGTGCCCGTCCGGCAGTCGGCGGGCGCGTGCCTTGTCGGCGCTCTTGGGCATGGCACCCTTGACGAGACGGACGACCGCGGAGCTGGTGTCGCCGACGACACCTATCCGTACCGTCAGCGCCAGCGCCAGCTCCTCGCCGGTCTGCACCCACTCCGACTCGATCAGCTCGGTCTTGTTGGCCAGGCGTCCGGGAACGGTCTCCCCGACCAGTTCGAAGCAGCGGTCGGGCAGTTCCAGCCCCGCCTCGCGGAAGCCGGGGTAGCGCGCGAAGGCCCGGCCGTCCTCCAGATGGAAGGGGGGCGCACCGTGCTCGGCCTCTTCGCTGATCGCACGGCAGAGTTCGTCGACGGCGCCGCGCTGCGCGAGCCGGAGTCTCGCCCGCAGCTTGACGGGGAGCGAATCGCTGAGCGGATCCGTCAGATAGGAGTCGGCGAGCCGGGTGATACCGGCGCAGATCTCGCGCTTCGTCTCGACATCGAGGTCCACGAAGTCGTCCTGGATGAGCTTGGAGAGCTCCCAGGTGAAGTGACGCTTGAGCACAGCGTCCCGGTTCGGCCCGGCCTCGATCAGCCCGGCCGCATGGTCCATGATCACGGCAGTGCAGCGCAGCCGTGCCAGATGGTTCGCGCGGTAGGTGATGTTGCTGGCGTCCCCGCGCTTCACGGCGTAGTAGCAGGTGTAGTCGGCGACCACGGATATTCTGCGGGCGTGGACGCATGCCTCGATGGTGAAGGGCTGGTCACTGCCGACCGGCAGGTCCTCGGGGAAGCGCAGCTTGTGCTGCTCCACGAGCTCGCGGCGGAAGAGCTTGGTGTTGGCCAGCGCGAACGGCAGCTCGGGTCCGTAGAGGCTGACGTCGGAATCGTTGGCCTTGTAGAGCGACTGGCGCACGTACCGGCCGTTGGTGCCGACCATCTTGCCGACGACGACATCGGAACCGTGGGTGTCGGCGCACTTCACCAACCGCTCCAGCGCCTCCTCACCGAGGTAGTCGTCGGATCCTATGAAATAGACGTACCTGCCGGTGGCGAGCTCCAGCGCCCGGTTGCTCGGCATCGCCGGGCCACCGGAGTTGGGTTGGTGAAGGACCTTGACCGTGCCGGGGTAGCGCTCGGCGAAGCGGTCGATTTCCGCGCCGCTGTCATCCGTCGAACCGTCGTCGACCGCCACGATCTCCAGCCGGTCGAGACCGATGGACTGCCCGACGAGAGAGTTCAGGCACTCGGTGAGGTAGGGCATGGTGTTGTACACGGCCACGACGACGGTTACGTCGGGGACATCGGGTCTGCCGGTCACACGGTCACCTCAGCGGCTCGCTCGACGGATGTGCGCATACTTCCGGGAAGCAGCCGCGCACTGCTCTCAGGTTCCATGTGCGGCCGGCTCCCCCGCGGAGGTCGTGACGGTGCGCCCTGTCTTCGCCGATTCCAGTACCGCTGCGGCCACCTCCACGGTGCGGAGCCCTTCCCGCAGTGTGCAGATGTCCTTCGATGTGCCGCGCACGGCGTCCCGGAAGAGCTCGTGCTCGACCAGCAACGGCTCGCGCTTGGGTATGGCGTACCGGATCATGTCGCCCTCGGAGACACCGCGGAAGGCCTGGATCGCCTCCCACTCGGTGGCCACCGCGGCGTTCGAGTGGAAGGTGAGGTCGGCGGTGAGGGTGTCGGCGATGAAGGTGCCGCGCTCGCCGGTGACGGAGGTGAAACGCTCCTTCAGCGGGCTCAGCCAGTTGACCAGGTGGTTGACCATGGTTCCGTCGGAGAGCTGCCCCACGGCGGAGACCATGTCCTCGTGCGGCCGGCCGGACTTCGACACGGTGTGGGCGGAGATCGACGTGTAGGTCTGACCCGTCACCCAGCCGGTCAGGTCGATGTCGTGGGTGGCGAGGTCCTTGACCACGCCGACATCGGCGATGCGGTGCGGGAACGGCCCCTGTCGGCGGGTGACGACCTGGAAGACCTCGCCCAGCTCCCCCGCCTCCAGCCGGGAGCGCAGCGACCGCAGCGCCGGGTTGCAGCGCTCGATGTGACCGACGCCCGCCACCAGACCGCGTGATTCGAAGGCATCGACCAGCCGCCGGGCGCCTTCCACGGTGTCGGCGACGGGCTTTTCGACCAGCGCGCAGACACCGGCGGCGGCAAGCTGAAGGCCGACCTCCTCGTGCAGTGCGGTGGGGCAGGCCACGACCGCGTAGTCGACACCGAGGTCGATCAATTCATCGACCGTGGACAGCACGGGGGCGCCCTGCGCCCAGCCGTTCTTGTCCCCCATCGGGTCGACGACGCCGACCAGTTGTACGCCTTCCAGGCCGGCCAGCACGCGGGCGTGGTGGCGGCCCATCGAGCCGAGGCCTATCAGTCCGGCTCTCAATCCTGCGGTCACTGCATTTCTCCCAGCGAGTTCACGGCGCCGACGATGCGGTCCAGGTCCTCCGGCGACAGCGAAGGATGCACGGGCAGCGAGACGACCTCGGCGGCGGCACGCTCGGTCTCCGGCAGATCCCAGGTCCGGCCCGCCTTCTGGTCGGGCTCCCAGTACGGCTTCAGCCGGTGGATCGGAGTCGGGTAGTACACGGCGTTGCCGATGCCCGCCTCGCTCAGCCTGGCCATGGCGGCTTCACGGTCACCCTGCACCCGAATGGTGTACTGGTGGTAAACGTGGCGTGCACCGTCGGCGACGGGCGGGACGGTGACGTTGGGCGCGGTGATGTGCCGGTCGAGATACGCGGCGTTGGCGCGCCGCTGCTCGGTCCAGCCGAGCACCTTCCCGAGCTGTACGCGCCCGACGGCGGCGGACACGTCCGTCATGCGCATGTTGGCGCCGACGATCTCATTGGCGTACCGCTGTTCCATGCCCTGATTGCGGAGCAGCCTGAGGGTGCGCGCAACCTCGGCGTCGGCGGTGGTGACCATGCCTCCTTCGAGGGAGTGCATGTTCTTGGTGGGGTAGAAGCTGAAGGTGCCGCCGGAACCGAAGGCGCCGACCGGCGTGCCGCCCAGTGCGGCGGTGTGCGCCTGACAGGCGTCCTCGACCACGGCCAGCTTGTGCTTGTCGGCGATGGGCATGAGCTTGTCCATCGCCGCCGGGTGGCCGTACAGGTGCACCGGCATGATCGCGGCTGTACGCGGCGTGATGGCGGCCTCGACCGCGGCCGGGTCCAGACCGAAGCTGCCCGGCTCGATGTCCGCGAAGACCACGTCGGCACCGGCCAGGCGGACCGCGTTGGCGGAGGCCGCGAAGGAGAACGACGGGACGATGACCTCGTCGCCGGGGCCTATCCCCAGGGCGAGCAGCAGGAGATGGAGGGCCGAGGTGCCCGAGTTGACCGCGACGCAGTGACGTCCGTCGACCAGCTCCGAGAAGCCCTCCTCGAAGGCCGCGACCTCCGGGCCCTGCACGACACGACCGCTGCGCAGTACGCGCACCACGGCCTCGATCTCTTCCTCACCGATCACCGGCCGGGCAGCAGGTATCGCTTCCCTGTTGTCGCTCGACATGGACATCCTCCTTGAACACCGCAAGAGCTGTGAGCGGCGATGGCTCCAAGGCATGCGAATGTCGGATGAGGCTCCGCCGCCCCGGCGCATGGCCGATTCTGTACCAATATGTTGCGCACAAATCGCCCTTTTGCCCCGGCGCGATGCACCCAGGACATAAAGGCTGCTTTGTCCTACTGAAGCGGGCCGACGCGCCGGTCAGCATTCTCGGGAATGACACATCCGACGGCAGCCGCGTCACATTATCAGGGTTTTCACAGGTGGTTTTCGTAGAGGTTACGACCAAAGAGATGTGGCCCACATGCTCCACGTCTGCCTACCGCATGCAAAGGAAGTGCGGCCCCCCTGAAGGGAACCCGCACCTCCTTTGCATTGCCGTCCGACCGCTGGTCAGCTCTCGGTGTCGGCCGAGACGGAAGGCTGCGGCGACTGCTCCGCGGCAACCGTCTTCTTCGCCGCCGCCTTCTTGGCCGTCGTCTTCTTCGCGGCGGTCTTCTTGGCAGCCGTCTTCTTGGTGGCTGCCTTCTTGGCGGTGGCCTTCTTCGCGGTCTTGCGCGCCGTCTTCTTCGCCGGTGCCTCCGCTTCCGCGGCTTCGGCGTCGGGCTTCGGCTCGATGGAACCGGTCACCACGACGACCTCTGCCGCGTCCGCACCTGCGGGCGAGCCCGCGGGGGCGGTGACCTTGCGGGTCACCCGGCGACGGGCACGCGGCGGGGCGGCCTCGGGGGCCACCTCTTCCGGTGCGGCCTCGGGCTGCGGGGCCTCGGCGACAACCGGAGCCTCGACGACCGGGGCCGCCACCGGTACCAGTTCCTCGACCTGCTCGGCCGGGGCCGGCGAGCCCGCCGGGGCGGTCGCCTTCCGGGTCGCCCGGCGGCGCGTACGGCCCTGAGGGGCCTCGGCGACCACCGGGGTCTCGGCGACCGGCTCGGGCTCCGCGACCACGACCGGCTCCGGCTCGGCCACCGGAGCGGGTGCTGCTGCGGCCTTCGGGGCGCCGGCCGGGGCCGTTGCCTTACGGGTCGCGCGGCGCCGGCCGCGGCCTCGCGAGGCGGCTGCCTCGGCCTCGGCCGGGCTGCTGTACAGCTCCTCGTCCGGGACGAACTCCGGCTCGGGCAGCGCCATCGGGGCGGCCACCTCGGCAGCCACCTCGGCCTCGGTCTCGATCTCGATCTCGATCTCCGCCGCGTGCTCGTGGTCCACGCCGCCCCGGCCGCGCTTCTTGGAACGCTTGCCGTTGCCGCCGCCACCGACCGAGGTCGGCTGTTCCATGTGCACGATCACGCCGCGCCCGTTGCAGTGGACACAGGTCTCGGAGAAGGACTCCAGCAGGCCCTGGCCCACCCGCTTACGGGTCATCTGGACCAGGCCCAACGAGGTGACCTCGGCGACCTGGTGCTTCGTACGGTCGCGTCCCAGGCACTCCAGCAGGCGCCGCAGCACCAGATCCCGGTTGGACTCCAGCACCATGTCGATGAAGTCGACGACGACGATGCCACCGAGGTCGCGCAGCCGCAGCTGGCGCACGATCTCCTCGGCCGCCTCCAGGTTGTTCTTGGTGACGGTCTCTTCGAGGTTGCCGCCCTGACCGGTGAACTTGCCGGTGTTGACGTCGACGACGACCATCGCCTCGGTCTTGTCGATCACCAGCGAGCCGCCGCTCGGCAGATAGACCTTCCGGTCCAGCGCCTTCATGAGCTGCTCGTCGATCCGGTACGTCGCGAAGATGTCGACCTCGGAGGTCCACCGCGACAGGCGGTCCGTCAGATCCGGCGCCACCTGCGAGACGTAACCGTGGATGGTCTCCCACGCGTCGTCGCCGCTGACGATGACCTTGGAGAAGTCCTCGTTGAAGATGTCGCGGACGACCCGGACGGTCATGTCCGGCTCGCCGTAGAGCAGCGTCGGCGCATTGGAGCTGCCGCTGCTCTTCGACTTCTTCTGGATGTCCTCCCACTGCTGCTGCAGCCGTTCGACATCGCGGCGGAGCTCGTCCTCGCTCGCGCCCTCTGCCGCGGTACGGACGATGACGCCCGCGTCCTCGGGAACGATCTTCTTGAGGATGGTCTTCAGCCGGGCCCGCTCGGTGTCGGGCAGCTTGCGGCTGATGCCGGTCATCGAGCCCTCGGGCACATAGACCAGGTAGCGGCCGGGCAGCGAGACCTGGCTGGTCAGGCGGGCACCCTTGTGGCCGATCGGGTCCTTGGTCACCTGAACGAGGACGGACTGACCGGACTTGAGCGCGGTCTCGATACGGCGCGGCCCGTGGGCCATGCCCAGCGCCTCGAAGTTCACCTCACCGGCGTACAGGACAGCGTTGCGGCCCTTGCCGATGTCGACGAAGGCGGCCTCCATGGACGGCAGTACGTTCTGCACCTTGCCCAGGTAGACGTTACCGACGTAGCTGGTGGCCTGTTCCTTGTTGACGTAGTGCTCGACGAGCACGTTGTCCTCGAGGACGCCGATCTGGGTGCGCTCGCCATTCTGACGGACGACCATCACGCGCTCGACTGCCTCGCGGCGCGCCAGGAACTCGGCCTCGGTGATGATCGGGACGCGACGGCGACCCTGCTCACGGCCCTCGCGGCGGCGCTGCTTCTTCGCCTCCATACGGGTCGAGCCCTTGATGGACTGGACCTCGTCGAAGCCGGTGCCGGGCTCCCGCTCTTCCTTCTTGCGGGGCTCGCGGACCTTGACGACCGTACGCTCCGGGTCGTCCGTGCCGTTGTCGGCGTCGGACGGGATGTCACCGCTGCGACGGCGACGGCGACGGCGACGACGGCTGCTGGATCCGACGGAGGACGCCTCGTGGTCCTCGTCCTCCTCAGCCTCTTCGGACTCCTGAGCGCGCTCCTGGTCCTCCTCGGCGTGCTCGGCGGCGGCCTCTTCGCCGAGCTGCTCCGCGGCCTCGTCACCTTCGATGGCCTCGCCACGACGGCGGCGACGCCCTCCGCGACGGCGACGGCGCGAAGGCCGGTCCCCGTACTCGTCCGTCTCCTCGCCCTCGTGCTCGGCCTCGCCCTCGCCTTCCGGCTCGGGCTCCTCCTCGGCGTGCTCCTCCACCTCGACAGCGGCGGCCGGCTCGGGCTCGGCGGCCTCACCGCGACGGCGGCGACGGCGGCGCGAACCGGCCTGCGGCGCGGCCTCGGCGGCCGGGGCCTCGGTGGTGACGGTCGGCTCCTCGACCGCCTCCGTCTCCTCCTCGGCCTCTTCGTGACGCGAAGCGGCAGCGGCGGCGGCCGCGGTCTCCGGGGTCTGGAACATCGGCTCGGCGAAGACCGGCGCCTGGAACACGGCCACGGCGGGGCGCGTCTCGCGACGGCTCTTGCGTACGGGTTCCTCGACCTTGCCGGTGAACTCGGGCCGGCCCGCGGCGGCGGTGGCCCGGCGGCGCTGACGGCCGCGCGGTGCGGCGTCCTCGACCTCGGCGGGCTCGGCGGCCGGCTCCTCGACAGCGGCCTCGGGCAGGCTCTCGCCGACCTCGGCCGGGGCCTCGGTGACCTTCGGCGCACCCGCCGGAGCGGTCGCCTTGCGCACGGCACGACGGCGTCCACGCGGGGCCTCGACGGCCTCGGTGACGGCTTCTTCCGCTACTGCTTCTGCGGGTGCGGCGGCCTCGGCCGGGGCCTCGGTGGGCTGCGGTGCACCGGCCGGAGCCGATGCCCTGCGCCGGGTGCGGCCGCGCGGCGCGGCGGCCTCGGGCTCGGCGGCTGCGGTCTCGGCGTGTGCGGCGGTCTCGGGCTCGGCACTCGCCACGGGCGTTGCTTCCTCGACGATCTCGACGGCCTCGGCGGCCTGCGGCGCACCCGCCGGAGCGGTCACCTTGCGCACCGCACGACGACGGGTACGCGCGGGCGGCGCCTCCACGACCTCGGCCACGGGCTCGGCCACGGGCTCGGCAGCGGTCTCGGTGGCCTCTGCGGTCTGCGGTGCACCCGCCGGGGCAGTCGCCTTGCGGACGGCACGACGACGGGTACGTGCAGGCGGCGCCTCCACGACCTCGGCCTCAGGCTCGGCAGCGGTCTCGGTGGCCTCGGCGCTCACGACGGGCTCCACGACCTCGACGGCCTCGGCGGCCTGCGGCGCACCCGCCGGAGCGGTCGCCTTGCGCACCGCACGACGACGGGTACGCGCAGGCGGTGCCTCCACGACCTCGGCCTCAGGCTCGGCAGCGGTCTCGGTGGCCTCGGCGCTCACGACGGGCTCCCCGGCCTCGACGGCCTCGGCGGCCTGCGGCGCACCCGCCGGAGCGGTCACCTTGCGCACCGCACGACGACGGGTACGCGCGGGCGGCGCGGCTTCTGTCACCGGAGCGCTCTCGGCGTCGGTGGTGGTGTTGTCGGTCACTGCGGCGTCATCGGCCGGTATGGCCGGAGCGGCGGCATCCTGTGCGTCCGCCACCGGCGGGCCGGCCGGGCGGGACGCGGCGCGGCGCCTGCGGCGCGGGGGCAGCTTGTCTCCGGGTGCGTTGTTCTCTTCGGCGTTCCCGGTCGTGCCGGGTTCGTTGGACTGGGGCATGCGGGCGGTTCTCCCGTCAGGCTCCCGGGCGCCGCGTCTGATTCCGGTCCGGCGCGGCCCGCGTGATGTACGCGAGACCGCCGTCCGGGGCGCGGGCGCCGCACGGGAACTCAATGTCTGGCTCGCCGGTTCCGTAAGCGATGTGCGTACGGCCTGGCGAAAGTCTTATGGGTCATCGCGCGGCCCGACCCAGGTGGCTCCCGAGTCGGAGGACTGCGCTGCAACGACCGCCTTACGCGGAACCTGCACCTTCCGGCGCCGTCGCGACGGCGGTCCCGGTGGCCATGGGTGGAGCGGCCGGGGCTGCCTCGCGGTCGGGCGCGAGCGGGTCGGTCACCGTGCCGGACTCCTCGTCGAAGAGCCCCTGCGCCAGCCTGGTCACCGCTGCGGGGACCGGCGGCGCCAGGTCGGCCACAACGCGGAGACCGGACAGGACGTCGTCAGGTCGCACGGCAGGTGTCACGTGCCGAACAACCAGCCGCAGTATCGCACAGGGCTTGTCCTCGGGCCTATCAGGCTGTGGATCAAGGGCCTGCAGGTCGACCACGGCAGCGCGGGCGTCGAAGGTCCGCATGCCGTTCTTCGCCCGGCGCTGGACCTCGACGGTCTCAGCCCCGTTGAAAGCGGCCACGGCCTTGGCGGCCTCTTCGGTGGAGACACCGTCGAGACGCAGCTCCCAGATGGAGGCGGTCAGCCGGTCGGCGAGACCCGAGGTGCGGGCCTCCACGGCGTCGGTGATGTCGAGACCGTCCGGGAGCGAGGCGTTGAGCAGCTCGCGCAGGACGGCCGGATCCCGTGCCTCGGTGAGGGCGATCTCCAGGAACTCGGCCTCACTGCCCGTCCCGGTGGGGGCGGCATTGGCGTACGACACCTTCGGGTGCGGGGTGAAGCCCGCCGAGTAGGCCATGGGCACCTCGGAGCGGCGCAGTGCCCGCTCGAAGGCGCGCTGGAAGTCACGGTGGCTGGTGAACCGGAGGCGGCCGCGCTTCGTGTAGCGCAGCCGGATGCGCTGCACTGCCGGTGCGGGCGGCGGGCCTTCGGGCTGTCGCTTGCCCAGTGGTTCTTCTCCTCGGTGCGGGGCGGACGCGGTGACACGCCGCCCTCGAAATGCGGGTGGCCCGGGGCGTCCGGTCCGGCTCACCCCCGCTCGGCGTTTTTCTCTCCGCGCGAGGAGATCTCTGGTTCGGGCGCCGCGCTGGGCACAGTCGTTGCTTGTTGCGTAACACCCAGCCTACGCGCAAGGGGGCTCCCCGATTCCCGGGGCTCGGGCACCCTCGGCCCGCCGACCAGTGCCCGCCATGTGTCACGGCGTGCCCGGGCCACGGTCTCGCGCGCGGTGCGCAGCGCCGCCCGGGCCGCGCGTCCCGCCTCGACGGCGGCCCGCTTGGCGGGGGCCCAGACGGCATCCCGTACGAAATGTCCCACCGGCGTGCACACCGTGCGATAGACCCAGGTCACCGGCGCCCCGATCAGATGCCACGCCAGCCAGGCGATGGCCCGGCCGACGGCCCGCGAGATGTACCCCGCGATGCGCCAGGCGACGCCGAAGGCCGCGGCGATCTCCTGGCCGACCGGGGCGAGGACCCGCCGGTACAGCCAGCCGAGCGGCGCGACGAGCAGTGTCAGAACCAGCCACACCACCGCCGCCCACAGACCGCTCCCGACGGCCGCGATCCCGCGCGCCAGCAGTTCGAGCAGCCAGGTGATGCCATGGCCGAGCGGAGTGAGCAGCTCCCGGTACGCCCAGGCCAGCGGCCGTACGATCAGATGCTCCGCCAGCCAGGCGGCGGAGAGCGCGAGGGGCACCAGGACGTACCGCCACAGGCCGGCCACCGGCCAGACGAACAGGGCGGTGAGCACCCAGCCGACCGCGGCGGCGATCCCCCGCCCGGCAGGGGCGAGCAGCTCGCGGTGCACCCAGCGCAGCCCGTGCCCGATCGGGGTGAGCACCGCCTCGTACAGCCACACCACCGGCACCACGAGCCCGTACCGCACCGCCGGCACCAGCACATACCGCCAGAGCGCGACCCACGGCCAGACGAAAACCGCCGCGGCCAGCCACAGCAACGCATGTCCCAGCGGGGTGAGCACCGCCTCGTACAGCCAGACCGCGGGGATCACCACCAGCGTCGCGAACAGCCAGGACAAGGCCCGGCCCAGGGGGCGCAGCAGAGTGCGGTCGGCGGCGCGGGCTCCCATCACCAGTGCGTCCCAGATCATGCGTACGGGCAGGACGATCACCAGCACCACGATCCGTACCGGAATCCTGATCAGGGTGGTCAGACAACCCTCGTCGGCTTCGTAGTACGCGGGGGCCTGGTGCTTGCCGTAGTCCATGCCGTACATGACGCGATGGCCCGGTCCGGAGTTTACCGGACCGGGCCATCGTCACCGAGCTGTCACCCGGACGGACGTGCCCAAGGCGCCTACTTCACGACCGACAGCGGCAGGAGCTTCTTGCCGGTCGGGCCGATCTGAATACTCGTGTCCATCTGCGGGCAGACGCCGCAGTCGAAGCACGGGGTCCAGCGGCAGTCCTCGACCTCGGTCTCGTCGAGCGAGTCCTGCCAGTCCTCCCAGAGCCAGTCCTTGTCGAGACCGGAGTCCAGGTGGTCCCAGGGCAGGACCTCCTCGTAGGTCCGCTCCCGGGTGGTGTACCAGTCGACGTCCACGCCGTAGTCGGGCAGCGTCTTCTCGGCGGCGGTCATCCAGCGGTCGTAGCTGAAGTGCTCGCGCCAGCCGTCGAAGCGGCCGCCGGACTCGTAGACCGCGCGGATGACGGAGCCGATACGGCGGTCGCCGCGCGAGAGCAGGCCCTCGACGATGCCGGGCTTGCCGTCGTGGTAGCGGAAGCCGATGGAGCGGCCGTACTTCTTGTCGCCGCGGATCTTGTCGCGGAGCTTGGCCAGCCGGGCGTCGGTCTCCTCGGCGCCGAGCTGCGGGGCCCACTGGAACGGCGTGTGCGGCTTGGGCACGAAGCCGCCGATGGAGACGGTGCAGCGGATGTCGTTCTGGCCGGAGACCTCGCGGCCCTTGGCGATCACATTGACCGCCATGTCACCGATCTGGAGGACGTCCTCGTCGGTCTCGGTGGGCAGACCGCACATGAAGTACAGCTTCACCTGGCGCCAGCCGTTGCCGTACGCGGTGGCGACGGTACGGATGAGGTCCTCTTCCGAGACCATCTTGTTGATGACCTTGCGCATGCGCTCGGAGCCGCCCTCGGGGGCGAAGGTGAGTCCGGAGCGACGGCCGTTACGGGTCAGCTCGTTGGCCAGGTCCACGTTGAACGCGTCGACGCGGGTGGAGGGCAGCGAGAGGCCGATCTTGTCCTCGGTGTACCGGTCGGCGAGGCCCTTGGCGATCTCGCCGATCTCGGTGTGGTCCGCGGAGGAGAGCGAGAGCAGGCCGACCTCTTCGAAGCCGGTCGCCTTGAGGCCCTTCTCGACCATTTCGCCGATGCCGGTGATGCTTCGCTCCCGAACGGGGCGCGTGATCATGCCGGCCTGGCAGAAACGGCAGCCGCGGGTGCAGCCGCGGAAGATCTCGACGGACATCCGCTCGTGGACGGTCTCGGCGAGGGGAACGAGGGGCTGCTTCGGGTACGGCCACTCGTCGAGGTCCATCACGGTGTGCTTGGACACCCGCCACGGCACACCCGACTTGTTGGGCACGACACGGCCGATGCGCCCGTCCGGGAGGTACTCGACGTCGTAGAAGCCCGGGACGTAGACGCCACCGGTCTTCGCGAGGCGGAACAGCACCTCTTCGCGACCGCCGGGGCGGCCCTCGGCCTTCCAGGCGCGGATGATCTCGGTGATCTCCAGGACGGCCTGCTCGCCGTCGCCGATGACCGCGCAGTCGATGAACTCCGCGATCGGCTCGGGGTTGAACGCGGCGTGGCCGCCGGCCAGCACGATCGGGTCGTCGACGGTGCGGTCCTTGGCGTCCAGCGGGATGCCCGCGAGATCCAGGGCAGTGAGCATGTTGGTGTAGCCGAGCTCGGTGGAGAAGCTCAGCCCGAAGACGTCGAACGCCTTGACCGGGCGGTGGCTGTCCACGGTGAACTGCGGGACCTCGTGCTCGCGCATCAGCTCTTCGAGGTCTGGCCACACGCTGTAGGTGCGCTCGGCGAGGACACCCTGGCGCTCGTTGAGCACCTCGTACAGGATCATGACGCCCTGGTTGGGGAGTCCGACCTCGTATGCGTCCGGGTACATCAGCGCCCAGCGGACGTCGCATTCGTCCCACGGCTTGACGGTGGAGTTCAGCTCACCGCCGACGTACTGGATGGGCTTCTGCACATGCGGGAGCAGAGCTTCGAGCTGTGGGAAGACCGAATCGACAGACATCGCGAACTTTCGAGAGCCGGCAAGGGTGGCCATCAAGCGTAACCCGATGCTCAGCCTTCCAGAGCCGCCCGCACGCGCGGCTGCGACGCCCGCTCCCACGCCTGTGGCAGCTCCCGCTCCCGGCCGGCGGCGGCCGCCTCCTCCCGCCCGTACAGCAGTCCCCAGGTGAATGCCGGCTCCCCCGCCGCGTGCGCCTGGACGGCCAGGGTGCGCAGGGCGTCACGGGCCACCACACTGTCCTGGTGGTCGCCGAGGAGGGTCTGCACGGCCTTCATCCGTCTGGCGATCCGCTTGGCCGGCTTCCCGAGCGCGGGCCGGGCCGCCTCCGCCGCGTAACGGGCGCGCTTGGCGGCCTTGCGGGCGTCGTGCATGGCGAGGTCCCGGTCGTGGCCGGGCTGGAGCTCCAGGGCGTGGCCGACGCGGGTCGCGAGGCGCTCGTACTCCTTCAGCACGGCGCGGGGCAGCGCCTGCCCGGGGGTGTGGGACGCGGCGGGCATCAGCGGCGGGGCGGCGAGCAGGGCGTCGAGGCTCTCCAGGAGTGCCAGGTACCGTTTCCCGTCGAGTACGGCGACGGTCCGGCGACGAGAGCCGCCCCGGCGGGCCACCGACCAGATCCGCAGCCGGCTGCGCACGGGGCCGAGGATCAGTGTGCCGGGCAGGCCGGCGAGGCCGGAGCGCAGACGGGCGTCGAGAACCTCCTGGTCGCGGTCGATGCCGAGCTCGGCGGCCAGCCACTTCAGCTCGTCGCCGACCGGGTCGGTGACACTCCGGTCGAGGATCTTCTGGTACGTCCGCAGCGCGCTGCGCAGTCTGCGGGTGGCGACCCGCATCTGGTGCACGGAGTCGGGGAGGTCGCGTCGTACGGCGGGGTCGAGGGCGACGATCGCCTCGGTCTGGTTGCGGACGTACGCGAGGACGTGGTCGCCCGCGGTGGGTTGCCCGGCCTTCCCGCGCGCGCCCTTGTCCCGCTTCCGCTTCCGCTCCGGCGCGGTCTCGGCGAGCGCCCTGGCCAGCTTGGACGGCGATGCGGACGGGTGGACACCGGCCTTGCGCAGCCGGCGTTCGACGGCGTCGAGGAGGGCGGGGTCGCCGTCGTCGGCGAGTTCCACCTCGATCTCGGTCCAGGCGGCCGTGCCGCTGCCGCCCGTCAGTCGTTCGGCCCGCGCCGTGTCGATGCTGACCTCGGCGAGCAGCGCGCCCTCGGCATCGAGCAGGTGGTGGACGTCACGGGCGGTGCGCAGCCGCACGACGGGGACCAGTTCACTCATCCGCACCCGGGAGCGGAGCAGGCCGGCGAGGGAGCGCGGCAGGGTGTCGGAGAGCGGCTCCTGGAACTCGTCCCGGATACCGGAGGCGACCGGGAATTTGAGGTGCCAGCCGGCGTCGCTCCCGCCGGTGCGGCGGCGCAGGGTGAGGGAGCCGGCCATGAGCCGGAGGTCCTCGGTGTCGTAGTACACGGCGTCCAGTTCACTGACGCCCCGGTGGGCGACGGCCGAGACCCCGGCCACCCGGCTCAGGTCGGGGAGCCGGGTTTCCGCGGTGGCTTCGTACTTCCGCTCGATCTCACGCTTCGAGTCCGCCATGACCCGAATCTAGACGTGTTGCACGCGGATGGGCAGTGCTCCCGTCCCGGCTCAGGCGCTTATCGGCCGCTGCACCCTGATCGACTGGAGCAGTCCGACGGCCACCCAGACGGCGAACATCGAGGACCCTCCGTACGAGACGAACGGCAGCGGAAGCCCTGCGACCGGCATGATGCCGAGCGTCATCCCGATGTTCTCGAACGCCTGGAAGGCGAACCAGGCGATGATTCCGGCGGCGACGATCGTGCCGTACAGCTCGGTCGTCTCGCGGGCGATCCGGCAGGCGCGCCACAGGACAACGCCGAGCAGGACGAGGATCAGCCCGGCGCCGAGGAAGCCGAGCTCCTCGCCCGCGACGGTGAAGACGAAGTCGGTCTGCTGCTCGGGGACGAACTGGCCGGTGGTCTGGGTGCCCTGGAAGAGGCCGGTTCCGGTGAGGCCGCCGGAGCCGATCGCGATGCGCGCCTGGTTGGTGTTGTAGCCGACGCCCGCCGGGTCGAGCGCCGGGTTGGCGAAGGCGGCGAAGCGGGCGATCTGATAGTCGTCGAGCAGGCCGAGCTGCCAGATGGCGACGGCGCCGGCCGTGCCCGCGCCGAGGAGGCCGAAGACCCAGCGGTTCGAAGCGCCGGAGGCGAGGAGCACACCGAGCACGATGACGGCCATGACCATCACGGAACCGAGGTCCGGCATCCCCATGACGACAGCCATCGGAACAGCCGCGAGGCCGAGGGCCTTGGCTACGGTCCGGTGGTCGGGGTGGAGCTGGTCGCCCGCGTCGACGCGCTCGGCGAGCAGCATCGCCATGATCAGGATGATGGTGATCTTGGTGAACTCGGACGGCTGGAGCGAGAAGCCGCCGCCGATGATGATCCAGGCGTGCGCGCCGTTGACGGTGGCGCCGAGCGGGGTGAGGACCGCCAGTACGAGGAGCACCGAGAGGCCGTAGAGGATCGGGACGGCTCCGCGCAGGGTGCGGTGGCCGAGCCAGATCGTGCCGGCCATCAGGGCGAAGCCGATTCCGGTGTTGAGGGCGTGCCGGAGGAGGAAGTAGTACGGGTCGCCGTGCGTGAGCGAGTCACGGCCCCGGGTCGCCGAGTAGACCAGCAGCGAGCCGATGAAGGAGAGCGCGATCGCGGACCCGAGCAGCGGCCAGTCGAGTTTGCGTACGAGGGAGTCGCGGGCGATGAGTTTGCCCCAGGCGGAGCGCTCGGGGGCGTACCGCGAGACGGAGAAGCCAGGCATCAGTCGCGCCTCCCGAGCACTGCCGCGAGGGTCTGTTCCTCCGGGGTCTTCTGCGAGTTCGGGTCGTACGGCTTGATCTCCGGGGCGTCGATCGAGCCGTCGTGCTGGATCTTCGGCAGGGACTTCTGCGGGGTGGGCAGCAGCGCCTTCTTGAGGTCCTGCTTGCCGGAGTCGTCGAGTCCGTAGAGCGCGTCGTAGATGTTGCGCACGGCGGGCCCGGAGGCGCCGGAGCCCGTACCACCCTGGGAGATCGTCATGACGATCGAGTAGTCCTTGGTGTACGTGGCGAACCACGAGGTCGTCTGCTTGCCGTAGACCTCGGCCGTACCCGTCTTGGCGTGCATCGGGATCTTGTCCTGCGGCCAGCCGCCGAATCGCCAGGCGGCGGTACCGCGGGTGGCGACGCCTGCCAGCGCCCCCTCCATCTGCTTCAGGGTCTTGGCGCTGGCCGGCAGCTTGCCGTGCGCACGGGGCCCGATCATGCTGACGTGCTTGCCGTCGGGGCTGACGATCGCCTTGCCGACGGTCGGGTCGTAGAGCGTGCCGCCGTTGCTGATCGCGGCGTAGATGGTCGCCATCTGGATCGGGGTGACGAGGGTGTCGCCCTGGCCGATGGAGTAGTTGATCGAGTCATAGGCGTGCAGCTTCATGCCCTCGAGGCAGTTCTCGTGGGCGAGCACGGTGTTGAAGTCCTTCTTCTTGGGCCACTTCTTGGCCTGTTCGCACCAGGTGTCCTTGTTGGCCTTCCAGAAGTCCTTCTTCCACTGGCGGTCGGGGACGCGGCCGGTGACCTCGTTGGGGAGGTCGATGCCGGTCTCCTTGCCGAGGCCGAACTGGTGGGCGGTCTTGAAGAACCAGTCCTTGGCGTTCTTCTTGGGTGTCAGCCCGCCGTCCTTCTGCCACTGCTGGTAGCCGAGGGCGTAGAAGACGGTGTCGCAGGAGACCTCGAGTGCCTGGCCCAGGGAGATCGGGCCGTGGCTCTGCGATTCGAAGTTCTTGTAGGTGTGGCCCTCGGCGGTGTACGAGCTGCCGCAGGTGTAGTGGCCGTCGAACGGGTAGCCCGCCTGGACGGAGGCCGCGGTCGAGACGACCTTGAAGATCGAGCCCGGTGCGGCCTGCCCCTGGATGCCGCGGTTGAGCAGCGGGTAGTTGGACTTCTTGCTGGTCATCCGGGCGTAGTCCTTGCCCGAGATGCCGCCGACCCAGGCGTTGGGGTCGTAGTCGGGCAGGGAGGCCATCGCGACGACACGGCCGGTCTTGGCTTCCATGACGACGACGGCACCGGAGTCGGCCTTGTAGTTCTCGCCGGTGTTCTTGTCGAACTGGGTGCGGGCGACCTTCATCGCGTCGTTCAGCTCGTACTCCGCGACGGCCTGGACCCGGGCGTCGATGGAAGTGACGACGCTCGATCCGGGCTCGGCCTCGTCGTCCTTCGCCTGGCCGATGACCCGGCCGAGGTTGTCCACCTCGTAGCGGGTGACGCCGGCCTTGCCGCGCAGCTCCTTGTCGTAGGTACGCTCCAGGCCGGAGCGGCCGACCTGGTCGGAGCGGAGGTACGGCGAGTCGGTGTCCTGGGCCTTGGTGATCTCTTGGTCGGTGACGGGCGAGAGATAGCCGAGGACCTGGGCGGTGTTGGCCTTGCCGGGTGCGGCGTAGCGGCGTACGGCGGTGGGTTCGGCGGTGATGCCGGGGAAGTCCTCGGCGCGCTCGCGGATCTCGAGGGCCTGCTGGGTGGTGGCCTCGTCGGTCACCGGGATCGGCTGATAAGGCGAACCGTTCCAGCAGGGCTGCGGCGTCTTCGCGTCGCAGAGCCGGATCTTATCGAAGACGTCCTTCGGCTTCATGCCGAGCACATCGGCGAGCCGGGTCAGGACGCCCTTGCCGTCGTCGTCCATCTTCAGCAGATCGGTGCGGCTGGCGGAGACGACCAGACGGGTCTCGTTGTCGGCGAGGGGCACCCCGCGCGCGTCGAGGATCGATCCGCGGACTGCCGGCTGGACAACCTGCTGGACGTGGTTGTTCTTCGCCTCGGCGGAGTACTCCTGGCCGTTGCGGATCTGGAGGTACCAGAGGCGCCCGCCGAGGGTGAGCAGCAGGGAGAAGACGAGGACCTGGATGACGACGAGACGGATCTGGACCCGCTGGGTCCGGCCGGTCTCGGGGATATTGCTCACGGGGCGCCCCCGGTGGTGGTCGGGCCGGAGATACGGGGGGTGTCCCCGCTGTGGTGCGGCCTCACAGTCGCTTGACTCCCTTGATCCGTCCGGCGCGTGCCGCTCGGTTGCGGGCGACCTTGACGCGCAGTCCGCCGCGCTGGCTGCCGATCCGCAGTCCGGTGCCGGAGGCCAGCCAGCCGGCGGCGACATCGCCGCCGCCGGAGGAGTCGGCGAGCGGATCGTTCACCGTGCGTCTGGCGATCGCCATGATCAAGGGCACGACGAACGGCGCGAGGAGCAGGTCGTAGACGGCGGCGGTGAACAGCAGGCTGCCGAGGCCCACGTGACGGGCCGCCGTGTCCCCGACGAGCGCGCCGACGAGCGCGTACAGCAGCGTCGAGCCGATCGCCGCGGCGACTACCGCGACCATCGGCACGAAGGCCGACTTGAGCTGCCCGTTCTCCGGCTTGACCAGTCCGGCGAAGTAGCCGATGACGCAGAGGACCAGTGCGTAGCGTCCGGCTGCGTGGTCGGCGGGCGGTGCCAGGTCGGCGAGGAGTCCCGCACCGAAGCCGATGAGGGCGCCGCTGACATGCCCGTACACGAAGGCGAGTGCGAGGACGACGAGGAGCAGCAGGTCGGGCGCGGCGCCGGGAAGCTGGAGGCGGGCGAGCACGGAGACCTGGACGACGAGAGCGACCACGACCAGGACGATGGAGAGCAGAGTCCGGTTCAAGCGCATGGGGATCAGCTCTACCTCTGCTCGTCTACCGCGTTGCCGGCGCTCGGTGTGGTATTCGGACTGCCGCTCGGGTCAGGGCTCTCGTTGACGTTCCCGACGACGTTGCCGTTGGTGTCGACGACGTCGCCGTTGGGCGAGATCGTGACGGTGACGGTCGGGGTGGGCTTGGGTTTGGCGGGCTTGGCGGGCGCCTTCGGGAGGACCATGTCGCGGGGGTCCTCGCGCGGGGCCTGGACGACGATGCCCACGATGTCGAGCTTGGTGAACCCGACGTACGGGCGGACATAGACGGTACGGGTCAGGCCGCCGCCGGACGGGTCGACGCGGACGACCTCGCCGACCGGGACGCCGGGCACGAACGGCTTGTTCTTGCTGGAGCCGAAGGTGACGAGACGGTCGCCCTTCTTCACCTTGGCCTTGCCGTTGAGGAACTGGACGGACAGCGGCTGGGAACCCTGGCCGGTGGCGAAGCCCAGTTCGTCGGTCTTCTCCATACGGGTGCCGACGGTGAAGTCGGGGTCGTTGGCCAGGAGCACCGTGGCGGTGTCCGGGCCGACGGTGGTGATCCGGCCGACGAGACCGTCGCCGTTGATGACGGTCATGTCGCGCTTGATGCCGTCGTTGGAACCGGCGTCGATCGTGACCGTCCAGGAGAAGCCCTGGGCCGCTCCTATGGCGATGACCTCGGCGGCCTTGATGCCGTACTGTCCGGCGGCCGACTTCTTCAGCATCCGGTCCAGCTCGCGGACCCGGTTGCGGTTCTGGTCGTCGCTGCCGAGCTTCGTCTTGAGCGCGGCGTTCTGCTGCTCCAGCTCGGCGATCCGGTTGTGCCGTGCGCCGGAGTCGCGTACCGCCCCTATGGCGTTGCCCACCGGATCGACGGCTGCCGCGACGCCGTTCTCAACCGGCCCGAAGACCGTGGCGGCGGCCCGCCGGGCGCCGTCCACCGGTGACTCCTCGCCGCCGCGGATGTCCACCGTGATCAATGCGAATGCGATGGCGATCAGCAGCACCAGGAGCAGCCGGCTCTCTCGTGTGTCCCTCACGTGCGGCGGCCGTGCCTTCCTCGTCGGAATGTTCGTGCCTGTATATCAACGATCGGCCGTACGGAGCGGCAGTGGTCCGCACAGCAGACTGATTGCGCCGCCCACCTGCGGGCCGGGCTGTGCCGACTACCTGCGGGGCTGGGCGTCCAGCACCTGCTGGAGCGCCTCGAACTCCTCGACACACTTGCCGGACCCGAGCGCCACCGAGTCCAGCGGGTCCTCGGCGATGTGGATCGGCATGCCGGTCTCGCGCCGCAGCCGCTCGTCCAGTCCGCGCAGCAGCGCGCCGCCGCCGGTGAGGACGATGCCGCGGTCCATGACGTCGCCGGAGAGCTCCGGCGGGCACTTGTCGAGCGTGGTCTTCACCGCGTCGACGATCGCGTTGACCGGCTCCTCGATGGCCTTGCGGACCTCGGCGGCCGAGACGACCACGGTCTTGGGCAGCCCGGAGACCAGGTCGCGGCCGCGGATCTCGGTGTGCTCGTCCTTGTCCATGTCGTACGCCGAACCGATCGTGATCTTGATCTGTTCGGCGCTGCGCTCACCGAGGAGGAGCGAGTACTCCTTCTTGATGTGCTGGATGATCGCGTTGTCCAGCTCGTCGCCGGCGACCCGGATCGACTGGGCAGTGACGATTCCGCCGAGCGAGATGACCGCGACCTCGGTGGTGCCGCCGCCGATGTCGACCACCATGTTGCCGGTGGCCTCGTGGACCGGCAGCCCCGATCCGATGGCCGCCGCCATGGGCTCTTCAATGATGTGCACCTGGCGCGCGCCGGCCTGCGTCGATGCCTCGATGACGGCGCGTCGCTCGACCCCGGTGATGCCGGAGGGCACGCAGACGACGACCCGCGGGCGGGCCAGGTAGCGGCGCTTGTGGATCTTCAGGATGAAGTAGCGGAGCATCCGCTCGGTGATCTCGAAGTCGGCGATCACGCCGTCCTTCAGGGGCCGTACGGCAACGATGTTGCCCGGTGTACGCCCGATCATTTTCTTGGCCTCGGAGCCGACCGCCAGGATGCCGCCGGTGTTGGTGTTGATGGCCACGACGGACGGCTCGTTCAGAACGATGCCGCGCCCCCTGACGTACACCAGCGTGTTGGCAGTCCCGAGGTCGATAGCCATGTCACGGCCGATGAACGACATTGAGTTCCCCTTGTTCCCCATGAGGATGCGTCGGGCCTTCCAAGAAAGCGATGATGGCTTGTTCTGGTCGGCGAGGTGAGCGCTGCGGCGTGGAAGATTCCATCGTAGTGCCGTGTGCACGGACACCGCGCGAGGGTCCTTCGCCTTTGTGGGCGGAACGGGTGGTCGTTCCACTCATGGTGACGTTACGTCGGAGTGATGCGTTCCCACGATCCGGGACCCTATGCCGAAGGGCGACCGAATTAATTCGGTCGCCCCAGGTCATGAGCGCTGAACGGCTGATCCGGGGTCAGGAAAGCCCCGGGAAGAAAAGCTTCAGTTCTCGCTCTGCGGACTCCTCGGAGTCCGAGGCGTGGATGAGGTTCTCCCGCGTGATCGTGCCGAAGTCACCACGGATGGAGCCGGGCGCGGCGGCGATCGGGTCGGTGGGGCCGGCCAGTGTACGGATGCCCTCGATGACCCGCTCGCCCTCGGCGACCAGCGCCACGATCGGGCCGGACTGCATGAATTCGACGAGCGGCTCGTAGAACGGGCGGCCGACGTGCTCGGCGTAGTGCTGCTCCAGCGTGGCGCGGTCGAGGGTGCGCAGCTCCAGCGCGGTGATCCGCCAGCCGGCCTTGCGCTCGATCCGCCCGACGATCTCGCCGACGAGTCCGCGCCGGACGGCGTCGGGCTTGAGGAGAACGAGGGTGCGCTGGGTCATGGTGTGCGGCTCCTTGCAGGCATGCGGGTGCGGTGAAGCGAGGCTACAGGGGTACGGTGACGGGCCTGCGGCCGGGTTTGGCCACGGGGTACCGGATCAGCCACCGGCCGGGGCCTCGGCCGCCTCCTGCGCGGCCGCCCAACGGGCCTTCACCTCGTCGACCTTGCGGCCGTAGTGCACCGAGGCCCACCACAGTCCGCCGAAGACCAGGCCGAGGATGAACATCATCGGGACGACGAAACCGCTCAGCACCAGGGCGATCTGCAGCGCCCAGCCGAGCTGTATCCCGCCGGGGCGGGTGATCATCCCGCAGAGCAGCACGGACAGCAGCATGCCGATGCCGCAGACCGTCCAGACCGTGGTGTTCGTCAGGTCGTCGGACTTCATCGCGACAAGTCCGGCGAAGCCGATCACGAAGAACTCGCCGATCAGCGTCGATGCACAGAGCGTACGCACGGGTCAGTGCCTTCCCAGGAGCAGTCGGGCCTCGCCGACCGTGATCACGGAACCGGTCACCAGGACGCCGGCGCCCGCATACTCGTCCTCCTCCTCGGCGAGGGTGATCGCCGCCTCCAGCGCGTCGTCCAGGCGCGGTTCGACCTGGACGCGGTCGTTGCCGAAGACCTCGACCGCGACGGCGGCCAGTTCGTCGACGTCCATCGCGCGGCCGCTGGAGTTCTGGGTGATGACGACCTCGGCGAAGATCGGCTCGAAGGCTTCGAGCAGCCCCTTGACGTCCTTGTCGCCGCTGGCGCCGACCACACCGATCAGCCGGGAGAAGCCGAACGCCTCGGAGAGCCCGTCGGCGGTGGCGCGGGCGCCCGCCGGATTGTGGGCCGCGTCCAGGACGACGGTCGGGCTGCTGCGGACCACTTCGAGGCGGCCCGGCGAGATCACCGAGGCGAAGGCCCGGCGGATCGTGTCGAGGTCGAGTGCGCCGGGCTGCTCGGCGCCGATACCGAAGAACGCCTCTACTGCGGCGAGCGCCACCGCCGCGTTGTGTGCCTGGTGGGCGCCGTACAGCGGGAGGAAGATCTCTGTGTACTCGCCGCCGAGGCCGCGCAGCGTCAACAGCTGGCCGCCGACCGCGATCTCGCGGGAGACGACGCCGAACTCCATGCCCTCGCGGGCCACCGTGGCGTCGACCTCGACGGCCTTCTTCAGCATGACCTGCGCGGCGTCGACCGGCTGCTGGGCCAGGATGACGGTGGCGTCCTGCTTGATGATCCCGGACTTCTCACCGGCGATCTCGGCGGGTGTGGCGCCGAGCCGGTCGGTGTGGTCCAGCGAGATGGGGGTGACGACGGCGACCGAGGAGTCGATCACATTCGTCGCGTCCCAGCTGCCGCCCATGCCGACCTCGACGACCGCGACATCGACCGGCGCGTCGGCGAAGGCCGCGTACGCCATGCCGGTCAGCACCTCGAAGAAGGAGAGCCGGTACGGCTGCTGGGCGTCGACCATCTCCACGTACGGCTTGATGTCCTGGTACGCCTCGATGAACCGCTCGGGGTCCATCGGGGCACCGTCCAGGCTGATCCGCTCGGTGATCGACTGGACGTGCGGCGAGGTGTAGCGGCCGGTGCGCAGGTCGAAGGCGCCGAGCAGCGCCTCGATCATGCGGGCCGTGCTCGTCTTGCCGTTGGTCCCGGTGATGTGGATCGAGGGGTACGCGCGCTGCGGCTCGCCGAGCACATCCATCAGCGCGGCGATGCGCGCGACGGAAGGCTCCAGCTTGGTCTCGCCCCAGCGCCCGGCGAGCTCCTGCTCCACCGCGCGAAGCGCCTTGTCCACCTCGGGGTCGGCGGGGCGGACGGGGACGTCCTGGCCCTGCGGCGGTCCCGAGCGGGTACGCAGGGTACGGCTCCCGGCCTCGATCACCGCCAGGTCGGGGTCGCGCTGGGTCGCTTCGTCGACGATCTCCGCGAAGGTCTCGTCGGGATCGGAGGCGTCGTGCCGGTCGGAAGGGCGGGGCTCACTCACGGGGCCAGTCTACGGATGGACACGGACATCGCGCGCAGCGCCCGGTCGCCGGAGTCCTGCACCGTGCGCGGGGACGGTCGAAGCCCCCGTGCTCCCGGCAGCGGGAGTGCGGGGGCTTCGCCCTCAGCGGGTGAGTCAGCCCTGCGGCAGGTTCGCCAGCTGGTTGGTGATCCGCTCGATGTCCGCCTCGGCCTTGGTGAGCCGGCCACGGATCTTGTCGACCACGTTGTCCGGGGCCTTGCCGAGGAACGCCTCGTTGGAGAGCTTGCCGTTGGCCTGGGCCTTCTCCTTCTCGGCAGCGCCCAGGTCCTTCGTCAGGCGCTTGCGCTCGGCCTCGACGTCGATCGTGCCGGACAGGTCGAGGGCGACGGTGGCCCCCGCGACCGGCAGCGACGCGGTGGCGTGGAAGCCGTCGCCGGCGGGCTGCAGGCGCAGCAGCTGGCGGATGGCCGCCTCGTGCGGGGCGAGCGCCGTGCCGGTCAGGGTGAGCTCGGCCGGAACCTTCTGGCCGGGCTGCAGGCCCTGGTCGGAGCGGAAACGGCGGACCTCGGTGACGACCTGCTGGACGAGCTCGATCTCCTTCTCGGCCGCGTCGTCGCGGAAACCGGAGTCGGTCGGCCAGTCGGCGATGACGACGGACTCCCGGCCCGTGAGCGCGGTCCAGAGTGTCTCCGTGACGAACGGGACGACCGGGTGCAGCAGCCGCAGCATCACGTCGAGGACCTCACCGAGGACCCGGCCCGAGACCTCGGCCGGCTTGCCGCCCGCGAAGAACGTGGTCTTGGACAGCTCGACGTACCAGTCGAAGACCTCGTCCCAGGCGAAGTGCCGGAGTGCCTCGCTGAGCTTGGAGAACTGGAAGTCGTCGTAGTACGCGTCGACTTCGGCGACGGTCTTGTTGAGCCGGGACAGGATCCAGCGCTCGGTCACGGACATCTCGTCGGCGGACGGCAGTTCGCCCTCGATCGTGGCGCCGTTCATCAGGGCGAAGCGGGTGGCGTTCCAGATCTTGTTGGCGAACTTGGCGGAACCCTGGACCCATTCCTCGCCGATCGGGACGTCGGTGCCCGGGTTGGCACCGCGCGCCAAGGTGAAGCGCAGCGCGTCGGAGCCGTACTTGTCCATCCAGTCCAGCGGGTTGACGACGTTTCCGAACGACTTCGACATCTTCTTGCCGAACTCGTCACGGACCATGCCGTGCAGGACGATGGTCTTGAAGGGCGGGACACCGTCGTTGACGTACAGGCCGAACATCATCATCCGGGCGACCCAGAAGAAGAGGATGTCGTAGCCGGTGACCAGGACGGAGTTCGGATAGAACTTCGCGAGGCTGTCGGTCCGCTCCGGCCAGCCGAGCGTGGAGAACGGCCACAGGCCGGAGGAGAACCAGGTGTCCAGGACATCGCTGTCCTGCGTCCAGCCCTCGCCCGTGGGGACCTCGTCGTCCGGTCCGACGCAGACGACCTCGCCGTTCGGGCCGTACCAGACGGGGATGCGGTGGCCCCACCAGAGCTGGCGCGAGATCGTCCAGTCGTGGAGGTTGTCGACCCAGTCGAAGTACCGCTTCTCCATCTCCTGCGGGTGGATCTTGACGCTGCCGTCGCGGACGGCGTCACCGGCCGCCTTGGCGAGCGGGGCGACCTTGACCCACCACTGGAGGGACAGGCGCGGCTCGATGGTGGTCTTGCAGCGCGAGCAGTGGCCGACGGAGTGGAGGTACGGACGCTTCTCGGCGACGATCCGGCCCTCGGCGCGCAGCGCGCCGACGATGGCGGACCGGGCCTCCAGGCGGTCGAGTCCCTCGAACGGGCCGGGGACGGTGATGACCGCGCGCTCGTCCATGACCGTGAGGAACGGCAGGTCGTGGCGCTTGCCGATCTCGAAGTCGTTCGGGTCGTGGGCGGGCGTGACCTTCACGGCGCCGGTGCCGAACTCCGGGTCGACGTGGTGGTCGGCGACGACGGGGATCGTGCGGTCGGTCAGCGGCAGCTTGATCTGCCTGCCGACCAGGTGCTTGTAGCGCTCGTCGTCGGGGTGGACGGCGACCGCGGTGTCACCGAGCATCGTCTCGGCGCGGGTCGTGGCGACGACGATGGTTTCGTCGCCCTCCCCGTACGTCATGGAGACGAGCTCGCCGTCGTCGTCCTGGTACTCGACCTCGATGTCCGAGATCGCGGTCAGACAGCGCGGGCACCAGTTGATGATGCGCTCGGCGCGGTAGATCAGCCCGTCGTCGTACATCTTCTTGAAGACGGTCTGGACGGCGGTGGACAGGCCCTCGTCCATGGTGAAGCGCTCACGGGACCAGGCGACGCCCTCACCGAGCCGGCGCATCTGGCCGGAGATCTGGCCGCCGGACTCGTTCTTCCACTTCCAGACCCGCTCGACGAACGCCTCGCGGCCCAGGTCGTGGCGGGACTTGCCCTCCTTGCCGAGCTCACGCTCGACGACGTTCTGGGTGGCGATGCCGGCGTGGTCCATTCCGGGCTGGTACAGCGCCTCGAAGCCCTGCATGCGCTTGCGGCGGACGAGGGCGTCGATCAGCGTGTGCTCGAAGGCGTGCCCCAGGTGCAGGCTGCCCGTGACGTTCGGCGGCGGGATGACGATGGAGTACGGAGGCTTCTCGCTGTGCTCGTCGGCTTCGAAGTAACCACGTTCTACCCAGCGCTCATACAGCTTCCCCTCCACCTCGGCCGGTGCGTACTGGGTCGGCAGTTCGGGGTTGCTGGCTGGCGTCTGCTGAGTGTTCTCGGTCACGGGGGACAGTTTAGAGCCGTCACAGTCCTGCACTGAAACCGGTTTGTTCGGTAACGGTGTCGCTCCCGGTACTCCGCGGCGGTGGACCTTCCGTCAGGATGTTCGAAACGCATAAGCATTCCGATGAGCATTTCCGAACAGGGGACACCGCAGATGAGCTACAACCAGCCGGGCCCGTACGGCGGGCAGCCTCCGCAGGGCCAGCCCGGACCGTACGGTGGCCAGCCGCCGCAGGGCCAGCCCGGACCGTACGGCCAGCAGCCGGGCCCGTACGGCGGCCAGCCGCCGCAGGGTCCGCCGCAGGGCCAGCCCGGTTACGGGTACCCCCAGCAGGCCCCCCAGGGTGTCCCGCCGCAGCAGCAGCCCCAGCCGGGCTACGGCTACCCGCAGGCCCAGCAGCCGGGCCCCTACGGCCAGCAGCCGCCCACGCCCCCCTACGGCGGCCAGCAGGCATACGGCGGCCAGCCCCCGTTCCCCCCGGCCCAGCCGAAGAAGAAGACCGGCCTGATCATCGGCGGCGTGGTCGTGGCGCTGGCGGTCATAGCGGGCGGGGTGTACTTCCTGACGTCGGGCGGGGGCAGCGACACGCTCAGCGACGACGGGCCGCACAAGCTGACCACGCCGGCGAAGGTGCTGGGCGAGTACAACCGCTTCGGCGATGACAGCTCGGGCGTGAAGCAGGGCGACAAGGCAACGAAGGAACTCACGTCCAGCGGCATCGAGAACGGCAAGGCCGTCACCGGGATCTACTCGGCGGCGGACCTCAGCAACTACGACCCCAGCGATCCGAGCACCATGCCGTCCGACGCGCTGACAGCGAAGGGCATCACTTATCTCGGCGCGTACGGCAAGATCGCGGACCCGGCGAAGGCGCTGGACACGTTCTTCGCCACGCTGAAGAAGAGCGCATCCGAGAACTCGAAGAACGAGGCCGAGCTACTCGGCGAGCCGGAGCAGGTGTCTCCCTCCGGCTTCGAGAACGGCATCATGAAGTGCCAGGCCGCCAAGGCCAAGGACGCCAGGGGCAAGTTGAAGACCGACTGGTTCTGTGCCTGGTCGGACTTCAGCACCATGGCGATGGTGTCCCCCGGCGACGTCACCAAGAACGTGGACAAGGACACCGCGGTCAAGATCACGACGGATCTCCGCAACGAGATCCGTGTCGAGGCCAAGTAGCAAGCACGGAACGGCAAAAGGGGCGCCCGGCCAGTTCACCTGGCCGGGCGCCCCTTGCGTTCACGTACCGCTACGCGGACTTCTCGTGCCGCCCGTCATCGCCCTTACCGATGGTCCGCGGCTCGCGCGGGACCAGGGTCGGGTTCACGTTGTTGCGGACGACGTCCGCCGTGATGACGACGCGGGCGACGTCCTTGCGGGACGGCACCTCGTACATCACGGACTGGAGGACCTCTTCCATGATGGCCCGCAGGCCACGCGCGCCGGTGCCGCGGAGGATCGCCTGGTCGGCGATGGCCTCCAGGGCCGGGCGGTCGAAGTCCAGCTCGACACCGTCGAGTTCGAACAGTCGCTGATACTGCTTCACCAGCGCGTTGCGCGGCTCGACGAGGATCTGCAGCAGCGCCTCACGGTCCAGGTTGTGGACCGAGGTGAGGACGGGCAGCCGGCCGATGAACTCCGGGATCATCCCGAACTTCACCAGGTCCTCCGGCATGACCTCCTGGAACTGGTCGCTGGCCTCGATCTCCCGCTTGGAGCGGATCGTCGCGCCGAAGCCGATGCCCTTGGCACCCGCCCGCGACTCGATGATCCTCTCCAGGCCGGAGAAGGCACCGCCCACGATGAACAGCACGTTCGTCGTGTCGATCTGGATGAACTCCTGGTGCGGGTGCTTCCGGCCGCCCTGCGGCGGTACGGAGGCGGTGGTGCCCTCCAGGATCTTCAACAGGGCCTGCTGGACGCCCTCGCCGGAGACATCGCGGGTGATCGACGGGTTCTCGCTCTTGCGGGCGACCTTGTCGATCTCGTCGATGTAGATGATCCCGGTCTCGGCCTTCTTGACGTCGTAGTCCGCGGCCTGGATCAGCTTCAGCAGGATGTTCTCGACGTCCTCGCCGACATAGCCGGCCTCCGTCAGCGCCGTCGCGTCGGCGATGGCGAACGGGACGTTGAGCATACGGGCCAGGGTCTGCGCGAGAAGCGTCTTGCCGGAGCCCGTGGGGCCCAGCAGCAGGATGTTGGACTTGGCCAGCTCGATGGCGTCGTCCCGGCCCTGCGCGCCGCCGTTCTCGCCCGCCTGGACCCGCTTGTAGTGGTTGTACACAGCGACCGAGAGGGCCTTCTTCGCGGGCTCCTGCCCTACGACGTACCCCTCGAGGAACTCGTAGATCTCGCGCGGCTTGGGGAGTTCCTCCCACCGCACCTCGGAGGTCTCCGCGAGCTCCTCCTCGATGATCTCGTTGCAGAGATCGATGCACTCGTCGCAGATGTACACACCGGGTCCCGCGATGAGCTTCTTCACCTGCTTCTGGCTCTTTCCGCAGAACGAGCACTTGAGCAGGTCGCCGCCATCACCGATGCGTGCCACGAGGTGCTTCCCCTTCGCCTGGGAGCAGCTTGGTTCAGCGGCTCCTGGTGCCTCTATCCGACGGTACCTTGCCTTGCCCCCCGTTCGGGCCCCCCTTGGCACGGTTCACACCGCCGATGCGGTGTGAACTCGCCGTGCCAAGGGGTGAAGGCTGATGTCAGACGGCCGTGGCCGCCTGCTTGCGGGTCGACACGATCTGGTCGACGAGACCGTAGGCGAGGGCGTCCTCGGCAGTCAGGATCTTGTCGCGCTCGATGTCGTCGCGGATCTTGTCGATCGGCGTGGTGGAGTGCTTGGCCAGCATCTCCTCCAGCTGGGTGCGCATCCGCAGGATCTCGTTGGCCGCGATCTCCAGGTCGGAGAGCTGCTCCCGGCCGGTCTGCGAGGACGGCTGGTGGATCAGTACACGGGCGTTGGGCAGCGCCATCCGCTTGCCGGGCGTACCCGCGGCGAGCAGCACGGCCGCGGCGGAGGCCGCCTGGCCCATGCAGACCGTCTGGATGTCCGGCTTCACGAACTGCATCGTGTCGTAGATCGCGGTGAGCGCGGTGAACGAGCCGCCGGGGCTGTTGATGTAGATCGAGATGTCCCGGTCCGGGTCCATCGACTCCAGGCACAGCAGCTGCGCCATGACGTCGTTGGCGGAGGCGTCGTCGATCTGCACGCCGAGGAAGATCACGCGCTCCTCGAAGAGCTTCGCGTACGGGTCGTACTCACGCACGCCCTGCGAGGTGCGCTCCACGAAGCGCGGCACGATGTAGCGGTTGTCCACCTGCGGGCCGGTGTAGAGGCCGCTCGCGGAGGCGCCGGGGAAGTTGTTCATGTGGGTGTTCACCATCCTGGTGGCGTTCTGTGGCTGGGTGTCTCGGCGTACGAGAGGTGTGCGGGGCGGTGGAGCCGGATCCGGTGGGTACCGGATCAGGCGCCGGTGCCGCCGCCGCCCGGAACGCCCGATGCGATCGTGATGATCTCGTCGATGAGGCCGTACTCCTTGGCCTCCTCCGCGGTGTACCAGCGGTCGCGGTCGCCGTCGCGGATGATCGTCTCGACCGTCTGGCCGGAGTGGCGGGCGGTGATCTCCGCCATCCGCTGCTTGGTGCGCAGCAGGTACTGGGCCTGGATCTTGATGTCCGAGGCCGTACCGCCGATGCCGGCCGAACCCTGGTGCATGAGGATGTCGGTGTTCGGGAGCGCGAAGCGCTTGCCCGCGGTGCCGCCGGTGAGCAGGAACTGGCCCATCGAGGCCGCCATGCCCATACCGATGGTGACCACGTCGTTCGGGATGTACTGCATGGTGTCGTAGACCGCCATACCGGCCGTCACCGAACCGCCGGGGCTGTTGATGTAGAGGTAGATGTCCTTGTCCGGCTCGGCGGCAAGGAGAAGCAGCTGCGCCGTGATCTTGTTGGCGATCTCATCGTCGACCTGCTGACCGAGGAAGATGATGCGCTCGCCGAGCAGTCGGCTGTAGACCTGGTCACCGAGGCCTCCACCGAGGGACGGCTCTCCGGCGGCGTAGGGCATCAGATTCGTCACGTATCCACCTGCTCGTCTCTGACGGCTCCGGCCGTCTCAGCGTCTTCGTACCGGTGGGCGGGGACTCCCCTGCCCTTCCTATTCATGGACCCTAACGCGCAGGTAGGACAACGCCATCCCGCTTCCGCAACTGTTCGCTGGGAGCGCAAGCTCCGCAGTCCGCACAAGGGTTGTGGGGCACCGTACGCCATACGACGACGGGCTCCGAACGCACAGCGTCCGGAGCCCGTCGTACGGGTTCAGCGCGAGGCTCAGGCCTCGTTCTTCTCCTCGGTGGCCTCGGCAACGGCCTCGGCGGCACCATCGGCGGCCTCGACCGTCTCGATGGCCTCCTCCTCGTCGTCCTCCAGCTCGACGACCTCACCGTTGGTGTCGACGACCTTGGCGGCCTCGACGACCACGGCCAGCGCCTTGCCGCGGGCGACCTCGCCGACGAGCATCGGCACCTGACCGCCCTCGACGACGGCCTGGGCGAACTGGTCGGGGCTCATGCCGGAGGAAGCAGCGCGCCGCATGAGGTGCTCGGTGAGCTCCTCCTGGTTGACGTTCAGCTTCTCCTTGTTGACGATCTCGTCCAGGATGAACTGGGTCTTGATGCCCTTGATCGCCTGCTCGGAGGTCTCGGCCTCGAACTCCTCGACCGTCTTGCCCTGGATCTCCAGGTACTTGTCGAGGGTCAGACCCATCTGACCGAGCTGGTGGTGCTCCAGGTTGTGCTTGCGGGTCTGGACCTCGTCCGCGAGCAGCTTCTCCGGGATCGGGACCTCGGCCAGCTTCAGCAGCTCGTCGAGGACGCGCTCCTGGGCCTGGGTGGCCTGGTCGAACTGCTTGGTGTTCTCGAGGCGCTTGCGGCTGTCCGCCTTCAGCTCGTCGAGGGTGTCGAACTCGCTCGCCATCTGGGCGAACTCGTCGTCCAGCTCGGGGAGCTCACGGGCGGCGACGGCGGTGACCTTGACGGTGACCTCGGCCTCCTTGCCCTCGGCCGAGCCGCCCTTCAGCTCGGAGGTGAAGGTGGCCTCGCCACCCGCCTCCAGGCCGGTGACGGCGGCGTCGATGCCGTCGAGGAGCTCGCCGGAACCGATGGTGTACGAGACACCCTCGGCCACGCCGTCCTCCAGGACCTCGCCGTCGACCTTGGCCTGCAGGTCGATCGTCACGACGTCGCCCTCGGCGGCGGCGCGCTCGACCGGGTTGGTGGAGGCGAAGCGCTCACGGAGCTGCTCCACAGCCTTCTCGACGTCCTCGTCGCTGACCTCGAGGGCGTCAACGGTGACCTCGATGCCGGAGTAGTCCGGAATCTCGATCTCGGGGCGTACGTCAACCTCGGCAGTGAAGGCCAGCAGCTCGCCGTCCTTCAGCTCGGTGATGTCGACCTCGGGCTGACCGAGGACGTTGAGCTCACCCTCGTTGACAGCCTCGGTGTAGAACTTCGGGAGGGCGTCGTTGACGGCCTCCTCCAGCACCGCACCACGGCCGAACCGCTGGTCGATGACCCGGGCGGGGATCTTGCCCTTGCGGAAGCCCTTCACCGTGACCTGCTGGTTGATCTTCTTGTACGCCGCGTCGAGGCTGTCCTTGAGCTCCTCGAAGGGCACCTCGACAGTGAGCCGAACCCGGGTCGGGTTCAGGGTCTCCACGGCGCTCTTCACGGTTCGGTCTCCTTGTGGCTGACTTCTTGGGGTTCTGCTCCGCCGCACGGGAGGCGGCTTCGCGGACCGAGCCCGGTACATCAGACACACGGGCACGCGTTTTGCATAGTAACGGCAAGGAGACGCACTCCCACAATGCGATCTTGCCGGTGGTCTGCGATCTTGCCGATGGTCGGGGTGGCCGGATTCGAACCGACGACCTTCCGCTCCCAAAGCGGACGCGCTACCAAGCTGCGCCACACCCCGTCGGTGCGACACGTAGGGTACATGCAGACGGGCAGTGCATCAGCCGCTTTGCGCGGGTGGCACCGAACGCGACACCGGGTGACCGCAATCGGGTGTGCGGGCAGCGCCATCGACCCGCTACGATACTTCTCGTTGCCGCCGGTCCCCGGACCTGCGGTGCGGTGCTTGCGGGCGTAGCTCAATGGTAGAGCCCTAGTCTTCCAAACTAGCTACGCGGGTTCGATTCCCGTCGCCCGCTCCATGTTTGGGCCCGGTCCGACGAATTCCTCGTCGGACCGGGCCCTTTGCGTTCCGGCCGTGTTCTGCCCGCGCCCTGCCGGGCCTCTCGCGCCGGAGCGCGGCCGCCGGCGCGGCCCGATCAGAAGCTGATCTGGTTGATGGTCTCCGCTATCGAGTTCATGAACCTGTTTATCGACGGAGCCATGCCGGTCGATGCCAGGAAGAAGCCGAAGAGCACCGCGACGATCGCGGGTCCGGCCTTGATGGAGCCGCCTCGGATCAGGACCACCAGGATGATCGCCAACATCAGCACCACAGACAGTGAAATGGCCACAACTGATCACACCCTTGGTCGGTCCGCCTTGCCGGCCCGGAGGTGTGCGGCCGAGCACTCCTCCGTTCCGTCCATCGTGCCACCAACTCCCCCGTGGTCGCTGCCAGGTGACGGATCGAACGGACGGGATCGCGCCATCCTTGCGCCCCGCGTGCGCCCCGGGCGCACGGCCGCACAAGGTGTGGCACAGGGCCCCGCCAAGGCTCTCCGCACCTTCGAGTGAACTGTGAATCGAATAATCACAACGGCTTGCGACTGTGACGGTTTCCATATCCACACACTTTATTCACAGGCAATTCCAAGACTCGAGTGCGACGAAATTCACCCCCCTCAACCGCCTGACGATATGCACCATTTAAGAGGGATGAAGCCGGGCATAGTGGGCGGTTTTTGGCGGTTTCGCTTTTGATTGGACGCGGACATGCAATATCCGTGGGCGGTTTTACGAATTGCAATCGCGGCGTCTAAGGTGCCTTAGATGTTCCACGCTCCGAACGTATTTCAGAGGGCCCCGCTCCCACCGGCGACCCGGGAGTCGGAGCCCAGACGCCAAGGGACGATGACTGCCACCGCGGCACCCCCCGCACCGGTGGCGAACAAGCCTCCGGCCGCCGCGCCGGCGAAGAAGCGTGATGCCTACTTCGACAACGTCAAATATCTGGCCATCGTGCTCGTCGCGGTGGCTCACTCGTGGGAACCGGTGATGGACGGCAGCCGGACCGCCCGTGCGCTGTACATGGTGGCGTACACCTTTCACATGCCGGCGTTCATCATCGTCTCCGGCTATTTCTCCCGCTCGTTCGACATGTCCGCCGCCAAGGTAAAACGCCTGGTCACCGGCGTTGCCGTGCCCTATGTGGTGTTCGAGACGGCTTATTCGCTGTTCAAGCGGTACGCGGACGGCTCGCCCGATCATCCGATCAGCCTGACCGACCCCTGGTATCTCACCTGGTTCCTGATCGCGCTGTTCATCTGGCGGATCACCACACCGCTGTGGCAGGCACTGCGCCATCCACTGCCCGTGGCGCTCGTCATCGCCGTGCTCGCCTCTTTCTCCCCGACGATCGGCGACGATCTCGATCTCCAGCGTGTTCTGCAGTTCCTGCCGTTCTTCGTGCTGGGACTCCGGCTGAAGCCCGAGCATTTCCAGCTCGTCCGCCGGCGTGAGGTGCGGATGCTCGCGCTCCCGCTGTTCGCCGGGGCCCTGCTGTTCGCGTACTGGGCGGCACCGCGGATGCAGCTGGGCTGGTTCTACCGCAGCAACAGCGCGCCCGAGATGGGCGCTCCGTGGTGGTCCGGAGCCGTGATGACACTGGCGATGTTCGGCTGTGCGCTACTGCTCACCATCGGGTTCCTGTCCTGGGTGCCGCGCCGCCACATGTGGTTCACCGTGCTCGGCTCCGGAACGATCTGCGGCTATCTGCTGCACGGATTCCTGATCAAGGGCGCCGGATACGCCGGGGTGTTCGACACCTACGCATGGCTCTCGACGCCCGGCGGCCTGGTCCTCGTCTCACTGGTCGCGGCCGGTGCAGTGACGCTGATGTGTACGCCGCCGGTGCGGCGGGTGCTGCGCCCGGTGACCGAGCCGGACATGAACTGGGCGTTCCGGCGGGGCCCGGCCAGGCTCTGAGCCCCGCCGACGCGCGGATCAGTCCTTCGCCGTGTTGGCTGGATCCGATTGCTCGGTGGGCGATTCGCCCGAGGTGAGTCCCAGCAGCCCCCGTACCAGCGCATACTTCTCGGCCAGTCGGGTGCGGGTCGCCGGTTCCAGCACGGCGAGGCGGGCCGGGTCGGCGTTGTGTGCCAGGTCGGACTCCTTGATCAGCAGGGCGCCCGGGGTGTCGAGGATGCGCCGGGTGTACGAACCGAGGTCCTCGCCGTCACGTTTGGTGACGGCGAGGACCATGTCCTTGACCTCCTGAGACAGCGCGGCGTCGGCCAGCCATTCCTCCGACAGCGCGTCGTCCTCGACGGCGTCGTGCAGCCAGGCCGCGGCGATCTGTTCGTCGCTGCCGCCCCTGATCCGTACGCCCTCCGCGACGGCGTGGAGGTGTTCACCGTACGGGCGTCCCGCCTTGTCCGTCTGTGAACGGTGGGCCATGCGGGCGATCGCCTCGACTTCGGCCAGGTTCAGGTTCCTGCGCGGCGTGGTCATGGTCCGACTTTACGGACGGGCGGCCGTTGTGCGCAGGGCCGCACGGGCCGGGATCATTGCGGCGGCGAGGCCGAGCCCGACGGTCGCGGCGACGAACGATCCGTACAACACCGGCGGGATGTAAGGCGATTCACCCGTCAGCCCCTTCATCATCGGGATGAGTGTGGCCAGTGCGATGGCCGTGCCGAGCGCGGCTCCGGCCACCGTGATGAGCAGCGCCTCCCAGCGGATCATGCCCATGACCTGGCGGCGGGTGGAGCCGACGAGGCGGAGCATGGTCAGTTCGCGGCGGCGGTCGAGAACGGTCATCACCAGGGTGTTGACGGCGGCGACGGCGGCGAATCCGCCGAGGACCGCGGCCATGACGGTGTTGGCCCAGGCGTTGATCTCACGGCCCTGGTCCTGCGCGGCGGCGTAGCCGGAGCGGTCGGTGACGGTGCCGAGCGCGGTGAGCTTCTGCGCGGCGGCGGGAGTGGCCCGTACCAGCACGTCGGAGGCGTACGGGGACGTGACATGGGTCTTCAGGTCGGTGGCGGGCAGGGTGACGAGGCTGGTGCCCAGGCCGCGGCCGTAGACGGCGACGATCTTCGGTGACGCCTTGGTGCCGTCCGGGAGGCGCAGGGCCAGCCGGTCGCCGGTGGCGAGCTTCGTGGAGCCGGCGAGGCTGGTGTCGATGGCGACGGTGCCGGGCCGCAGGCCGGTGAGCGATCCCGTCCGCACGTCGAGGTCCTGGACCTTGGCGAGGTCGGCGCCGGAGCCGATGACCCCCTGGGCGGAGGTGTTCTGGAGCCTCCGGTCGCCGCCCGATCCGGTGGGCACCAGGACGGAGCCGCGGAGCAGGCCGACGGCGGTGGAGACGCCGGGGGTGGCCGCCGCCCGTGCGGTGGCGTCGGAGGCGAGGCCCGCCGGGGCGGAGACGATGTGGTCGGCGGTGATGGCGTCGCGCTGCTGGTGTGCGATCACCCGTTCCTCGCTGGTGTGCATGAAGACGAGCGTGGAGGAGAAGGCCATGGCGAGCACGATCGGGGTGATCGCGGAGGCCAGCCGGCGGGAGTTCGTGCGGGAGTTGGCGGCGGCCAGCGAACCGGACGCACCTGCCGCGCGCAGCGGGAAACCGATGACGGCGGTGCAGATCCGGGCGATCAGCGGGCCGAGCAGGCCGACCGCGAGCATGAAGAACATGACGACACCGAGCGCGGCGTTCGCCGCGTCGTCGCCGCTCGTGGAGGCGGCGACGCCCGCGAACACTGTGCCGCCGATGAGGGCGGCGATGCCGAGCGGGGTGCGGATCCAGCCGAACGGGGGGCGTTCCACCGCGGACTCGGCGAGGGCCAGCCCCGGCTTGGTCTTCGACGGTCGGCGGGCGGCGAAGTATCCGGCGCTCAGCGCGGTGAGCATCGTGGCGGCCGTGGCGATGGTCAGGGGCAGCCAGGACACGTTCAGGCCGACGGCTTCAGGGATGGCTCCCCTGTCCTGGAGCTGCCCGAACCACCAGTGGGCCAGGGCGATTCCGGGCAGGCAGCCGAGCGCTCCGGCGAGCGGGGCGATGAGCAGGGACTCGGTGGCGACGGTGCGGCGCAGCTGGCGCGGGGTGGCGCCGATGGCGCGCAGCAGGGCGAACTCGCGGCTGCGCTGGCCCACGGAGAGAGCGACCGTACCGGCGGCGGTGAAGACGGCGACCATGGTGGCGACGCCGCCGAAGGAGCCGCCGAGGCCGGCGAGGAGTTCCTGGGCGCCCGCGAGTTCCGCGTCCTCGACGGCGCCCCGGCCGTCACCGGTGTGGACCTTGGCCCCGGCGGTGTGGCCGACGGCCTCGCGTACCTGGTCGGCGAGGGTGCCGGTGGGGGTGGAGCGGGTGGCGAGCACGGCGATGGCGTCGACCTGGCCGGGGTGGCCGGAGAGCTGTACGGCCTGCCGGTCGGCGAACCAGACGGTGCCGTCGGTGGCGGTGGTGCCCGATACCCGGAACTCCCGTACACCTGCGGGCGTGTCGAGGGAGATGTTCTCGCCGATTTGGTCCTTGGTGCCGGTGGGGACGACGACTTCGCCGGACTTGGGCGCGTCGCCGGTGAGCAGCCTCGTACCGGTGAGGGCGGTGGAGCTCCAGCCGTGTGCGGTGAGAGGGGTGTTGTCCTGTCGTACGGAGTAGCTGACGTCCCCGATCGCGGCTGCCGCGCCGGGGGCCGAGGCGGCCTTGCCCACCAGGGATTCGGGGAGCCGCGCGGTGTCCGGGACGGGGGTGGCGGCGTCGTACGCGCCCTCGCCGCTGCCGACGGTCATGTGGACCCGCTGGTCGGCGGCGACCACCACGGGTGCCTTCGCGTAGCGGTCCGCGGGTACCGAGGCGCGCAGGCCGGTCTCCAGCAGGATGCCGCAGGCGGAGACGATCGCCGCGGCCAGCAGGAGCGCGACGAAGGTCCCGACGAACGACGAGGGTTTGAAGCGGACGGCCGCGCGGGCGAGGCCGTTCGGGACGTGCGGGGTGAACATCAGGCTGCTGCTCCTGCGTGGGCGGGGGCGGTGCGCGCGGTCAGCGCGGTCATCCGGGCGGCGATCTGTGCGGCGCCGGCGCGCGGCAGGCTGCCGGCGATCGCGCCGTCGGCGAGGAAGAGCACCTGGTCGGCGTAGGCGGCGGCGGCCGGGTCGTGGGTGACCATCACGACGGTGGCGCCGAGGCTGTCCACCGCGTTGCGGAGCAGGGCGAGGATCTCGGCGGCGGTGGTGGTGTCGAGGGCGCCGGTCGGCTCGTCGGCGAAGATCACATCGGGCCGGGTGACCAGGGCGCGGGCGACGGCGACGCGTTGCTGCTGGCCGCCGGAGAGCTGGCCGGGGCGGCGCGCACCCTTGTCGCCGAGGCCGACCCGGGTGAGCATCTCGGCGGCTGCGCGGCGGCTGCGGGCGGAGCCGGTGCGCTGTCCGGCCAGGCGCATGGGCAGGACGACGTTCTGCTCGACCGTGAGGGACGGGAGCAGATTGAAGGCCTGGAAGACAAAGCCGAGGCGGGTACGGCGCAGCTCGGTGAGCCGGTTCTCGCTCATGCCGGTGATCTCGGTGCCGCCGAGGCGTACGGAGCCTTCGGTGGGGCGGTCGAGTCCGGCCGCGCACTGCAGGAAGGTCGACTTTCCCGAGCCGGAGGGGCCCATGACGGCGGTGAAACTGGCGCGCGGCAGGGCGAGGTCGATGCCCCTCAGGGCGTGGACGGCGGAGCCGCCGCGGCCGTACTGCCTGCGGACGCCTCGCAGTTCCACGGCAAGGTCCGAGGGGCCGGGCCCCTGGTGGATGTCCGCCGTGTACTGCCTGTCCTGCGCGCCCTGCTTGGTGCGTCGCAGCCCCATGGTGTCCGCCTTCCGTTGTTCGTCGGCCGGTCGTCCGGCCGATACCTCGAACGTACGGATCACCAGCGGGTCCGGACCATGGCGGCTGCTGGCGGATCGAGGGTGGGGCAAACCCCAGGGTGCTACCGGGGGTGGGCAAACCCCAGGGTGCTGTCGGGGGCGGCCATACTTGCAACGTCAATCATTCGGTAAACTAATTACTGACGATTCCTTGACGCTCTCTTGACCTACCGAAGGACAGGCTCATCGGACACGCAGACACGCTCATCGCCATGGGCGGCGCCTTCCTCGCCGCCGCCGTTCTCGCCCGCGTCGGCAGCCGCATCGGACTGCCGACCATCCCCTTGTTCATCCTGGCCGGAATCCTGCTCGGCCCGCACACGCCCGGCATCGTCCTCGTCGCCGACCCGCACGACCTGGAGATGCTCTCGGCACTCGGTCTGGTGCTGCTGCTCTTCTACCTCGGCCTCGAATTCCATCTCGACGACCTCAAGGCAGGCGGCCGCAAGATGGCGCTCGCCGGTGGCGCCTATCTCGCCCTGAATGTCGGCGCCGGGCTCGGCTTCGGCTTCGCGCTGGGCTGGGGCACATCCGAAGCGCTGGTCCTCGCCGGTGTGCTCGGCATCTCGTCGTCGGCCATCGTCACCAAGGTCCTGGTCGACCTGGGCCGTATCGGCAATCCGGAGACCAAACCGATCCTCGGCATCATCGTCGTCGAGGACGTGTTCCTCGCCCTGTATCTGGCCGCCCTCCAGCCGATCCTGTCGGGCGCCGACAGCCTCTCCGCCGCGGCGGTCGACGGCGGCAAGGCCTTCGGCTTCCTGCTGCTGCTCGCCCTGGCCGCCCGGTTCGGCACCAAGGTCATCGGCAAGCTGATCAACACCCGTGACGACGAACTCCTCGTCATCTCCTTCCTCGGCGCCGCGGTCTTCGTGGCGGGTGTCTCGGAGTGGTTCGGGGTCGCGGACGCGATCGGCGCCTTCATGGTCGGCCTGATGCTCGGCAGTACGTCCTCCGGCACGCGCATCCTCAAGCTGGTCCACCCGCTGCGTGACGCCTTCGGTGCGATCTTCTTCTTCGCCTTCGGCCTCTCCATCAACCCGGGCGATCTGCCGACCGTCCTGTGGCCGGTGCTGGCCGCCGTCGCGGTGACCCTGGCCATGAATGTCCTCGCCGGACTTGCCGCCGCCAAGGTGTACGCGTTCGGCCCGCAGGCCACGGCGAACATCTCCACCACACTGGTGGCCCGCGGCGAGTTCGCCCTGATCCTCGCCACGATGGCGGCGGCCGCGGGGCTGGACGAACGGCTCTCCCCGTTCATCGCCGGATACGTACTCGTCCTCGCGGTCCTCGCACCACTGGCCGCCGGAAGGTCGAACTGGCTGGCCCGCATCCTGCCGGGCGGGCGGGGCCGGGGTGAGGACAGTGACAGCGGCAGCGGCGCCGGGCAGGTCTCGGTCCCGGCCTGAGACGACGGCCGGCGTGTCCGGGCACGGGGGCCCGCCTCGTACCCGGACATGTCGACGCCCACGTTCCGGTGACGGGCCAATTCCCGTTGACGTACGCCCGGTTCATCCCGATTACGTACGGTTCAGGATTTGCGCGACAACAGCAGCAGCGCCCGGTCGTCGTTGACGTCCTTGGCGCATGCCTCGATCAGATGCCAGGCCGCGCCCTCGAAACCGGTGGCGACATAGCGGTCGGCCTCACCGGTCAGCCGGTCGATGCCCTCCGCGATATCGCGGTCGGACGCCTCCACCAGGCCGTCCGTGAACAGCATCAGCACGTCGCCGGGGGCCAACGAGCCCTTCACTGCGTCGAACTGCGCCCCGTCGTACACCCCGAGCAACGGGCCCTCCGCGACCTTCTCCTCCCATTGGCCGCTGCCCGAGTGGAGCTGCAGGGCCGGCGGGTGCCCCGCCGAGAGGATTTCGTAGTCGCCCGATTCGAGGTCCAGGACCAGATGGATCGAGGTGGCGAAACCCTCGTCCCAGTCCTGGCGCAGCAGATAACCGTTGGCCGCCGGGAGGAAGCCGTGCGGGGGCAGCGAACCGAGGAGGCCGCCGAAGGCGCCGGACAGCAGCAGGGCGCGGGAGCCCGCGTCCATGCCCTTGCCGGAGACATCGGTGAGTACGGCCTCCAGGGTCCGTCCGCCGTTGGTACGGGCGGCGACGACGAAGTCACCGGAGAAGGACTGGCCGCCCGCCGGGCGCAGCGCCATCTCGCGGTGCCAGCCCTGCGGCAGCCGGGGCAGGGCGCTCTGCACCCTGATGCGTTCGCGCAGGTCGAAGAGCATGGTGCCGCCGCGTCGCCACGGCACACCGACCCTGGCCCGGAACTGGGCGAGGACCAGCCCGAAGAAGCCGCAGGCCGCGACCACCAGGACGATGCCGGGTGTCACCCGGGCCGGGCCGTCCTCGTACGGGCCCAGTGCGAGCGACTCCACGATCAGGGCGGCGGCGGCGGTGGCGTACAGACCCAGCAGGCTCGCGGGTCGCAGCAGCAGACCGCCCGCGACGATCGGCAGGACGAGCGCGGCCGGTGAGCACCACACCGGATTGAGCAGGGTGGCCCAGGTGATGGCCGGAATGGTGAGCAGCAGACCGGCCAGTGCGATCCAGTCCGATCCGTCGCCGCGGAAGTAGTCGACACCGGACTTGCGCAGCGCGATGCGTGCCCGGTGTGCCGATTTCCGAAATCGGGCCGGGTACGTGTCTGCTCCTGCGCGACGGGCCATTGTCGGGACCCTATCTACCCGGCCGCCCGAGGTGCAGGGGGACCCCGTGACAATGCGTTCGAAATCGGGTCGCCCCGCCGCCCTGCCCCCTGGTAGGCATGGCCCATGACTACTGAGCTTCGCGTGTTGCGCCCGTCCGAGTGGAACGAATGGTTCGAGTGTCTGGAGCTGGCGTTCGGCGGGGACCCGGAGGCTCCCGAGGAGCGCGAGCTGTTCGAGCGGCTGACCGAGCACGAGCGGTCGCTCGGGATCTGGGACGGTGACGACGTGGTCGGCACTGCGGGGGCGTTCAGCTTCCGGGTCGCGGTGCCGGGCGGGGCGCTGGTGCCCGCCGCCGCGATCACGATGGTGAGCGTCGCCTCCACGCACCGCAGGCGCGGGCTGCTGACCTCGATGATGCGCCGGCAGCTGGACGACATCCGCGCGCTGGGCGAGCCGTTCGCCGTACTGACGGCCTCGGAACCGGTGATCTACGGCCGGTTCGGCTACGGCGCCGCCTCGCGGCAGATGTCCCTGACGATCGAGAAGGACCGGATCCGGCTGGACGTGCCGCCGGGCACGGACGAGGTGCGGCTGCGCCACGCGAAGCCGGACGAGGCGATGGCGGCGTGCGAGAGCGTGTACGAGCAGCTGGTCTCCGGCCGTCCCGGCGTCCCGGCCCACGGGCCCGGCTGGGAGCGCAAGCCCATGGTCGACCCGGTCTCCAACCGGCAGGGCTCCTCGGCGCAGCAGTGCGTGCTGGCGGAGCGGGACGGGGAGATCGTCGGCAATGTGACGTACCACATCAAGCCGGAGTGGGAGCCGGCCGGCCCCAAGGGCACCGTCGTGGTCAACGACCTGGCCGCCCTGGACCCGGCAGCGTACGCGGCGCTGTGGCGGTTCGTCTTCGACATCGACCTGATGACGACGATCGTGGCCCGGAACCGGCCGGTCGACGACGCGGTGCTGCACCTGGTGTCGGACGTGCGGCGGTGCAACATCCGGGTCCGCGATTCGCTCCATGTGCGCCTGGTGGAGCTGGGGGCGGCGCTGGAGGCCCGGTCGTACCGGGGCCCGCTGGACGTGGTGTTCGAGGTCGAGGACGTGTTCTGCCCCTGGAACGCGGGGCGTTGGCGGCTCACGGCCGACGAGAAGGGCGTCGCGTCGTGCCGGCGGACCGATGACGCGGCCGATCTGGCGCTCTCGGTAAGGGAGTTGGGCTCGGCGTATCTGGGCGGCGAGTCGCTGAGCTCGCTGGGTCTGGCCGGGCGGGTACGGGAACTGCGAGCGGGCGCGCTGGCGGAGGCGTCGTCGGCGTTCCTGTCCGACACGGCGCCGTGGCTGCCGCGGGGGTTCTAGCGCACCGCTGCTACGCGGACTGGCAGCCCGGGCACCAGAACAGGTTCCGGGCCGCCAGGTCCGCGGTGCGGATCTCCGTACCGCAGATGTGGCAGGACTGCCGGGCCCGGCGGTACACGTACACCTCGCCGCCGTGGTCGTCGACGCGCGGCGGACGCCCCATCGCCTCCGGCATGTGCTCGGGGCGGACCGTGTCGATCCGGTTGTTCCTTACGCCCTCGCGCATCAGCATCACCAGGTCGGCCCAGACCGCGTCCCACTCCGCCCGCGTGAGGTACCTGCCCAGGCGGTACGGGTCGATCCCGTGCCGGAACAGCACCTCCGCGCGGTACACGTTGCCGACCCCCGCGATGACCTTCTGGTCCATCAGCAGGGCCGCGACGGTGATACGGCTGCGGGAGATCCGCCGCCAGGCCCGCTCGCCGTCCTCGTCGGTCCGCAGCGGGTCCGGGCCGAGGCGGTCGTGTATCGCGCGCTTCTCGGGGTCGGTGATCAGCGCGCACGTGGTGGGGCCGCGCAGATCCGCGTGGTGGTCGTCGGTCACCAGGCGCAGCCGGACGGTGTCGGTGGGCGGCGGGGCCGGGGTCGTGCCGAAGCCGAGCTTGCCGAAGAGGCCCAGGTGGATGTGGACCCAGCCGGCGTCCTCGAAACCGAGGAAGAGGTGCTTGCCGTGGGCGTCGACGCCGGTGAACGTGCGGCCGTCCAGCAGCGCGGCGCTGTCGGAGAACTTGCCCTGCGGGCTGCTCACCCGCACCGGCCGCCCGGCGAACCTGTCCCGGTGGTCCGCCGCGAGGCGGTGGATCGTGTGTCCCTCGGGCACGGCGGCGACTCTCCTCGGTGACGTAGGGACGCGGCGACGGGGTGACGCGGGGAAATGACTGTGCCGCCGGGAACACCGGCGGCACAGGGATGGAGACCGGTCAGCCCTGCTGCGGGTGGTGGGCCGGGATCGGGGGGAGCTCGCCGGTCGTCTCGTACGCCGTCAGCATCTCGATGCGGCGGGTGTGACGCTGCTCACCCGAGTACGGAGTGGCGAGGAAGATCTCGACGAACTTGGTGGACTCGTCCACCGAGTGCATCCGGCCACCGATGGCGACCACATTGGCGTTGTTGTGCTCGCGGCCGAGCGCGGCGGTCTGCTCGCTCCAGGCGAGTGCGGCGCGCACGCCCTTGACCTTGTTGGCGGCGATCTGCTCGCCGTTGCCGGAGCCGCCGATCACGATGCCGAGGCTGTCCGGGTCCGCGGCCGTCTTCTCGGCGGCACGCAGGCAGAACGGCGGGTAGTCGTCCTGGGCGTCGTAGATGTGGGGGCCACAGTCGACGGCTTCGTGGCCCTGGGCCGTGAGCCACTCGACGAGGTGGTTCTTGAGTTCATAGCCGGCATGGTCCGAGCCGAGGTACACGCGCATGTTCCGAGTGTGGCACGAGCATCGCCGGGTAAGCGCCATCGGGGTCGGGACCCTCCGGCCGGGTCCGCCCGGACCGGCCGGAGCGGCCGGAGCGGCGGTGGAAGCTGCGTGTGGGCTCCATGTGCGGGCCCTGTGTGTGCAACGCCACTCAGGCAACGATCTGGTCAACGATTCGGAAGAGGGGGTTCCGCTTCCACGGTTCGGCGGGCTTCAATGCATCACTCGTTGCCGCACCCCACTTCGGCGGCTGGGCACGCACCGCGTGATCCGAAAACGTAAGGATTCGATCCATGACGTCGCAGACGACTCTGGCCGGGCCGGGCCACCAGCCCGGCAAGCCGGACCGGTCGAACGGACCGGACGCACCGGGCTCCTCCGACGGTCTCCAGGCAGGTCTCAAGAACCGCCATCTCTCGATGATCGCCATCGGCGGTGTCATCGGCGCGGGCCTCTTCGTGGGCTCCGGCGCAGGCATCGCCGCCGCGGGACCGGCCATCCTCCTGTCGTACGCGCTGGTCGGCCTGATGGTCGTCTTCGTGATGCGGATGCTCGGCGAGATGGCCGCGGCCCGTCCCAGCTCGGGCTCCTTCTCCGCCTACGCCGATCAGGCGCTGGGCCGCTGGGCCGGCTTCTCGATCGGCTGGCTGTACTGGTTCTTCTGGGTCGTGGTGCTCGCCGTCGAAGCCACGGCGGGTGCCAAGATCCTGGAGGGCTGGGTGCCGGGCGTCCCGCAGTGGGCGTGGGCGCTGATCGTGATGGTCGTACTGACCGCGACGAACCTGGTCTCGGTCGGGTCGTACGGCGAGTTCGAGTTCTGGTTCGCCGGGATCAAGGTCGTGGCGATCGGTGCGTTCGTGGTCGTCGGACTGCTCGCCGTCTTCGGGCTGCTGCCCGGCTCGGACAACCCCGGCTCGGGGCTCGCGCATCTCACCGACACCGGCGGATTCTTCCCCAAGGGACCCGGCGCCATCCTCACCGGTGTGCTGATGGTCGTCTTCTCCTTCATGGGCAGCGAGATAGTCACCCTCGCCGCCGGCGAGTCCGAGAACCCGCAGCGCGCCGTCCAGAAGGCCACCAACAGCGTGATCTGGCGGATCGCCGTCTTCTACCTGGGCTCGATCTTCGTCGTGCTCACCCTGCTGCCGTGGAACGACGCCTCGATCCTGGAGGAGGGCAGCTATGTGGCCGCCCTCAACTCCATCGGCATTCCGCACGCCGGTCAGGTGATGGACGTCATCGTGCTGACGGCCGTACTGTCCTGCCTCAACTCCGGCCTCTACACCGCCTCGCGGATGGCCTTCTCGCTCGGCGGCCGCGGGGACGCGCCGAAGGCGTTCGCCCGGGTCAACAAGCGGGGCGTGCCGCAGGCGGCCATCCTGTCCTCCGTCGTCTTCGGCTTCGTCGCCGTGTTCTTCAACTACCAGTGGCCCGACACCGTCTTCCAGTTCCTGCTGAACTCCTCCGGCGCGGTCGCCCTCTTCGTCTGGCTGGTCATCTGCTTCACCCAGCTGCGGATGCGGGGCATCATCCTGCGCGAGCAGCCGGAGAAACTGGTCGTGCGGATGTGGCTCTTCCCGTATCTGACCTGGGCGACCATCGCGATGATCTCGTTCGTCCTCGTCTACATGCTGACCGACGACAGCGGACGCGAGCAGGTGCTGCTCTCGCTGCTCGTCGCGGCCGTGGTGGTGGCGATCTCGCTGATCCGTGAGGTCCAGAACCGCAAGAACCGCACCGCTGTGGAAACCCCCAGCAATACCTGACGGCCGATGTCAGGTTTATCGGGAAGACTCTCCGTCGCAACGCCACCGAGCGAGCGAACGGAGAGCCTTCCCATGTCTACCGCCCCTGCCCAGGTCCCTGCCGATGTCCCGGCCGATGTCGAGACCGGCTTCCAGACCGGTTTCGCCATCCGTCCCGACCTCGTCGTCGAGGCCGCCCACGCCGATGACGTACGGACCGCCGTGGCCGACGCCGTCGGGCGCGGCCTCCCGGTCCACGTCCACGCCACCGGCCACGGGCTGCCCGGGGCCGTCGAGGGCGGGGTACTGATCAGCACCCGCCGGATGGACTCCGTCGAGGTCGACCCGGTGCACCGCACCGCCCGGATCGGCGCGGGCGTCACCTGGGACCGGGTCATCGAGGCCGCCGCACCGCACGGACTCGCCCCGCTGAACGGCTCCTCCCCGGGTGTCGGCGCCGTCTCCTACACCCTCGGCGGCGGTCTGGGCGTACTGGCCAGGGAGTTCGGGTACGCCGCCGACCATGTGCGCGCACTCGACGTGGTGACCGCCGACGGCGTACTGCGCCATGTCTCCCCGGACAGCGAGCCCGATCTCTTCTGGGCGCTGCGCGGCGGCGGGCACCGGCTCGGTGTCGTGACCGGAATGGAGATCGGGCTGGTCGAGGCCGGGCGGCTGTACGGCGGCTCCATCGCCTTCGACGGAAGCGGAGGCGGAGGCCGCGACGGAGCCGGGGACCGGGACGGCGTGACGGCCGCCGGGGTGATCCACCGCTATCTGGAGTGGACCAGGACCGTCCCCGACGCACTGACGTCATCGCTGTCCGCCCTGCGGTTCCCCGATGTCCCGCAGATGCCGGAGCCGATGCGCGGCCGGTATGTGATCTCGGTGCGGGTCGCGTACACCGGCAGCGCGGCGGAGGGCGAGCGGCTGGTCGCGCCGCTTCGGGCGATCGGGCCCGCGCTCGCGGACTCGCTGCGGGAGATGCCGTACACCGACAGCCACACCATTCACAGCGACCCGCCGTTCCCGCACGCCTACTACGGCGACAGCGTGGTGCTCGGCGATCTGGACGTGGAGCGTGCCGTGCGCACGCTGGAGCTGGCCGGACCGAAGGCGCCGATGATGACCGTGGTCCAGCTCAACCACCTGGGCGGCGCGCTGGCCGTACGGCCCGCCGTCGACAACGCGGTGCCCTACCGCGAGGCCGGATTCCTGCTGCGGCTGCTGTCGCCGCTCGACGGCACGGATGTGGCATCGGTACGGACCCTTTACGCGGAGGTGGCCGCCGTGCTCGCCCCTCTCGCCCTGGGCCGTTCACTGAACTTCTCCTTCGGCGGCGGGGACCGCACCGACGGCTTCCACGACGCGCGGACACAGAAGAGGCTCGCCGGTCTGGTGTCGCGTCACGACCCGGCGAGCCTCTTCGGAGGGAGCTACGGCATCAGCCGCGACGGCCGATGAGCTTCCAGGAAGCGGGCAGCGCGCCCATCGCCAGTGCCGCCTTCAGGGCGTCGCCGAGCAGGAACGGCACCAGGCCGGCCGCGATCGCGGCGCTCGCCGACATACCGGTGGACAGCGCCAGGTACGGGACGCCGACCGCGTAGATGATCGCGGAGCCGACCACCATCGTGCCCGCGGTGCGCAGCACGGAGCGGTCTCCGCCGCGGCGGGCGAGGCCGCCGACCACGGTGGCGGCGAGCAGCATGCCGAGGACGTAGCCGAACGACGGGAAGCCGACTCCGGAGGTGCCCTCGGAGAACCACGGCATGCCCGCCATACCGACGAGCGCGTACACGGCGAGGGAGAGGAAGCCGCGGCGGGCGCCGAGCGCGGTGCCGACGAGGAGCGCGGCGAACGTCTGGCCGGTGACCGGGACCGGGGAGCCGGGGACCGGGACGGCGATCTGGGCGGCGATGCCGGTGAGCGCGGCGCCACCGAGAACCAGGGCCGTGTCGACGGCGTAACGGTGCCTGGCGGCGGGCAGCAGGTCGGCGAGGACCGCTCCGGTACGGGCAGGGGCGGCGGCAGCAGTGCTCATCGGGACTCCGCGGGGTGAGGGCAGGTGGGGACAGACTGAGGCTGACGTTAGCCCAAGGGTTAACGCTCGATCACCATCAGTGGCCCACAAAGCGGTGGTTGAGGCATTGGTGGGGTTCACACAAAGGGGCTTGCACAATCACGTGATGGCGTGATGCTCGTCACTGAGGTGGGTGCGGATCGGCTCGTATTTTGCCGGGAGAGGCCGTCGGGAGAGACTGTAGGTTCCTGCCAAAACCGTCCAGGAACCGCCCAGGGTCCGCCGGGCGACCGCACCGGCCGTCGCCCCGTGCCCGGGTGTGCACCTTGTGTGAGCGTCATGCCCGTATGGCGGACAGCGGTTCCCTGTGAACGGGGTGCGTGCTCAGACTGTGCGCGCACGTCCCCCCACGTCTCACCTACCGAACAGAGCTTGTCCATGTCTCGGAATTCCGCGTCTCCCCCCACCGGCTCCCCGGTCGCCGTCTCCGACGCCAAGACCGATTCGGCGCTCACCCACGGGCTCAAGCAGCGCCATCTTTCGATGATCGCCCTCGGCGGTGTCATCGGCGCCGGACTCTTCGTCGGCTCGGGTGCGGGTATCGCCGCCGCGGGCCCGTCGATCATCATCGCGTACGCCGTCTCCGGGCTGCTGGTCATGCTCGTGATGCGGATGCTCGGCGAGATGTCGGCCGCGAACCCGGCCTCCGGTTCCTTCTCCGTCCATGCGGAGCGGGCGATAGGGCCGTGGGCGGGGTTCACCGTGGGCTGGGCGTTCTGGGTGCTGCTCTGTGTCGCCGTCGGCCTGGAAGGCATCGGCGCGGCGAAGATCGCCACCGGCTGGCTGCCCGGTACGCCGGAGTGGGCCTGGGTCGCACTGTTCATGGTGGTCTTCCTGGGCACGAACCTGGCCTCGGTGAAGAAGTTCGGCGAGTTCGAGTTCTGGTTCGCCGCCCTCAAGGTCGTGGCGATCACGCTCTTCCTGGTCCTGGGTGTGCTGGCGATCCTCGGTGTGCTGCCCGGTACGGACGCCCCCGGCACCGCCAACCTCAAGGGCGAGGGCGGCTTCATGCCGAACGGCGCCGAGGGCCTGGTGATCGGACTGCTCGCCTCAGTCTTCGCGTACGGCGGTCTGGAGACCGTCACCATCGCAGCGGCCGAGTCCGAGAACCCGGTGCAGGGTGTCGCCAAGGCCGTGCGCACGGCGATGTGGCGGATCGCGCTCTTCTACGTCGGCTCGATGGCGGTCGTCGTCACGCTGGTCCCGTGGGACGACCCGAAGGTCGTGGAGGTCGGCCCGTTCTACGCGGCCCTGGACCACCTCGGCATCAGCGGCGCCGCGGAGATCATGAACGTGGTCATCCTGGTCGCCCTGCTCTCCGCGATGAACGCCAACATCTACGGCGCCTCGCGCATGGCCTGTTCGCTGGTCGCCCGTAGCCAGGGCCCGAAGCGGCTCGGCAGGATCTCCTCGGGCGTCCCGCGCACGGCCGTCCTGGTCTCGTCCGTGTTCGGCTTCCTGTGCGTGCTGCTCAGCTACTGGCGTCCCGACGACGTCTTCCCGTGGCTGCTCAACATGATCGGCGCGGTGATCCTCATCGTCTGGATCTTCATCGCCCTCTCCCAGGTGGTCCTTCGCGACCGGCTGGAACGCGAGGCCCCGGAGAAACTCGTCGTACGGATGTGGCTCTTCCCGGTCCTGACGGTGGTGGCGCTCCTGGCCATGCTCGGCATCTTCGTCCTGATGCTGCGCGAGCCGGACACCCGTGACCAACTGGTGGCGTCCGGCGCCCTGACCGTCGTACTGGCGGCCATCGGTGTCATACGGCAGCGGCGTTCCGTGGCCGTCAAGGACTGACGTCCGGTGCGCACGGCACATTGAGGGAGAGCAGCGCACCGCCCTCGTCCCCGATCCGCACCTCGCTCAGGGCCGTGTTCCGCAGCCGCGGGAAGACCCGGCGGTAGGCGCCCAGCGGAATCGACAGCAGTTCGCACAGCACGAGCCGCAGCAGTGTGTTGTGCGCGACGACGAGCACCCGCTGCCCCGGGTGCCCGTCCGCGATCCGGCGCAGCGCCATCGCCCCCCGGGCCGCCGCCGACCGGGGGTCCTCGGCACCGGGGAAGGGGTGGGCCACCGGGTCGGCGCGGTACTCCCGGGCCCGCTCCGGGTGCTCGGCCGCGAACTCCGCCAGGGTCCGTCCCTCCACCTCGCCGAAGTCGCATTCGCGCAGGTCGTGTTCGCGGCGGGGGACGAGGCCGAGCGCCCAGCACGCGGGCTCCGCCGTCTCGATCGCGCGCGTGAGCGTCGACGTCCAGATCGCGTCGACCGGGTGCCGGGCCGCCCACTCGCCCAGCTGCCCGGCCTGGCGGCGTCCTTCGTCCGTGAGGGCGATGTCACTGACCCCGGCGTAGCGGTTCTCCGCGTGCCAGACGGTCTGACCGTGGCGGGCGAGCAGCAGGGTGGCACTCGGACGGGCGGTCATGGTTTCTCCGTTCGGGTACGGGCGTGGGCGGCGACCGGGCCGGGGAGCCAGCCGCGCCGCTCCAGTTCGTCCACCAGCGTGAGGTACGGCTCGGTGTACCACGCCGTACGCACCGGATGCGGGCGCAGCACGTGCCGCAGTCGCACCATCCGGCCCGCCGCCGCCTGCAGCGTGGGCGTGGCCCGCGCCCCGTACGCGGCGAGGACGGCCATGCCGAGCGCCGGTTCGCTGTACTGCGGGATGTACACGGCCCGGCCCAGGATGTCGGCGCGCAGCCGGCTCCAGTAGCCGCTGCGGACCGCGCCGCCGGTGAAGGTGAGCCGGCCGTACAGCTGGGCGCCGAGCAGGTCAAGGTAGTCGAGACAGAGCCGTTCGACCAGGCCCACGCCGGTCAACAGGGCCGCCCAGTGCTCGGCGTCGGTGGCGGGTTCGCCGAGCAGGAACCCGGTGGCCTCCGGCGCGACGAAGGGGAAGCGTTCACCCGTGGCCACCAGCGGATACGCCACCACACGCGCCGGCTCGTGCTCGCGGGCCAGCGCGTCCATGCGGGCCGGGTCCCCGCCCGGGAAGGCGGCGGTCAGCGCCCCGCCGCCGGCCCCGGAGGCCCCGCCGGGCAGCCAGCGGCCGTCCGGGGCACGGTGGTTGTAGACCACCCCGGCCGGGTCCGCGACCGGCGACGAGGTGACCCCCTTCAGCACCAGCGTCGTACCGAGCACCGAATTCCAGGAGCCCACGGTGAGCGCACCGGAGGCGATCTGCGCCGCGCACCCGTCCGTCATCCCGGCCACCAGGAGCGTGCCCGCCGGTATCCCGGTCTCCTCCGCCGCCACCCGCCCCACCTCACCGATCCGCCGGCCGGGCCGCACCACCTCCGGAAACAGCCCGTCCGGCAGGCCGAGCTTGCCGAACCTCCGGTGCGGCCAGGCGTCCCGCTCCAGGTCGTAGCCGGTCTTCAGGGCGTGGCTGGAGTCGGTGGGCAGAGGGGTTCCGGCGAGCCGCGCCAGGACCAGATCGGCCTGATGCATGACCCGTACGGCCTCGCCCGCTCCTCCCCCGTACTCCCGCAGCAGCCACATCACCTTGGGCAGCGCCCAGCTCGGCGGGGTCCGGGCCCTGGCCGCCTCGGTCACCGCGCGCCCGTCGTCATACATCACCCCCGGGGTCAGCGGCCGGCCCGCCCGGTCGCCGAGCAGAACCGTGCCGGAGGTGGAGCAGACGGCGAGCGCACGCGGTGCGGGGCAGTCGTGCAGCGCCTGGCGGCTGGCCGCGCAGACGGCCGTCCACCAGTCGAGGGGCCGCTGCTCATGCCGTACGCCGTCGCGTCTGCCCACGAGCGGGGCGGAGCCGCTGCCGAGTATCTCGCCGCGGTCTCCTGCCACCACCGCACGGACGCTCTGTGTGCCGAGATCGATGCCCATCCACATATCGGCCCTCTCTGTGAACTTCTCACTCTGCACCGAGAATTTCCGTTGCGCGAGGGATTGACGGCCAACTTCCGTTGTTCCAAGCTCTGTTAACCAGTCGACTCAACGTGTGAATGGGCACCGCCCCAACTCGTCCCCGGCCGGACCGTGGAGGTCACGGATGGACATGCACGCGCACGACCGGCGTCGGTTCCTCGCCATCGGCGCGGCGGCGGCCGCGTCCGCCGCCCCGCTGCTCACCGCCTGCGGCGCGGGCTTCGGCGGCGACAACAGCAAGGGCGGCGGCTCCGCGGCCGACGATGTCACCGGCTCCTTCGACTGGAGGCGGGCCAAGGGCAGGACGGTCAAGGCGCTGCTCAACAAACATCCGTACACCGATGCCCTGATCGCCGATCTGAAGGCGTTCACCGAGAAGACCGGCATCAGGGTCGAGTACGACGTCTTCCCCGAGGACAACTACTTCGACAAGCTCACCGTCGACCTCTCCAGCGGACGCGCCTCCTACGACGTGTTCATGCTCGGCGCATACATGGTGTGGCAGTACGGCCCGCCGGGCTGGCTGGAGGATCTCGGCCCTTGGATGCGCAACTCCTCGGCGACCGGGGCCGAATGGGACCAGGCGGACTTCTTCCCGACCCTTCTCGCATCCGACCAGTGGTCGCTGAAGGCGGGCGCCCCGCTCGGGCAGGGCGGGCAGTACGCGCTGCCGTGGGGCTGGGAGACCAATGTCGTCGCGTACAACACCGAGGTGTTCGAGAAGCTCGGCCTGAAGCCCGCCGAGACCTTCGACGAGCTGCGCGAGGTGGCCGGGGCCATCACCCGCCGGGCGCCGGGTGCGGGCTTCGACGGGATGTACGGGGTCGCGGTGCGCGGCTCGCGCAGCTGGGCGACGATCCATCCGGGCTTCATGACGATGTACGCGCGGGGCGGGCTGAAGGACTTCACCGTCGAGGGCGGCAGGGTGAAGCCCGCGATGAACTCCCCGGAGGCGATCGCGTTCACCCGGGACTGGGCGGAGATGGTCAAGAAGGGCGGGCCGCCGTCCTGGACCTCGTACACCTGGTACCAGTGCTCCAGCGACCTCGGCGCGAAGAAGGCGGGGATGCTCTTCGACGCGGACACCGCCGCCTACTTCCAGGCGGTGAAGGGGGCCTCCCCCGCCTCCGGGAAGATCGCCTTCCACCCCGGTCCCAAGGGCCCCGACGGCTCGCTCGCCACGAACATGTGGATCTGGTCGCTCGGCATGAACGCCAAGAGCCGCAACAAGTCCGCGGCCTGGCTGTTCCTCCAGTGGGCGACCGGCAAGGAGCATCTGCGCAAGGGCGCGATCGAGTACAACCACATCGACCCGGTACGGAAGTCGGTCAGTCAGGACCCCGCGTACAAGGCCAAGATGCGGGCCATCCCCGGCTTCATCGAGACGTTCGAGACGGTTATCGACCGGACGGAGATCCAGTTCACCCCGCAGGAGCAGTTCTTCGACGCGACGACCAGCTGGGCCGCCGCGCTCCAGGAGATCTACGGCGGGAAGAACGCCTCGTCCGTACTGAACTCTCTGGCCGGCGATCTGGCGTCGAAGGTCGGCTGACCGATGTCAGGACGCGCGTCGCCCGTGCCGGAGGCCGACCACGGGGCGGCCTTGGGCACGGGGGCCGGGAAGCGGGCGGTGCGGGCGGTACCGGCATGGCGCCGCTCGCTGCGGCCGTACCTGCTGATCGTGCCCGCGCTGCTGCTGACCGGCGGCATCCTCTATCCGTTCGGGCTCGGCCTCTACTACACGGTGTTCGACTTCGCGGCGAGCAGACCGCAGCCGGACCTGGTGGGCATCGAGAACTACCGGCGGATCTTCACCCAGTCCTCGTTCTGGGACTCGGCGCGGGTGACGGTGGCGTACGCGGTCGGCGCGGCGGCCGTCGAGACGGTGCTCGGGGTGGCCGTGGCCCTGCTGCTGCACCGGGCGAGCTTCGTGGGACGGGTGCTGGAGAAGATCCTGATCCTGCCTCTGATGATCGCGCCGGTGATCGCCGCGATCATGTGGAAGCTGATGCTCCAGCCGTCGGTCGGCGTCATCAACCACCTCCTGCAACCGTTCGGCCTCGGCGGTGTGCAGTGGACGGACACCCCGACGGGCGCCCTGCTGTCGTCGATCGCCGTGGACGTGTGGGTCTGCACACCGTTCGTCGCGATCCTCGCGCTGGCCGGTCTGCGCTCGCTGCCCGCCTCGCCCTTCGAGGCGGCGGCCGTCGACGGGGCGGGCTGGTGGTTCACCTTCCGGCGCCTCACCCTGCCGATGCTGTGGCCGTACGTCCTGGTGGCCGTGATCTTCCGGTTCATGGACTCGCTGAAGGTCTTCGACATCATCTACGCGCTGACCGAGGGCGGCCCCGGTGACTCGACGATGGTGCTCCAGATCCGGGCCTATCTGGAGGCGATCCGCTTCCAGCGCTACTCGTTCGGGATCAGCTACATGGTGGTGCTCTGGGCCGTGGTCTACCTGGTCACGATGGTGCTGGTGCGCTATCTCGGCCGGATCCAGAACCGGGCGGCGGAGGTGCCGGGATGAAGCGCAGGGTGCTCGCCGTCGCCGCCGACCTGGCGCTGATCCTCTACTTCGTCTTCGCGCTGTTCCCGGTCGCCTGGATGGTGATCCTGTCGCTGAAGCCGGCGAACGAGCTGTTCAGTACGTACTTCTCGTTCACCCCGACCTTCGACTCCTACCGCACGGTCCTCGGCGCCGGGGACGACCAGGGCGTGCCGTTCGTACGGTTCTTCGTGAACAGCCTGGTCGTGTCGGTGGGCGCGGTCGCGCTGTCGCTGGTGATCGGGCTGCCCGCCGCGTACGCCGCTGCGCGGTGGCGGTTCCGCGGCTCGGAGAACCTGATGTTCACCCTGCTCTCGTTCCGCTTCGCGCCCGAACTCACCGTCATCATCCCGCTGTTCGTGCTCTACCAGAAGCTCGGACTCTTCGATACATATGCCGGCATGGTGTGGGTGCTGCAGCTGGTCACCCTCCCGCTGATCGTCTGGATCATGCGGTCGTACTTCTTGGACCTCTCCCCCGAGCTGGAGCAGGCGGCGCTGCTGGACGGCTACACCCGCAAGCAGGCGTTCTTCAAGGTCGCGCTGCCACTGGTGAAGCCGGGGATCGCGGCCGTCTCGCTGCTGGCGTTCATCTTCGCGTGGAACAACTTCGTCTTCCCGCTGATCCTCACCTCGTCGAACGCGCAGACGGTGACGGTCGGCGCGCTGTCCTTCCTCGGCGGCGACCGGCCCAAGTACAACCTGACGGCCGCGGCGGCCCTGGTCTCGGTGGTCCCGCCGCTGCTGCTGGCGCTCACCATCCAGCGCTACCTGGTGCGCGGCCTGTCGTTCGGGGCGGTGAAGTCGTGACCGGCCCCGCAGCCATCGCGCTGCGTTCCGTGCACAAGAGGTACGGGAAGAACACCGCGCTCGACGGCCTGGACCTGGAGGTGGCCGAGGGCGAGTTCTTCTGTCTGCTCGGCCCGTCCGGCGCCGGGAAGACGACCACGCTCAAGACGATCGCGGGCCTGGAGGAGCCGGACTCCGGTGCGGTCGAGCTGGGCGGGGTGGACATGGCGGGCGTGGAGCCGTACGACCGGGGCGTGGCCATGTGCTTCGAGTCGTACGCCCTGTATCCGCACCGCACCGCGTACGACAATCTCGCGTCCCCGCTCCGCTCGCCGCGCCACCGCCTCCCCGCGCACGAGGCGCGCGAGCGGATCGGGGATATTGCCGAACTCCTCGGCATCGGGGCCCTGCTGGACCGTCCGGTGGGCCGGCTCTCCAACGGTCAGCGGCAGCGGGTGGCGCTCGGCCGGGTGCTGGTGCGGCCGGCCCGGGCGTTCCTGCTCGACGAGCCGCTGTCGCATCTCGACGCGAAGCTGCGGCAGGCGATGCGCGCGGAACTGAGGGCGATCGGCTCGGTCCGGCGCACGACCACGCTGTACGTCACCCACGATTCGGTGGAGGCGCTGGCGCTCGGGGACCGGATCGGGGTGATCAGGGACGGCCGTATGGTGCAGACCGGCACCCGTGAGGAGCTGTGGCACCGCCCGTACGACACCTTCGTCGCCCGGTCCTTCGGCAGACCCCGGATCAATCTGCTGCCGGGCACGGTGACGGCAGAGGGACACTTCCGGTCGCCGGACGGGGCGTACGAGCTGCCGCTGACGGTGTCCGCACCGCCGGGCACCGCGGTCCAACTGGGCGTACGGCCGAGGGACATCGGTCTCCTGGGGCCCGGCGAGGGCTCAGGCGTGGAGCCGGCCGGCACCGGCAAGGGCCCGGCCCTGCAGCTGACCGGCACCGTTCACGTCACCGAGCTGCTGGGCCGGGCCACCGAGGTCACGGTCAGGATCGGTGGGCAGCAGCTGTCCCTCGTCGCCCCGCGCGCCGACGCGGCGGGCCTGAGACCCGACCGCCCGGTCCGGCTCTCCGTACCGCCTGAGAGTCTGCTGCTGTTCGAGGCCGACCGGCCGGCACGTCCAGGACGAAGGATCAGCACGTGAACAACGTTCCGCAGCGGGGCCCCGCCCCGCGCCAGGCATCCATAGCCGAGTACGTCCTCGCGCAGGGCGAGGTGAGCGCCGCCGAACTGGCGGAGCGTTTCGACGTCAGTCTGATGACCATCCACCGCGATCTGGACGAGCTGGAACGACAGGGCATCGTCCGCAAATTCCGCGGCGGTGTCACCGCCCAGCCCTCCGGCGTCTTCGAGTCGAACGTCTCCTACCGGCTGAAGACGATGCGCGCCGAGAAGGCCGCCGTCGCCGAACGGGCCCTGCAGCTCATCGAGCCGGGCATGGCGGTGATGCTCGACGATTCGACGTCCACGCTGGAGATCGCGCGCAGGCTGCGCTCCATCACTCCGCTGACCGTCGTCACCAACTTCCTCGAAGCGATCAACCTGCTGTCGCAGGAGCGTGGCATCCATCTGATGGGCCTCGGCGGCGACTTCGATCCGCTGCACTCCTCCTTCCTCGGCGTCTCGTGCGTGGAGGCGGTGCAGTCGCTCCAGGTCGACATCTGTTTCACCTCCACCTCCGCGGTGTCCGGCGGTTACGCCTACCACCAGGAGCAGCACATCGTCTCCGTCAAGCGGGCGATGCTCGACTCGGCGAGCCGCAATGTGCTGCTGCTCGACCACTCCAAGCTGGGCCGGGTGGCCCTGCACCGGCTCGCCCCGCTCTCCCGCTTCGATCTGCTGCTGGTCGACGACGGGGCGTCCGACCGGGCACTGCGCGAACTCGACGAGCACAAGGTGCCCTACGAGGTCTGCGGCACCGGCCGGGAACCCGGAACGGGAGGCGGCGATGACGGGTGACTGAACTGACCCTGCGCGCACTGCGCAAGACCTACACCGGACGCGGCCGGGCCGCCGTCGAAGCCGTCCGCTCCATCGACATCGAGCTGCGCTCCGGCGAACTGCTGGGGCTGCTCGGCCCGTCCGGCTGCGGCAAGTCCACAACGTTGCGGATGATCGCCGGACTGGAGTCGGTCACCGACGGCGACATCCTCATCGGCGGCTCGTCCGTGGTGCCGCTCCCGGCCCAACAGCGCAACATCGGGGTGGCGTTCGAGAACTACGCCCTGTATCCGCCGCTGACCGTCGCGGAGAATCTCGGCTTCGGACTCTCCGCCCGGCGCCGGTACGGGCGGGCCGAGATCCGCCGCCGGGTCGCCGACATGGCCGAACGCATCGGGATCACGGACCTCCTGGGCGCCCGGCCTGCCGGACTCTCCAGCGGCCAGAAGCAGCGGGTCGCCCTGGCCCGCGCCCTGATCCGCACCCCCGACGTGCTGCTCCTCGACGAACCGCTCTCCCATCTGGACGCAGCGCAACGGGACACCACACGACGTGAGTTGAAACGCATCCAGCGGGACAGCGGCCACACCACCATCCTCGTCACGCACGACCAGGAGGAGGCGTTGTCGCTCGCCGACCGGATCGCGGTGATGCGGGACGGCGAGATCCAGCAGCTCGGCACGCCCGAGGAGATCTACGACGCCCCGGTGAATCTGTTCGTCGCCGACTTCGTCGGGGAACCAGCGATCAATCTGCTGCCGGGGACGGCCGACGGGGCGGGCGTGGTGCGCCTCTCCGACTCCGTGCGCATCCCCGTACCGCAGCGGCCCGCGGCGGGGCGCGCGGTGGTGCTCGGCATCCGCCCGGAGGACGTGCGCCTGGACGACACGGGTGTACGGGCCCGGGTCGCCGCCCATGAACCCCTGCTGGAATCCGGCATCGCCACGCTCTCGCTCGACGGGGTGACGAAGCCGCTGGTCGTCGCGACCGGTCCGGAGGTACGGCTCGACCGGGACGACACCGTACGCATCACCGCCGATCCCCGGCACATCCATGTCTTCGACGCCCGGACAGGAGACGCTCTGTGATGACCCGCCCCATGACGGTCCGCCCCGCGACGAGGATTCTGGTCGCCGGTGACCATTTCGTCCGCAACTCCCTGATCGCCGAGGCCCTGCACCACGCTCTCGGCCCGGAGCCCCATCTCACCGAACTCACCCTCCCCTGGCCCCTGGAGCCCTTCGGCAAGGTCGCCGAGGTCGACGAGGCGAGCGACGCCGAGGACGCACTGATCCGCGCCCTGGGCGGGGTCGAGGTGTGCGTGACACAGATGGGCCCGTTCACGGAGCGGGTCCTGGCCGCCGCACCCGATCTGCGGCTGGTCGTGGTCTGCCGGGGCGGCCCGGTCAATGTGAACGCGGCCGCGGCACGGGCCCGGGGTGTGCGGGTGTGCTTCGCGCCCGGACGCAATGCGGCGGCGACCGCCGAGTTCGCCGTGGGGCTGATGCTCTGCGCCCTGCGCCGCATCCCCGAGGCCCACCGCTCCCTCGCCGCCGACGGCCGCTGGGACGCCTCCCACTACACATACGAGAACTGCGGCCTGGAGCTGGAGGACACCCCCGTCGGCCTGATCGGTTACGGCGCGGTGGGCAGCCGGGTGGCCCGGGTGCTCTCCGCGTTCGGCGCCGAGGTCGAGGTGTACGACCCGTATGTGCGCGGCGACGTCCACGGCATGCGCGCCACCTCGCTGGAGGCGCTCCTGGACCGCTCCCGCGTCCTCACCCTGCACGCCCGGCTCACCCCGGAGACCCGGCATCTCATCGGCGCCCGCGAACTGGCGCAGCTGCCGCGCGGCGCGGTCCTCGTGAACGCGGCCCGGGGCGGGCTGCTGGACACGGACGCGCTGTGCGACGCCCTGGACTCGGGGCAGTTGCGGGCCGCGGCACTCGACACGTACGAGCAGGAGCCGCCCCCGCCCACGTCACGGCTCTTCCGCACCCCGCATCTGCTGATGACCCCGCACGTGGCGGGCGCCAGCCGGTCGGTCGCACAGAAGGCGGCCCGGATCGCTGCTGCCGAGGTGGCGCGCTATGTGCGGGGCGAACCGCTCGCCCACGCGCTGTGAGGGGAGCCTGTCCCATGACGAGGTACATCGGCATCGATGCGGGCACATCCATGGTGAAGGCCGCGGCCTTCGACCCGCAGGGCCGCACGCTGGCCGTCGAGTCCCGCCCCGTGGGGCTCACGATCCGCGGCGGTTTCGTGGAGCAGGACATGGACGAGGTGTACGGGGCGGTCTGCGAGGTCCTGGCCGCGCTGGGCTCCGACGGGGTCGCGTTCGCCGGCCTCACCGGTCAGGGCGACGGCGTCTGGCTGGTCGACGCGGCGGGCCGGCCGGTGCGTACGGCGATCTCCTGGATGGACGGCCGAGCCCATGAACTGGTCGACGCCTGGCTGGCGTCCGGTGTCTTCGGATCCGTCTACCGGCGCACCGGCAGCGCGATGTTCCCGGGCTGTCCAGGCCCGGTGCTGGCCTGGCTCGACCGTCACGACCCGGCCTCGCTCGACGCGGCGACGACCGCCCTGTACTGCAAGGACATGGTGTTCCAGCGTCTGACGGGGGTCCGGGCCACGGATGTCTCCGATGCGTCGATGCCGTTCCTGGACCCGATGACCCGTATGTACTCCTCGGATGTCGTGGCCGCGCTCGGCCTCGGCCACCGGGCCGCGCTCCTCGCCCCGGTCAGCGATCCGGTCGCCACCGCCGAACTCCCCTCCGGGGTACGGATATCCAACGGCCCGTACGATCTGCCGGCCTCCGCCCTGGGCGCGGGCGTCACCCGGCCCGGCGACGGTCTGCTGATCGTCGGCACCTGCCTGGCCGCGCTGGTGGCCACGGAGCGGCTCGATCTGGACGGCGAGCCGGCGGGTCTGCACATCTCCACCGACCGCCCGGGCCACTGGCTGCGCGCCATGCCCGCGATGGTCGGCACCGCGGCGCTCGACTGGATCCTGACCACCACCGGCGTACGCCATACAGAGGTCGACTCGCTCCTCGCCGCCACTGCGCCCGGCGCGAACGGTGTCCGCGTGCTCCCCTATTTCGCCCCGTCCGGCGAACGCGCCCCGTTCGTCGAGCCGCGCCTGCGGGCCGAGCTGACCGGTGTGTCCCTGGAGACCACCCCGGCGGATCTGATCCGCGCGGTCTGCGAGGGCATCGGCTTCGCCGCCCGCCACTGCCTGGAGGCCGCGGGCCTCACCGGCGCCCTCGCCCTGTGCGGCGGCGGCACCCGCTCCCCTGCCTGGATGCGCCTGTTCGCCGATGTGCTGGGCCGGCCGGTCCGGATCGTGGAGGGCGAGGTCGGTGCGCGGGGCGCGGTGCTCGCGGCGGCGCAGCGCTTCGGTGCGCAGCTGGACACGGCTGCCTGGACGGCCCCGACGACGGTCGTCGAACCGGACCCGGAGCGGGCGGTGTTCTATGCGAAGGCGTACGCGGACCATCTGGCCCGGCTCGCCACGGCCCGTACGCACGCCCGCGCATGAGCACTCGTTCCCGGTCCGAGGACGCGGACCGCCGGCCGGTACCCGCCCCCTCAGCTGTAAGGCTGGTTGAAGGTGGCACTCGCGAGCAGGGAGCCGTCCGCGTTGAGCAGGCGGACGCCGGTGACAGGTGCTGTGCCGGCGAGGTAGGGCCCACCCCAGGAGCCGTAGCCGTCGTCATTGAGGGTGAAGGAACCGACCTTGACGATGGAGCCGTCGGCCCGCTGCAACTGGCAGCGGACGGTGCCGGAGTGCCCGTCGGCGTCCACCGCCATGTACAACCAGGGCGAGGACCCGGTGTAGAGATAGACCTGCCCGAACGACTTGCCCGCGTGGGCGAGTTGGGCGGTGAGCAGGTGCGGTTGCACCGGGGAGACGATGGGCGCGACCGGGGCCGGACGGCCGACGGATGCGCCGAGCACCCAACCGCCGCCGCCAAGGGCGAGGCCCGCTGCCGCTGCCGCCGCAGCGAGGGCGAACCGCCGCCACTGCACGCGCCGGCGCGGCCGTCGACAGCTGCCTCCGCCCCGACCCGGCTACCAGGCCCACGATCCCCGAACTCGCCGCCGCTCTCGATGCGACTCTGCCCTGGCAGCGGCGCCGCGTCGCTCCGTCATCGACTGACCGGAGAGACGAGTCCTAGTCCGAAGGGCTGATCACCTTCGCCTCCTCCTGCTGTTAGCCTGCTCTTGCATATAGGTTGCAATAACAACAGGACAGCAGCTGGAGGGTTCGACCACATGGCCACGTACACGCTTCCGGAACTCCCGTACGACTACGCGGCGCTCGAACCGGTCATCAATCCGCAGATCATCGAGCTCCACCACGACAAGCACCACGCCGCCTATGTGAAGGGTGCGAACGACACCCTGGAGCAGTTGGAGGAAGCGCGCGACAAGGGGGTCTGGGGAGCGATCAACGGGCTCCAGAAGAACCTCGCGTTCCATCTCTCCGGCCACATCCTGCACTCGATCTACTGGCACAACATGACCGGCGACGGTGGCGGCGAGCCCCTCGCGGCCGACGGTGTCGGTGACCTCGCGGACGCGATCACGGAGTCGTTCGGCTCGTTCGCCGGTTTCAAGTCACAGCTGACGAAGGCCGCGGCCACCACTCAGGGTTCCGGCTGGGGCGTCCTCGCGTACGAGCCGGTCAGCGGCAGGCTGATCGTCGAGCAGGTCTACGACCACCAGGGCAATGTCGGCCAGGGCTCCGTCCCGGTCCTGGTCTTCGACGCCTGGGAGCACGCCTTCTACCTCCAGTACAAGAACCAGAAGGTCGACTTCATCGAGGCGATGTGGGCCGTCGTCAACTGGCAGGACGTGGCGAAGCGTTACGCGGCCGCCAAGAAGCGCGCCGACGTACTGCTGCTCGCCCCCTGACCGGGAGGCGCATGAACGTCCTGCCTCGTGATCGTCTTCTCAACCTTCACCGGGCAGGCGGATGAAGGGGGGACCCTCGCCTGGACGTGACAGGCGGGGGTCCTTCTGTGCGTCCGACGCCTCAACGGCCTGCGGCGCGCCCCAGCAGGGTGCTCAGCACCTGCTCGGCATGTGTCCAGAGCACCGCCCCGCCGGCATCCGGCACCAGGTGCCGGACCGCCCGCGGGATGCGCGAGGTCAGGCCGGCCCCCTGGTCGGGCGAGTGACCGGTGTCCTTCTCCCCGTACCAGAGGTCCACCGGTACGTCGATGTCCGAGAGTTCGATGCCCCAGTGACCCATGGCCAGAACGGTGTCCCGGGCATAGCCGTCGGCCCCCTGCGCGAAGGCTTCGTCGAGCGCGCGCCGGTAGGCGGCCGCGAACGCGAGCTGTTGATAGACGGCGAGGTCGCACTCCGGGCTTCCGGACATGACCATGTCCCACATCGCCTGCGGGGTGAACCCGGCGAAGAGCTTCTCTGCGGCGGCCGGGTCCGACACCGCCAGATCGACGAGGCGCCGCAGCTCCCCCGGCAGCGCGTCGGCGAAGTACGGCGCGGCGATCTCGTCCGCACCGGAGACCACCGCGAGCGCGCCGACCACTCCGGCGGCGGCGCAGGCGAGGGCGAAGGGCGCCCCTTGCGAGTTGCCGACCATCAGGGGCCGCTCCAGGCCGCGCAGACCGGTGAACGCGCGGATGTCGTCGACGAAGTCACCGAACGTACGCCCCGGCGCAGGCGAGGAGACCCCCAGACCGGGGCGGTCGACGGAGATCACCCGCACACCGAGACCGTCCAGCACATCGGCACCGAACCCGAGATGCCTGCTGGTGGCCGCACCGGGCGACAGCAGCACCGGCGCCCCGTCCAGCGGCCCCCACTCGGCCCAGCCCAGCAGCCGCCCTCCCGCCAGCTGTTCCGTACCGATACGAACCGGGTCAATCACGTTCAAACTCATGCGCCTCATTCTGGCGGACCCCGTCACCCGCGTCGAAGGAGTTTTCACCGCCCCTCGACTACCGGCCGTCGGTGACGAGCGCCAGCATCAGCCCGTCGTACCCCTTGCTGCCAACGGTCTGCAGAGCGGTCGCGCTCAACCTCGGGTCGGCCGCGACGAGTTCGGTGAACCGGCGCACACCCTGCACCTTCGGGTCGCCACTCCCGCCGTCGACCACCTCTCCGTCGCGTACGACATTGTCGGCGATGATCAGGCTGCCGGGCCGGGTCAGCTTCAGCGACCAGGCCAGGTAGTCGGGATTGCTCGGCTTGTCCGCGTCGATGAACACGACGTCGAACGGCCCGCACCCCTGTTCCGCGAGCTCCGGCAGCGTGTCGAGGGCCCGGCCGACCCGGATCTCGACGACATCCGACAGACCGGCGCGCTCGATGTTCCCGCGCGCGACCTCGGCGCACTCCGGATCGGATTCGAGCGTCACGAGCCTGCCGCCCTCGGGCAGCGCGCGGGCCAGCCAGATGGTGCTGTAACCGCCCAGGGTGCCGATCTCCAGCACGGTGTGCGCCCCCTGTAGCCGGGCCAGCAGGTTCAGCAGCTTGCCCTGGTTGGCGGCGACCTGGATCGCCGGGAGCCCGGCCTTGTCGCTGACCTCGACGGCCGCGTCCAGAGCTTCGTCCGGGCCCACCAGCAGACCGTTGAAGTAGTCGTCGACCTCGGCCCATTGCGCCAGCGTCACAGCGTGTTCCTCTCTCGATCACTTGTGAGTTCCCAAAAGAAACTTACATCATGCGAGGTGAATGCGATGATGGGCGCCATGAGTTCCGTTCCCGCCGACCCCACCGTTCTGCACCCGATGCCGAGTCAGCCCCGGGTCGTTCAACTGAAGCCCCTGGTGAAGTCCGAACTGATCGAGGTCGGCGACTACTCGTACTACGACGATCCCGACGACGCGACCGCGTTCGAGACCCGCAATGTGCTGTATCACTACGGCCCGGAGAAGCTCGTCATCGGGAAGTTCTGCGCGCTGGGGACCGGAGTGCGGTTCATCATGAACGGCGCCAACCACCGGATGGACGGCCCGTCCACGTTCCCGTTCCCCACCATGGGCGGCTCCTGGGCCGAGCACTTCGATCTGCTGACCGGGCTGCCGGGCCGGGGTGACACGGTCGTCGGCAACGACGTCTGGTTCGGCTACAACTCCATGGTGATGCCGGGGGTAAGGATCGGGCACGGCGCGATCATCGGCGCCGGCGCGGTCGTCGTCGGCGACGTGCCCGACTACGGCATCGTCGGCGGCAATCCGGCCAGGCTGATCCGTACCCGGTACGACGACGAGACCGTTGCCCGGCTCCTTGCCGTCGCCTGGTGGGACTGGCCCACCGAGCACCTCACCCGACACATCCGCACCATCATGTCCGGCAGCGTCGAGGACCTCGAAGCGGCTGCCCCGGAGGGGACATCGTGACGATCACTGTTCGAGAGCTCGCCTACTACCCGGTCAAGGGCTGTGCCGGGATCACGGTCGATTCCGCGCGGGTCGGCGCGACCGGTCTTGAGCACGACCGGACGTTCATGGTCGTGGACGCGGCGGACGGCTCATTCCGCAGCCAGCGTACGCATCCTTCGATGGCCGCGATCAGGGTCGAAGTCCTGTACGACGGGGCAGCGTTGGCCCTGTCCGCCGACGGAGTGGAGCCGCTGCGTCTGGACGTCGACCGGGACGGCCCGCGCCGCGAGGTCAGCATGTTCGACCGCCCGCTCGGCGCGGCCGCCGACCAGGGGGACGCGGCGGCGGAATGGTTCTCCGACGCGCTCGGCGCGAAGTCCCGCCTGGTACGGGTGGCGCCCGGCTTCGACCGGGACGGCTGGGGTGACACCCCCGGCAAGGTCAACTTCGCCGACGCCCACGCGGTGCTGGTCGCCTCGATGGCCTCCCTGGACGGCCTCAACACCCGCATCGCCGCCCGGGGCGACGCCGAGCCGGTGCCGATGAACCGCTTCCGCGCCAACATCGTGTTGACCGGCAACGACGAGCCGCACTTCGAGGACCGGGTACGCCGGATGACCCTCGGTACGACGGAACTCGCCTACTCGGTACGGGCCATGCGGTGCAATGTCCCGCTCGTCGACCAGGAGACCGGCCGCCGCGCGGGCCCGGAACCGGTCCGGACCCTCGCGACGTACCGGCGCGAGCCGGAGTACAAGAACAAGGTGAGCTTCGGCGCGAAGAACGCGGTGGTCCGCGAGGGCGTGGTGACCGTCGGGGACGTGGCCGAGGTCACGGACTGGCTCAGCCCGTGAAGACCCCGGCCTTCACCCCGTCGATGAAAGCGGCCCACCCCTCGGGGGCGTAGAACTGGAGCCCGCCGTCCCAGTTCTTGCTGTCCCGGACAGCCCGGCCGCCGTCGGCGGTGTGGGCGACCTCGACGCATTCGGAGCCCTGCCCTCCGGAGGAGTACGACGACTTCACGAAACGGGTGCTGATTATCTGGCTGCTCACGATTCCTCGTTCCCTACGGCAATGCTGTTCATGATCGTCCGGATGAAGGCGACACTCTTGGTCGGTGTAAAAGCGGCGGACCTGAGCGCGTCAAAGGCATGCACGTAGCCAGCCATGACGTCGTGATCTTCAAGGATGACGCAGTTGGACACCGTATCGAGAACAACGACCTCCGGGGACGTCTCGTTCGCGTACGAAAGCCCAACGAAGGATGGTGACACCCTGGCCGCTGTCCACTCGTTGATGGGCAGCACCTGGATGGTCACGTTCGGCTGCTTGGCCATCCTGATGAGATGGGCCAACTGCTCCCGGTGGACCACCGGATTGGGCATCGGACCAGTGATTGCCGGCTCCCAGATGACAGCTGCGAACCGCGCACCGTTTTCCTCAAAGATCCGACGCCGCTCCTGCCTCACTTTGACAACCAGGTCGGCCGCCGCGTCATCGACGACGTCCGGACTGGCATCGGTCAGGGCTCGCGTGTAGTCCGGGGTCTGGAGCAAACCTGGCACCAGCAAGGGCTGCCAAGTACGGATGTACGTCGCATCGGACTCCAGCGAAAGAAAGTCGCCCAGGATGTCGCGCATGGGCTGGTCGGTCTCGAAATCCAGCCACCAACCGCGTTTGTTGCTGTCCCGAGCCAGCTTCTCCAGCAGCTTGCGCTCCTCGGCGTCCTCCACCTCGTAGAGGTCGAGCAGCATGCGCACATCGCCCACCCGCGCGCTGACCGCCCCGGACTCGATCCGGCTGATCTTGGCCGTTGAGCACGCCACCGCCTCAGCAGCATGTTCTTGGTCAAGCAACGCGTTCAAGCGCAGGCGCTTCAGCGCCGCCCCCAACCGGCGACTGCGCACCGTGGGCTTCCCACCTGCGGGCATACGCCCCCCTCACTCTCCGGGCCAGTGTGCCCACTAACTGTTCGCAGACGCTAGCGAGTTGACCCTCACGAGTGAATGCAAGCTTGCATCTGTAAGCAACTTGCCTTCCATTGAAGTCCACCTCTAGCTTGGCTTGCATCACACAGTGCTCATTGCCGAACACGACACGTGACCGCAATTCCGCCTGCCCACCCACCGACCTTGGGGGACCCATGTCCGGGCGCACGCACATCAAGAGATTCCGGGCCCGCAGGGACTCCGTCCCCGCCGCCCGACGCCACGCCGAGAGGGTCCTGACCGAGTGGAGACTCGGCGGGCTCGTCGGCGACACCGCCCTGATCGTCAGCGAGTTGAGCACCAACGTCATCGACCACGCCAAGGGGACCGGCGACTACTTCGAGCTGGGCTTACGTCGTCGCAACGGCACGCTCATCCTGGAGGTGTCCGACTCCTACCAGTGGCGGATGCCCGAACTCCGCACGCCGTCGCTCGACGACCTCTCCGGCCGGGGCCTCGTCATCGTGGACGCGATCGCCGCAAAGTGGGGCGTACGGCCGCGTGACCCCGGCAAGACCGTCTGGGTCCATCTCGCCATCGGCCGGGCGGAGTTGCAGTGACGCCGCCCCTCAGTACCGCCTGGCGGTGCGAGGTCACCGTCGACGGACTTCTCGTACGGGCCGAGCAGGCCGCCACCCCGACGCAGGCGCTGATCTGGATGCGGGTCTCCGTACGGCATCTGCTCTCCGGGTTCGACGCGGAAAACCACGAACGCACCTTCCGCTGGCTCGACCACGGTCAGTGGGAGGCCGTCATACGGCTCAAGGCCGGCGAGCCGTACGCCTACACCGCACGAGCGGGCGTCACCGTGATCAACTGGTCCGCGCGCCCCGTGCGGGCCTTGCCCGTAGCCACGTTCACCGCGAATCCGCCATGGCCCCCATCCCTGATCCTCCGTCGTATCCGCTGATTCCAGGGCGAGTTCGATGCTCACCCGGCCACCCTTCGGCGCACACCTCCGACACCGCGCCGCAGCCTAGTCCCGTCCGCGACCGGACGAGTCACCCGCGGCGGCCCCCACCAGCACGTCGCCCGCCTCCGTGCGGAAGTACAGGACCGATCGACCGGCCCTGCGGCGGCCCGCCAGGCCGGCGTCCAGCAACACCTTGAGGTGGCGGCCCACCGACCCCAGCCCCTGGCCGGTCAGGGCCACCAGTTGGGTGGTGCTCTTCGGGCTGGAGAGGAGAACGAGGACGGCTGCCCGAGCGGGGCCCAGCAGACGGCCCAGGCTGTCGGGCACCCGCGCCCGCCCCGCATCGGCCAGGGCGCCCGAGCAGGGGTAGACGACCGCGTACCGCTCGGCGTCGTCGTCCCAGGAGACCCAGCCCGTGCGTTGGGTGACCGGGACGAACAGCAGCCGCGCACCCGCCAGTTGCTTCGGCGGATAGTCGTGGGCGTTGATCTGGAGCCGGCTGCCGCCGAGCCACCGCATTCCCGGGCGCAGGCCGCTCAGGGCGGCGGCCCAGCCGCCCTGGCTCAGCTGTCCGGTCCGCGCGACGATGTCCGCCTCGATAATCCGGCGGCGGCGCGGCCAGTCCGGCAGCACGGTCCGCTGCCAGACCCACTCCAGTACGTCGGCGGCGCGCTGTGCGAGGTCGTCGCGGTCCAGGAGGGCGGGGAGGGGGCCGCCGCCGAGGGACACCACCAGGTCTGCTCGGGCGCGCTCGGGCGTGGTCGCCCGGATGGGGGCCAGTTCCTCCTCGAAGGACGGTGTGCCCTGGCCCGTCGGCGTGGGGGTGATGAAGTCCGCGTTCCAGCTGCCGCCGAGCGCCGCCGGTACAAGAAGGGCGGCGACCGGGTCGGCGGCCTGCCATGCACGGTAGGCCGCCAGATGGGCGTCGAGCCAGGCCCGTTCGCCGGGGTGCTCGGGCTGTCCCCTCTCCAGGGAGTTCAGGGCGGAGATGGTCTCGGCGAGCGGCGAGACGACGAACCGGCTCCCCGCGAGCGTGTCCGTGTTGATCTGCCACAGGCCCATGATGTTTCGCCTCCGCGCGAAACAGTAACGGTTGCCGTGAGCCCCCTCCGAGACTCCCCCACATGCGCACCTACCGGGAACTCTTCCGAACGCCGCAGTTCAGACCGCTGTTCGCGACCAGTGCCGTACAGGTCGCCGGGTCGACGATGAGCGGACTGGCCCTCGGCACCCTCGTCTACGCCGCGACCGACTCACCGCTGCTCGCCGCCCTGTCCATGTTCGGATCCTCCCTAGCCCAGGTGATCGGCGCGACCGTGCTGATGTCGGCGGCGGACCGGCTGCCGCCACGGGCCGCGATGACCGGCATGGCGCTCGCCTTCGGGCTGGCCACCGCCGTCCTCGCCGTCCCCGGGCTTCCGCTGCCGGTGGTGTTCGCGATCACCCTGATGGAGGGTGTGGTCGCCGCGGTGGGCGGCGGCGTGCGGTACGGCCTGCTCAATGAGGTGCTGCCCAAGGACGGCTATCTGCTGGGGCGTTCCGTACTGAACATGTGCGTCGGCCTGATGCAGATCGGCGGCTTCGCGCTCGGCGGGCTGCTGGTGACGGCGTTGTCCGCGCGCGGCACGCTGCTCGTCGCCGCCACCCTGTATCTGGCAGGTGCGGCCGTGGCCCGGTTCGGGCTGGCACGCCGTCCGCCGCGCGCCGCCGGGCGGCCGTCGGTCGCACAGACGTGGCGGACCAATGCCGTTCTGTGGTCCTCGGGCCCGCGCCGCCGGGTCTATCTCGCGCTCTGGGTGCCGAACGGGCTGATCGTCGGCTGCGAGTCGCTGTTCGTCCCGTACGCCCCCGAACACGCGGGGCTCCTCTTCGCCTTCGCCGCGCTGGGGATGCTCGTCGGGGACACCGTGGCGGGCCGGTTCGTCGCACAGCGTTGGCGGGGGCGGCTGGCCATGCCGATGCAGTTGCTCCTGGCCGCCCCGTATCTGCTCTTCGCCGCGCGACCGGCGCTGCCCGTGGCGTTCGCTCTGGCCGCGCTCGCCTCGGTCGGTTTCTCGGCGAGTCTGCTGCTCCAGGAGCGGCTGATGGCCCTGACCCCGGACGAGATCACCGGTCAGGCACTCGGCCTGCACTCCTCCGGCATGCTCACCATGCAGGGCGTCGCGGCGACGCTGGCCGGCACCATCGCCCAGCGGACCTCCCCGGCAACGGCGATGACCGTGATGGCGACGGCCTCCCTCGCGGTCACCCTGACCCTGGCCGCGGCCGGACGCCGGGCTGCGGGAGCGGTGGATGGCGTGGAGCCCCACGGGACTTCGGAAGCGGTGGACGTCACGGGTTCTGCCGGTCGACGAGCGTGACCGGCTCCTGCTGCTGTGCGGCAGGGACCCGAGACGGGACAGCGCCCGGTGGTGGTCGTCCGGGGTGAACTCGGGTGCCCCGTCGGGCCATCGCTCGGTAGTTTTGGATGCGTGCTGGCGGAGCATCCGCGCTCCTGACCGGTCTCGGTAAAACCCGAATGGGCAAAGGAAAACATGTTAAAGACGTATCGCGCTGTGCAGTTCACGGAGTACGGCGGACCCGAGGTATTGCACGTTGTGGACCGCGAGGTGCCGCGCCCAGGTCCTGGGGAGGTGCTGGTCGAGGTCCGGGCTGCCGGGGTGAATCCGCTGGACTGGCAACTGCGCAGCGGGGCCGTCGCGGCCATGATGCCGGTGGAGTTCCCCGCGGTGCCCGGGGGCGACGTAGCCGGTGTCGTCGCGGACGTCGGCAAGGACGTGACCGACTTCGCTGCGGGTGAAGAGGTCTTCGGTTCGATCGGCTTCGGCAGCTACGCCGAGTTCGTACTGGCCCCCGCGGCCCAGATTGCGCGAAAGCCCGGAAACGTGCCCTGGGAGATCGCGGCCGGACTGCCGGTGGCCGCCAACACGGCATACCAGGCACTCTGCGACCTCGATGTGAAGGCCGGGGAGACTCTGGTCGTGGACGGGGCCGCCGGCGGTGTCGGGTCCGTGGCCGTGCAGATCGCCAGGCATCTCGGCGCGACCGTGATCGGTACGGCGAGCGAGCGCAACCATGCGTACCTGCGTTCGCTCGGCGCCGAGCCCGTGACCTACGGCGAGGGGCTCGCCGAGCGGATCCGCACCATCGCGCCGAACGGCGCGGACGCGGCATTCGACACCGCGGGAAAGGGCTCGTTGCCGGCACTCGTCGACGTGACCGGCGGGCCGGAACGCGTGGTCACCATCGCCGACCACCGGGCGGAGGAACACGGCGTGCGCTTTGTGTTCGCCGACGCCGGTGCGATCCGTGAGCGTCTTGAGCAGGCAGCCGCGCTGGTCGTGAACGGCGAACTCACCCTGTCGGTGGCACGGACGTACTCGCTGTCCCAGGCAGCCGACGCTCACCGGGAGAGCGAAGGCGGCCACGTACGCGGCAAGCTGATCATCGTGCCGGACTGACGCGGGTATGTCTGCCCCGGGAACACCTGATGGCCCTGCCCCGGCCCCCGGCAGGAGGTCAGCCTGACATGAGGCCGACTTCCAGCAGCGGCAGTTCGCGCCCGGGGATCGAGCCCGACGGGGTCGCGCCGATCCGTACCGCGCCCATCGCAAGGTAGAAGGGCTCCGCGTTCGGGTCGGCGTCGATGGTGAGGCGTGCGAAGCCGAGGCGGCGGGCCTCCGTCATGGTGTGCTCGAAGAGGAGCCGGCCGATACCCCGGCCCAGGGCGTCCGGGGCGACGAACATCATGCCGAGGGCGCCCTCGGGCGGGGTGCCGTCCAGGGTGGTGAAGCCCAGGACGCGGCCGTCCTCCTCGGCGACCGTGGTGCGGCGACGGTCGATGTCGGCCGGGTACATGGTGAGTTCGTCGTGGCAGGCGGCGAGGAACGCCTCGTCGTAACCCCAGTGGCCCTTCGATTCCAGGGCCAGCTCGGTCAGCATCCCGGCCTCGGACCGCCGTGCCGGTCGTACGTTCATGTCCGCCCGAATCCCTTCCGTCAGCCCCCTCGGCAGCTCGCCGCACCCGAGACTGTCAGACCCCTCCGGCATGCTGCACCGTATGGACACCACGGATTTCTGGGATCTGATCGACGACGCCCGCGCGCAGGTCACCGCCCCAGAGGATGCGGAGGCCGTCGTCGAGCGGGCCTCCGCGTTGCTCGCCGCCCGGCCCCGGAACGAGATCGTAGCCGCGCAGCAGCTTCTCTGGGACCTGATGGCCGCCTCCTACCGGGCTCCGCTCTGGGCGGCGGCGTACACGGTCAACGGGGGCTGTTCCGACGACGGCTTCGACTACTTCCGGGGCTGGCTGATAGCGCAGGGGCGTGAGGTGTTCGAGCGGGTCGTCGCCGATCCGGACACGCTGGCCGAGCTGCCGGTGATCAGGGCTGCGGCGCCCGAGGGCCTGGAGATGGAGTGCGAGCGGATGCTCGGGATCGCCTGGGACGCGCATCGGGCTGCGACGGGTGAGGACATGCCCGACGACTCGTTCACGATCGACTATCCCGGCCTGGACCCGGAGTGGGACTTCGACTTCGACGACGCGGAGCGGGTGGCGCTGCGGCTGCCGAAGCTGGACGCGCTGTACACGTGAGGTGGAGCGGTGCGGGGCCCGGACGGTGGCCGGACCCCGCAGCGCGCCGTGTGCGATCAGTCGAAAATGGGGCCCTGGGTCCGGGTCCGCTTGATCTCGTAGAAGCCGGGGATCGACGCCACCAGCAGCGTGCCGTCCCACAGCTTCGCCGCCTCCTCGCCCTTCGGGGCGGGCGTGACGACCGGGCCGAAGAAGGCGATCTGCTCGCCGTCCGAGCCCGGGACGGCGATGACCGGGGTGCCGACGTCCTGGCCGACCTTGTCGATGCCCTCCTTGTGGGAGGCGCGCAGCTCGGCGTCGTACACGTCCGAGTCCGCGAAGTCGGCCAGCTCGGCCGGCAGGCCGACGTCCTGGAGCGCGCCCACGATCGCCTCGCGGGTGGGGCCCTCGCCCTGGTTGTGGAAGCGGGTGCCGAGCGCGGTGTAGAGCGGGCCGACGATCTCGTCGCCGTGCTTCTGCTGGGCGGCGATGACGACGCGTACCGGGCCCCAGGCCTTGTTCTCCAGGAGGTCGCGGTACTCCTCCGGCAGCTCGTCGAGCTTGTCCTCGTTGAGAACGGCGAGGCTCATCACATGCCAGCGGACCTCGACGTCACGGACCTTCTCCACCTCCAGCATCCAGCGGGAGGTCATCCAGGCCCAGGGGCAGAGCGGGTCGAACCAGAAATCGGCAGGGGTCTTGCCGGTCGCCGTGCTGTTGTCAGACATGTCTCTCCTCATAAGGGCATTCGCAGGCGAGAACGCCTCAGGACGCACCGGCCATTCCCGCCTGCCGGGCCGAGTGGCGACATGGGAGGATCAAACTATTCGAACGTGACACAAAGGAGTGTGCCGTGCCCGGTGAGAACCTGTCCCGCGACGAGGCCCGTGTGCGGGCCGAGCTGCTGACCGTCGACGGTTACGAGGTCGCTCTCGATCTGCGTTCCGCCGTCGGTGGGCCCGACGGGGACGGCGACGGGGCCTCCTCCGGTCCGCGGACCTTCCGCTCGGTGACCACGATCCGGTTCCGCACCGCGCGGGCGGGGGCGTCGACCTTCGCGGATCTGGTGGCGCCGAGCGTGAACACGGTGACGCTGAACGGGCAGCCGCTCGACCCCGCCGTCGTCTTCGACGGGACGCGGGTGGCACTGGAGGGGCTGCCGGAGGGCGACAACGTCCTGGTGGTCGACGCGCAGTGCGCGTACAGCCGGACCGGAGAGGGGATGCACCGGTTCGTCGACCCGGAGGACGGCGAGGTCTACCTCTACACGCAGTACGAGCCGGCCGACGCGCGGCGGGTCTTCGCGAACTTCGAGCAGCCCGACCTGAAGGCCCCCTTCCGCTTCGAGGTGACGGCGCCCGAGGGCTGGACGGTCTGGAGCAACGGGGCCGAGGAGTCGCGGGACGGCGAGGTGCGGCGGTTCGTCGAGACGAAGCCGATCTCGACATACATCACGGCGATCGTGGCCGGTCCGTACCACTACGTCACCGACTCCTACACCCGCACGTTCGACGACGGCACGGAGCTGGAGATCCCGCTCGGCGCGATGTGCCGCAAGGGCCTCGCCCGGCACTTCGACGCGGACGACGTCTTCCTCGTCACCAAGCAGGGCCTGGACTTCTTCCACGACAACTTCGACTACCCGTACCCGTTCGGGAAGTACGACCAGGCGTTCGTGCCCGAGTACAACCTCGGCGCGATGGAGAACCCGGGCTGTGTCACGTTCCGCGAGGAGTACATCTTCCGCGGCAAGGTGACGCAGGCGTCGTACGAGAGCCGGGCCAACGTCATCCTGCACGAGATGGCGCACATGTGGTTCGGCGACCTCGTCACCATGCAGTGGTGGGACGACCTGTGGCTGAAGGAGTCGTTCGCCGACTTCATGGGCGTCTTCGCCATGGTCGAGTCGACCCGCTTCAAGGACGGCTGGATCACCTTCGCCAACAACCGCAAGTCCTGGGCGTACCGCGCCGACCAGCTGCCGTCCACGCACCCGATCACGGCCGACATCCGTGACCTGGAGGACGCCAAGCTCAACTTCGACGGCATCACCTACGCCAAGGGCGCCTCCGTGCTGAAGCAGCTGGTGGCGTACGTGGGGCGGGACGCGTTCCTGGAGGGCGCCCGGCGCTACTTCAAGAAGCACGCCTACGGCAATACGCAGCTGCGCGATCTGCTGTCGGTCCTGGCCGAGACGTCCGGGCGGGACATGACCGCCTGGTCCCGGTCATGGCTGCAGACCGCGGGCGTCAACTCGCTGACCCCGGTGGCGACGTACGACTCGGCGGACCGGATCACGGAGCTGGCGGTTCTCCAGGAGGCCGCCGCTTCCCACCCGGACCTGCGGCCGCACCGGGTCGCGGTCGGCCTGTACCGGCGCGCCGCCGACGGCGACCTGGTGCGGTACGCGCGTGCCGAGGTGGATGTGGCGGGGCCGCGCACGGTGGTCGGGGAGCTGGCGGGGGCCGAGCGGCCCGAGCTGATCCTGGTCAACGACGACGACCTCACGTACTGCAAGGTCCGCTTCGACGAGGTGTCCCTGGCCACGCTGCGGGCGCACCTCGGTGACATGACCGACCCGCTGGCTCGGGCGCTGTGCTGGTCCGCGCTGTGGAACCTGACCCGGGACGGGCTGATGCCGGCCCGTGACTTCATCTCCCTCGTGCTGTCCTTCTCCGGCCGGGAGTCCGACATCGGCGTCCTGCAGATGCTGCACGCCTGGACCCGGACCGCGCTGGTCCACTACGTCGCCCCCGAGTGGCGCGAGGAGGGCGGCCGGGCGCTGGCCGAGGGTGCGCTGCGGGAGCTGCGGATCGCCGAGCCGGGCAGCGAGCACCAGCTGGCCTGGGCACGGTTCTTCGCGTCGGTCGCCGACTCGGCCACGGACTTCCAGCTGCTGTCCGGGCTGCTCGACGGTTCGGCCCAGATCGACGGGCTGGACGTCGACCAGGAGCTGCGGTGGGCGCTGCTGTCCCCGCTGGCCGCGCACGGGGTGGCCGACGAGTCGGTGATCGACGCCGAGCTGGCCCGCGACGACACGGCGTCCGGTAAGCGGCACCAGGTGCGGTGCCTGGCCTCGCGGCCCTCGGCTGCGGTGAAGGCACAGGCCTGGGCGGGCGTCGTGGAGTCGGAGGCGCTGTCCAACGCGTTGGTGGAGGCGACGATCACGGGGTTCGAGCAGTCGTCGCAGCGGGAGTTGCTGGCACCGTACGCGGAGAAGTACTTCGAGGCGATCGAGCGGGTGTGGGCCGAGCGGTCGATCCAGATCGGGATGGCTGTGGTCAGGGGCCTGTTCCCGGCCCTGCAGGACGACCCGTCGACGCTGGCGGCCACGGACGCCTGGCTGACCGCGCACGCGGATGCGGCGCCGGCGCTGCGGAGGCTGGTGCTGGAGGCTCGGGACGATCTGGCTCGGGCGTTGCGGGCGCAGGGGTGCGACGCGGTGGCGGCGGACGGGGTCTGACGGATGCGCCTGGGCCGGGCGCTCCGGCTCTGTCCTCAATCGCCGGACGGGCTTGGTTTTCTGGCCCGTCCGGGGGTGGGGGGCCGTGGAGAGCGCCCGGCGACCCGGCAGCGGTTCCGTCCTCGAACGCCGGACGGGCTGGAGGTGTCCGGGACGGGCTGGAAGTGGCCAGGACAGTCCTTTTGGGTCGTCGAACGTGCGTACTTTAGGACGGCGTTGTCCTGAATTGCCAACGGGCGTGTAACAGGGGTTAGCACCGCGACCGCATGCGGGAAACCCCGGAACATGACCCAGAACACCCCACTCTCTCCCTGCCGCATCCGTATCGCCGGCGATGTCCGTCAACGTGTGCTGTCCGCAGCGCAGTTGAGAGCAAACGGCGTGTCCGCCGCGGAGGCTGCCGCGCGATGCAGGACCGGTGGGCCGTGGCAGCAGCCGCTGCCCGGTGTGTACGTCCTGCACCCGGGACCACCCACCGGCGAGGAACGGCTGCGTTCCGCCCTGCTGTACGCGGGCCGGCCACCGGCCTCCGGCCGCCGGGGCGTACCCGCGCAGCCCGGGCCGGACACGGAGCCCGGGTACGGCGAGGCCATGGTCACCGGGCTTGCCGCGCTCGCCCTGTACGGCTTCGCGGCCACGCCGCCGCCCGCGTCGTCGGACCGGATCGATGTACTGGTGCCGCGCATCCGGCGACTGCGCTCGGTCCGGTACGTACATCTGGTGCGGGCCTCCGAGCCGCCCCGCCCCGAGCAGGTGCGCGGCTTGCCCGTGGCCCCGGTGGAGCGGGCGCTTGCCGACGCGGCCGCCGGGCTCGGGGACACCTCGGCCGTACGCCGTCTGCTCACCGAGGCCGTCCGCGGCGGGCACTGCGATCCGGCCGCCGTCGTACGCGAGTTGAGCCGGGCCGGACTGCTGGGCCGCCCCCATGTGGTGAACGCCGTCGACTCGTTGCTCGCCGAGGGCCGGGCACAGGCGGAGGGCCGGCTGTACGACATGGTGCGGACGTACGGCCTGCCGGAGCCGCTCTGGAACGTGGACCTGCGGCTGCCCGGCGGCCCACATCTGGGCGGGGTGGACGCCTACTGGCTCGAGGAGGCGGTCGCCGTGGTGCTCGACACCAGGGCGCCACGGCACAGCAGGCTCGACGACGGCCGGCGCCAGGAGGATCACCACGCGCAGTGGTCCGCGTACGCCGCCAAGCGGGAACATCTGGAGCGGCTCGGCGTCACCGTCGTCCACCTCTCGCCGAAGAAGCTCCGCGACGCGCGGGAGCAGCAGGCGGTCGTGGTGCGTACGGCGCTGATGGCGGCGGCCGACCGTGAACCGGCCGCGTATGTGATGATCCTGCCTCGTTGAGGACGGGCCACGGAGGCCACTTACTCACCGTTTCGTCCCTGATGGCGCATCAGTACCACTGGCGGAAGTCCGCCATGTCCACATCTCGCCCACCTCGACTCTCCACAAACCCCTGTCATTTACGAAAGGGTGAGCGGTCATCCGGTACCGAATTCCGGACTCTCTCTTTCACTTCAGGGATGCTGATGACCTCCGAGTCCCCCAGTTCCATACCCGGGGCGAGACGCGTGGCCCGAGTCGCGGCTGCCGCCGGCCTGGTGGCCGCACTGGCCGCCACCGGTGCCGCCCCGGTCTTCGCCGCCGATGCCCCCGCCCCCGCTCCGGTCAAGTCCGCCGCCAACGGTGCCACGGCCGACAAGCTCGGCTCGGCCGACGCCGATGTTCTGGCCAAGGCCAAGGCCAAGGGCGAGAAGAACGTCACGATGATGGTCGCCACCACTCCCGGTGCGACCGAGCAGGTCACCGAGCAACTGGACGCCGTCAAGGGGTCCGTGCTGGGACGTGCGTACGACAAGCTCGGCTACGTACGGGCCACCGTGCCCACCGCGTCCGCCGAGGCGACCATCAAGGCGGCCTCCAAGCTGTCGTCCGTCCACGGCATCGATCTCAAGCAGGAGATCAAGCTGGACGACCCGACGCCCACGGCCGACCGGGCCGCCGGGGCGACGACGAAGTCCACGGGCACCTATCCGGCGCCCGGCAAGAAGACGCCGGCGAAGAACCCGTACAACCCGTCCTTCGAGACGGGCGCGGTCGACTTCGTCGAGCAGCACCCGAAGGCCGACGGCCGGGGCGTGACCATCGGCATCCTGGACTCGGGTGTCGACCTCGGTCACCCGGCGCTCCAGAAGACCACCACCGGCGAGCGCAAGATCGTCGACTGGGTGACGGCCACCGACCCGGTCAACGACGGCGACCGCACCTGGCTGCCGATGACGGCCTCGGTGAGCGGCCCGACCTTCACCATCGGCGGCCGCACCTACTCGGCACCGGCCGGCTCGTACAAGATCCAGCTCTTCTCCGAGGCCGCCACCAAGGGCGGCGACATGGCCGGAGACCTGAACCGCGACGGTGACACCACCGACGTCTGGGCCGTGCTCTACGACCCGGTCACCGGCACCACCCGCGTCGACCTGAACAACGACGCCAACTTCTCGAACGACGCCGTCATGAAGCCGTACAAGGACGGCCACCAGGTCGGCTACTTCGGCACGGACAACCCGGCGACCGATGTCGTCGAGCGCATCCCGTTCGTCGTCGAGACCCGCAAGAACGTCGTGTACAACGCAGCCGGCGACAAGGCCGACTACGTCAACATCGGTGTCATCGAGTCCGAGCACGGCACCCACGTCGCGGGCATCACCTCCGCCAACGGCCTGTTCGGCGGCAAGATGAACGGCGCCGCGCCCGGCGCGAAGATCGTCTCCTCGCGTGCCTGCACCTGGTCCGGCGGCTGCACCAACATCGCGCTCACCGAGGGCATGATCGACCTCGTCGTGAACCGCGGTGTCGATGTCGTCAACATGTCGATCGGTGGTCTGCCGCCGCTCAACGACGGCAACAACGCCCGCGCGGAGCTCTACAAGCGGCTCATCGACATCTACGGCGTCCAGCTGGTCATCTCGGCCGGCAACGAGGGCCCGGGTGTGAACACCATCGGCGACCCCGGCCTCGCCGACCACGTCATCTCCGTCGGTGCGTCGATCTCCAAGGAGACGTGGGCCGCCAACTACGGCTCGAACGTCACCAAGAAGTACGACATGCTGCCCTTCTCCTCGCGCGGTCCGCGTGAGGACGGCGGCTTCGCGCCGATCCTGACGGCCCCGGGTGCGTCCATCAACACCACCCAGACCTGGCTGCCCGGCGGCCCGGTCAAGGAGGCGGGCTACAGCCTGCCGGCGGGTTACTCCATGCTGCAGGGCACCTCGATGTCCTCGCCGCAGGCCGCCGGCGCGACCGCGCTGCTGCTGTCGGCCGCGAAGCAGAAGCACATCGAGCTGCCGCCGGCCGATCTGCGTACGGCGCTGACCAGCACCGCCACCCACATCATGGGGGTGCCGGCGCACGCCCAGGGCTCCGGTCTGATCAACATCGTCGGTGCCTGGAAGCAGATCGAGAAGCAGGGCGCCCCGGCGCACGAGTACTCGGTGAAGGCCCCGGTCGACACCGCGATCGACTTCGCGCTGAAGACCCCCGGCTTCGGTACCGGTCTGTACGACCGTGAGGGCGGCCTGAAGGCCGGCCAGAAGAAGTCGTACGACGTCACGATCACCCGCACCACGGGTCCGGACAAGGCCGTCAAGCACCGGCTGTCGTGGAGGAACAACGACGGCACGTTCAAGCTGACCGGTCCCGGCACGGTCTCCCTGCCGCTCGGCGAGCCGGTCACCGTCAAGGTCCAGGCGGAGCCGGGCAGCGCGGGAGTGCACAGCGCGATCCTGCAGGTGGACGACAGCAAGACCGTCGGCGTGGACCAGCAGATCCTCACCACGGTCGTCGTCTCCACACCGCTCGTGAAGCCCGCCTACGCGTTCAAGGCGCCCGGCTCGGTGCAGCGCAACAGCACCACGTCGTACTTCGTGACCGTGCCGGAGGGCGCCAAGACCCTTGAGGTCGCGATGAGCGCGCTGCGCTCGGGCAGCCAGACCCGCTTCATCTCCATCCACCCGTACGGGGTGCAGATGGAGGACAGCTCCACGATCTTCTGCTACCCGAACTACGAGAACCCGGCCAACACCTGCCGCCCCGATGTGCGCTCCTACAAGGACCCGCAGGCGGGCGTCTGGGAGATCGAGGTCGAGGCACGGCGTACGTCGCCGCTGCTGGACAACCCGTACAAGCTGGATGTCTCGCTGCTCGGTGCGACCTTCGCCCCGGCGGTGCAGACCATCGCCGAGGCGAAGGTCGGCACGCCGGCCGCGGTGAACTGGCAGGTCACCAACAACGCCGGTGACCTGCAGGGCACGCTCAAGGGCGGCTCGCTGGGCTCGGCCAAGGTCGCCACCCCGTCGATCAAGACGGGCGACGAGCAGGAGTACACGGTCACCATCGGTGAGGGCGTCGAGAAGCTGGACGTCGCCATCGGCGGCACGTCGGACACCAACGCCGACATCGACCTGTACGTCAAGAAGGGCAACACCGAGGTCGGCAAGTCCACCACGGCCGGGTCCGAGGAGTCGGTCAGCCTGGTGAAGCCCGCCGCCGGTACGTACACCGTCGTGATCGACGGCTACTCCGTCCCGGCCGGGACGACCACGTACGACTACCGCGATGTGTACTACGCACCGTCGCTCGGCACGATCAAGGTCGACGAGTCGAAGGCCGTGAACCTGGCCAACGGCGCTTCGGCCCGGATCGGTGCCGAGGTCTCGGTCGCCGGGGCGGCCCCCGAGGGCCGGCAGTTCTTCGGCGAGGTCCACCTGGTGAACAGCCGTGGGACCGCGGCGGGCACCGGCAGCGTCGTGATCGAGAAGGTCACGCCGTAGCGGAGCCCGTGATCTGCGCGGTGACCGCGGTCGCCGTGTGATCCGTACGACAGTGGGGGGGGGGGTCTGTGGGGGTCCCGCCCCACCGCTCTGCCCAGCCGGGAGGGAGGGGGCGTTCCGCAGCGCGGACAAAGGAGTTGAAAAAGAAAAAGGTCCCCTACGCACCC